>NZ_JBFIGO010000039.1:0-24931 GCF_041602295.1 Spongiibacter sp. | reverse complement strand
GTGCAATACCATCGGCCAGAGAATAGCCCATTCCGCCCTCAGCACGCGGAGAATACAATCGCTCCGCCGCCAGCGCATTGAGATCGGGGTTATCAACATCGCGCGCGGCGCTCAGCACCACAAAGCTGCTAAGGCCGGCCTTGCCAGCCCGGCGCACCAGCGCAGGCAGTAGCCGGCCGCCCTTGGGCATTTCAACCAAGCGCTTATCGCTGTCACCGTAGCGCCGGCTACAACCGGCCGCTAAAATAAGCAAAGGCAGAGGCATACCCGCTAACCACCACGGCGGCGCAGTTGCGTCAGTTCGGCCATCACCGCCACCGCAATTTCCATCGCAGACTTGCTACCAATGCTCAAGCCCACCGGCGCATGCAGCCGATCGATCTGCGCAGGGCTGAGGTCGAGCTGCAACAGCCGCTCACGACGCTTGGCAGAGGTGCGCTCGGAACCCAGTGCGCCGACATAAAAACAGTCCTCGCGCAGCGCCTGCATTAACGCCATATCGTCGATACG
This sequence comes from Spongiibacter sp., assembly GCF_041602295.1. Classification (GTDB taxonomy): domain Bacteria; phylum Pseudomonadota; class Gammaproteobacteria; order Pseudomonadales; family Spongiibacteraceae; genus Spongiibacter. The sequence continues at coordinate 24,421 of NZ_JBFIGO010000039.1, read as the reverse complement.
CGGATCGTGGGTCAGGGTAATCACCACACTGTGCTTATCGCAAGCGTGCTGCACCACTGCATCGTCCGGCATCGCCGACAATAGCTCCACCCCCGTCACCGGCCACTGTTGGCGCCGATCTTCCCGCGGATCGCAAACCAGCACCCGGTAGTCCATCGCTGTCGCGATCTCGGCAATACAGCGCGCCAACTCATTGGCGCCGACCAGCAATAACTGAAAGCGCGGCCCGAAGTCCTGCCGCAAGGTTTCATCACTTAAGGTCAGCGGCAGACAGTGATCCAATGGCTGCAAGCGCCACTCGCCCGTCCGAAGGTCAACCTCTCTACGCATCGCCCGACGCCCATCCAGAGCCGCCAGTAGTTCCCGTACGCCCACTAAATGTCGCTCGGCTAAGGGCTCCACAAGCACCCGCATGCGACCGCCGCAAGGCAGGCCAAAACGCTCGTTTTCTTCTGGACTGACGCCGTACTCCAGCAGTTCGCAGCCAGCGGCCGCAAATTCACCCGCCGACAACTTGTCCAGTAAGTCATCTTCGATGCAGCCCCCAGACAGGGAGCCGGTTAAACGGCCGCAATCATCCAGAAATGCCAGCGAACCCAGCGGTCTGGGCGAGGCCCCAAAGGTTGCGGCAATGGTGCACAACCACCCGGCCCCACCTTCAGCCAAGCTTGTCGCAACAGCGGCCAATACCCGTTGATCCGTATTCTTCACAATTTCTCTCTACACCCGCCCGGCGCTAGCCTGGCTCAGATAAAATTTTGCCACCACATTGTGCCCGAAAACAAAAAACGCCGCATATAGCGGCGTTTTCCTTGCACTGCTTGCGCAACTCAGTACCAGCGATAGGTACCTTGAATGGCAAAAGAGCGCGGTGCTTCGACAAAGCCATAGTGGCTCACACTGCCAAAGATATTGCTCGCCAGCGGCGTGTCGTTGGAGTAAGAAATAACGGTTTCATCCGTCAAGTTCTTCGCCAACAGGGCCACTTCCCAACCCGCAGACACATCAGACAATCCCAGACGTGCATTAAACTTCTGGTAGGCGTCCTGCTCCTGACTGGGGTCAAGGTTCTGCGAAGAGTTGTAAGCGCCGGTAAACACCACATCCAGGCCACCGCGGAATTCAATATCGCTGGTCACCATGGTGGTGTATACAAAGGTCAGGTTACCTGAGTAATCCGCCACATACTGGTTAGTCTTACCCTTGTAGTCACAGTACTCGACACCGTCAACAACACTGTCAGCAGGCTGTCCCTGATAGCACTGGCCGTTGTCATAATCGGTAAACTCAAAGTCCAGGAAGGCCAAGGCACCGGTCATCATCAAGTTTTCGGTCAACGCCATACGGCCGTCGAGCTCGATACCCATGGTTGTCGCCGCGCCGGCGTTACCGACATTAAAGCCCAGCGTGCCGTCGAAGATACTGACTTGCAGATCGTCGTACTCGGTATAGAAGGCGGCAATATTCAGCTCAGCCGCACCGTCCAGCAGCGTGGTTTTGGCACCGAATTCCAGGCTGGTTGCCTGCTCTTCTTCGTACTCAAAACTACCAACCAGAATGATCGGGTCGCTATCCGGGTTTTGCAGCGGGCGGATGACGTTCGCTTCCGGCGAGGCGTTGGAGCGGGCATCGTAACCGCCAGACTTAAAGCCGCGAGACAAGGTGCTGTAAAGCATCACATCGTCGCTGTAGTCGTACTGCAGGTTCAGCGACGGCGATACATTCTCTTCGGTACGCGAACCTTTGAGATCGTGACGCTCGGCCGAGAAGTTCTTGGCAACAACCGTGTCAATTTCACCTTCTGCGGGACGATCACCGGTAACAATATTGCTGAAATCAAGGCTGCGCGCGCCGTCTTTGGTCTCGTGGGAATAGCGTAAACCCAGGGTCGCACGGAACAGGTCAGTCACATTCCAAGTCGTTTGCAAAAACGCTGAAAACAGCTCGGTTTCTGTAGTGAAATTACGCGGAGTACCCAGATTCGTAATTTCGTCACCGGCATCACCAACACCGGCAAAACCACCTGTTGTGTCAAAGGGTGGGCGCTCACCGCGAGCCCCTCCTTCCTGCAAGTCAGCGGCATTCAACAGCTGTGGCAGAATGTCGCTTTCTACGCGAATACTGTCAAAAAATTCCAGCTCGCTTTTCTGATAGAAACCACCGGCGATGAATTCAAAGCTCTCACCCACCGGAGACACCCAGCGAAACTCCTGGCTGAACTGGTCGTAGGTTTCCTCTGCGCCAACACTGAATACCGAGGCACCAGTAAAGTCACAGTCACAGAGCTCTTCTGTATCGTAACCCAGAAGACCGGTAATAAAGGTAAACTGGTGGCCATCCATGTAGTAGTCAACATTCAGAGTGACGTTCTGCGTGTCGTTGTAGCTGAAGTCACCATTGGATGAACGCTTATAATCCTGCTTGTTATTCAGCACCGACGAATCGGCATCGACATCAACCAGAGTCACCGGCCCCACAGAAATCGTTGTGCGGTCCAGAATCTCGCCATAGGTGCGACCGTTGAAGGCTTCTGTACTGGAAGTGGATGGCTGGTCATTGATAATCTCGATCTGGCGACCGTTGACATCAAACTTACCCGCTTCGAGCTTCAGCGCGGCAACCAAGTTTTCCGTCGCATCCCACTCAAAAATTGCGCGAATAGTCGCCTCATCGCGGTTGGGTTCATCGCGATTCAAGGTCAGGTTTTCAATATGGCCATCAATATCGCGCTTGCGAATCGCCAGGCGAGCACCCACGCTGTCAGTCAGCGGACCGGAAACAATGAGGTCTAGAATTTGCTCGTTGAAATCGGGCTCATAGGTCGCCGACACACTGCCTTCAAATTCCTGACCGGGACGGGCAGAAATCAAACTCAGGGCGCCGGCGATGCTGTTCTTACCAAACAGGATATTTTGCGGGCCACGCAGCACTTCCACTCGCGCCAAATCGAGGAAGGGCGCACGAGTCAGCTGGGCACGACCATAGCTAACGCCATCAAAATACATACCCACCGACTGTTCGAAACCGGGGTTAATGCCCGAACCGATACCGCGGATATAAATATTGGTGCCAATGCCTGTTTCAGACATGGTCAAGTTAGGCACATAGGCTTGCAGGTCTTCTACCTTGGCAATACCGGCTTCCGCCATTTTATCGCCACTTACCGCATTCACCGACACAGGAACATCTTGCAGGCTCTCTGCACGTAGTGTTGCGGTAACAATAACTTCTTCTAGAACTGGTGCTGCCAACAGCGGCGATGCAGCTACCGAAACAGCTGCTGCCAGAGCAGAACGACGAAAGCGCGCTAATGATTTATTCAAGGTCATGTGATCTCCAAATGCCTTGTTATATTATGACCGACCACACCAACGCTGACGCATCGGTGCGGCCCCCTCCAGGATCCCCTCAGCAATGACGCTGACAGAGCAATGTGATCGCCGACAACTTATAACAATTCCGCTCGCCAAGCAACGATACTGGCAGCTTAGTTGCACCTAACCATAAGCTCAAGGCAAGAATAGCAGAGGCACCGCAAAATTGCGGTGCCTCTGCCTTGAACAACAGCGACTTACCAACGCAGACTGGCCTGCAGGGCAATACTACGCGGCCGCTCTACGAAGGCATAGTGATTCACACTACCAAAACTACTGTTCGCCAAGGGTGTATCGTTTGAGTAAGACACGACTTCTTCATCACTCAAATTCTTACCCACCAAGGCCAACTCCCAGCCCTCTTTTACGTCGGCTACTGCCAAACGCATATTAACCTTCACGTACGCATCTTGCTCTTGGCTTGGATCAAGGTTTTGCGAAGAATTGTATTCATCGGTAAACACAAAGTCTGTCGCCGCGCGAAATTCCATCGCGTCACCAAAGCTGCGAGTGTAGCTAAACGCGAGATTACCGGAATAATCGGCTACGTATTGATTGCTCTTTCCCTTGTAATCACAAAAAGCGACACCGTTGACCACACTGTCAGGTGTCTGCCCCTGATAACATTGGCCGTTTTCAAACTCGGTGAATTCGAAATCGAGAAAGGCAATGGCTGCGCTCATTGTCAGTTCGTCAGTTAATGCCACCCGGCCGTCGAATTCCAGACCCTGGGTTTCTGCCTTACCCGCATTACCGACGTTAAAGCCCAGGGTGCCATCGAAGATGCTCACCTGCAGGTCATCGTATTGGGTAAAAAACGCGGCGATATTCAGCTCGGCACGGCCATCCCAAAAGCTGGTTTTGGCACCAATTTCGAAACTGGTCGCCTGCTCTTCGTCGTATTCAAATGAGCCTAAAATCACATTGCCTGCCGCATTGGGGGCGGCGCTGGGCGAGGCATTGGAGCGAGCATCAAAGCCGCCTGATTTGTAGCCGCGGCTGGCCGTTGCATAGACCATCATCTCGTCGGTGGCGTCCCACTGAACGTTGATGGACGGCGCCAGCTGCTCGGTGTCCTGAACGTCATTTAAATCGTGGCGCTCAATTTTAAACACCCCATCCAACACACCATCCACCGTTCCCAGCGGGCGTTCATTACCCTGCAAATCGGCAACGGTCAGGCTTCTCGTGCCTTTTTTCTCCTCCTCGGAATAACGCAGGCCGAGGTTTGCGCGCAAACGCTCATTGACATTCCACGTGGTTTGCCAGAACACCGACCACAATTCGGCATCGGAGCTGAAATAACGCGGCGTGGTGGTATTGGCAATCGAATTACCTGCGGCCTGCGATCCGGTGCGCAGCGCTACTGCAGTGGGGATGATCGCACTGTCAATAACGATGCTGTCATAAAAATCGAGATAGCTGGTCTGGTAGTAAACGCCGCCGATATGCTCAAAGGTTTCCCCTACCGGCGATGCCCAGCGCACCTCCTGACTGTACTGCTCATAGTCTTCATTAAACGGCACGCTAAATACATTGGCGCCAGTGAAGTCACAGTCACACAGCTCATCGAATTCATATTCCAGTGCGGCGGTAATGAACGTCAGGGTGCCTTCGCCCAGTGCATAGTCAACATTCAAGGTCAAATTGCGCGTGCGGTTATTGCTGTAATCACCGTTGGAGGAGCGCTTGTAGTTCAGGGTGTTATCCAGCGTAGAGGGGTCGGCGCCAAACTGCGCCACAAGAATTTGCGTATAGCTTGCCCCGCCAAAGGCCCCAATCGTCGACGGCTGGTCGTTAACAATTTCAATCTGGCGACCGTCGACATTAAACTTGCCCAGCTCAAACTTTAACATGGCAGTCAGATCGTCACTGGCATCCCAATCCAGTATCGCGCGAAAGGTGCTTTCGTCGCGTTCAGGCTCATCGCGGTTGAGCGTCAGGTTTTCGATATAGCCATCCATTGACCGCTTGCGCATTGCGACCCTCGCCCCCAAATTGTCGGTCAGCGGACCAGACAGGACAAAATCAATCACGCGCTCCTCGTGATCGGGTTCATACAAGACGGATAAGGAGCCCTCTTGCTCATCGCCGGGCCGCGCGGATATCAAACTTAGCGCACCGGCAATGCTATTTTTGCCATAGAGAATATTTTGCGGCCCGCGCAAAACTTCCACCCGCGCCAAGTCGAGAAATGGTGCCCGAGTCAACTGCGCCCGACTGTAAGACACACCATCAAAATACATGCCCACCGACTGTTCAAAGCCGGGGTTAATCCCTGAGCCGATACCGCGAATATAAATATTGGTGCCAATGCCGGTTTCTGACATCGACAGGTTGGGGACATAGGCTTGCAGGTCTTCGATTTTATCGATGCCGGCTTCCTGCATTTTTTCACCGCTCACCGCATTAACCGATACCGGTACATCTTGCAGGCTTTCGGTACGCAGGGTTGCCGTAACCAACACTTCCTCCAAAGCGGGTGCGGCAATCGCCTTGGGAAAAGGGCTTAAACCAGCACCCAACACGGCTGACGCCATGCCAATCGAACAAACACGCAGTATTTTCATATGCAGACTCTCCCAGGAATGTTTATTGTTATTTCACTAGACCACGGCAATTTATGTCGCGCACGACCATGATGCTCCGGAGTCTATACTCATAGGCATAGCTGTCTAATGTGGATTCCACCTATGTTCGCCAATGAATACCGCCAGTTTCTGTAAAAATACCTTAATAAACCCCCATATCCACTGCCACCACCATGGCGGCAGCCAATTCTTTAGCGGCGTCAAAATCGTCGTCGCCCGGCGCGCCCTTGCAAATTATCGGCTCGGCGACCATTTTCAGCACCAGGCCTTTAGCGATTCGCTGCAGCTCGCGCAAGGCACCACTGCCATCATTACCCGTACAGACAAAAACCCCATAAGGCCGCAGTAGTTGCTGGGTATTGGCCGGATAAAAGCTGCGATCCAGGAAGTCCTTCAACTCTCCTGGCAATGCGCCAAAATTTTCCGGAGTAAACAGCAGCAAGGCGTCACACCACAGCAGATCCCGACAGCCGACCTCGGCCGCACGCGCCAAGCATACCTCGCCCCCCTCCTCGCGGGCTGCGGCCGCCGCCGCATAAGCCAAGCGCGCGTTGCGCCCGGACTGACTGTGATAAACAACGAGTAACTTGGCCGCTGCCATTGAGCTATTTTCCAGTAAGTGTTTTAAAGCGATTCACCCAAGCCTAGCTCAAGCGCTACCATTGCGCAGCAAGCCGCGGTCTATGCTAACCGCGCCCAACGCAATCGGAGATTCTATGAAATACCTTCACACAATGGTTCGCGTCGCAGATTTAGACGCCTCAATGCATTTTTACTGCGACCTACTGGGCTTGCATGAGGTGTCGCGCTACGACAGTGAGCAAGGCCGCTTCACCTTGGTATACCTGGCCGCAGAGGGCGATTTAAGCAGTGCCGAGGCCAGCAAAAGCCCCACTCTAGAACTGACCTACAACTGGGACCCAGAGCAATACCACGGCGGGAGAAATTTTGGCCACCTGGCCTATCGCGTCGACGACATCTACGCCCTGTGTGCCAAATTGCAAGCCGGTGGTGTGACAATTAATCGCCCACCCAGGGATGGTCATATGGCCTTTGTACGCTCGCCCGACAATATATCGGTGGAACTACTGCAGGCCGGGAAGCCCCTACCCCCACAAGAGCCGTGGCAGTCGATGGCCAACAGTGGCGAATGGTGAGAGATTAAAACAAGCCGAAAAACCAACCGCGGTTTTTCAGGTCTTCTTCGCAACGCTGCAATTGTGCTGAATAACTGCGCGAGCGGGCAGACACCTTGCCCGCCACTCGTTTAAGCCAGGGCTTACTGGCAAAGGTCCGCCGCTTAAAGCCACCGTGCCCCTCGTGGTAAGCCAAATACAGCGAATAGGCATCGCTATTTGCAATACCCAGGGTACGGCTGCTGACATTGTTGTACCAAGCAATGAAATCGATGGCGTCGTCAAAATCATCGCGATCGGCACCCCAATTACCGGTTTTATCCTTATACCAATCCCAGGTGCCATCTTTGGCCTGGGGGTAGCCATAGGCATCGGACATGCGCCCCGCGGGGATAAAACCCAACCAGTACTTGCGCGGCGGTTTGGCTTTGGCCACGAAGCCCGACTCCTGATACATGATCGACATCATGATGGGAATCTGCGAATTCCAGCGCTCGGCAGCAGCGCTAGCCTCTTCATACCAATCGTCTTTTTCACGAAAAATATCGCAGAGATCATTCGGGTTTCGCGGTGGCGCCGTAGTACAAGCGGTACTGAGGAGAAGCAATAGCAGTAGTGTTACGCGCATCAACATCAACTCTCTCCTTCGGCCAACACAGCCAGCAAGCCCGCCTCATCGAGGACTTTTACACCCAGCTCCTCCGCCTTGCGAAGCTTTGAACCGGCATTGGCACCCGCCGCTAAACAGTCGGTTTTAGCCGACACGCTGCCCGCGACCTTGGCGCCCAGCGCCTGAAGTTTTTCCTTGGCCTCACTGCGGGTCATGGCCTCCAGGTTACCAGTAAGTACCCAAGTCTGCCCGGCAAGCGGCTGCTCGCCAGCCTCGCGGCGCTGCGGCTGTGGCCACGACACACCACACTCTCGCAACTGGGCAATCACCTCGACGTTGTGCTCGCTGGCAAAAAAGCTGTGGATATGGCTGGCGACAATGGGGCCGACATCGCTCACCTCAAGCAGTGCCTCATCACCGGCTGCCATCAAGGCTTCGAGCTTATTAAAATGCTGCGCAAGATTTAAGGCCGTGGCCTCGCCGACCTCGCGAATACCCAGGGCGTAAAGAAAGCGAGCCAATGTCGTTTTCTTTGAGGCCGCCAAGGCCGCTAATAAATTCTCCGCCGATTTCGCCCCCATCCGCTCCAAGCTGCTGAGCTGATCAACCGTCAAGCGATACAGGTCAGCCATGGTGTGAATCAAGCCCGCGTCCACCATCTGCTCTACCAGCTTGTCACCCAGGCCGTCGATATCCATGGCTTTGCGGCTGGCAAAGTGTTTAATCGCCTCCTTGCGCTGAGCCGCGCACACCAGGCCACCGCTGCAGCGCAGCACCGCCTCACCCGGGGCGCGCTCAAGCTCACTGTCGCAGACCGGACAGCGCGTGGGCACGGCAATATCACGCACCGAATCGTCGCGACGCTCAGCAATCACTTGCACAATTTGTGGAATAACATCGCCGGCCCGACGCACGACAACGCTGTCGCCGATTTTAACGCCCAAGCGGTCTATCTCATCAAAGTTGTGCAGCGTGGCGTTGCTCACCGTTACCCCGCCGACGAAAACGGGTTCCAGCTTGGCCACCGGTGTCACCGCACCGGTTCGGCCGACCTGAAACTCAACGTCGCGCAGCTGGGTAATTTCTTCCTGGGCGGGAAATTTGTGGGCAACAGCCCAGCGCGGCGCGCGGGAAACAAAGCCGAGGCGCGCCTGAAGTGCCAGCGCGTCGACCTTAAAAACGATACCGTCGATATCGTAGGCCAGCGCATCGCGGCGTGCCAGTAACTGCGAATAGTACTCCACGCAGGCATCAATGCCGCTGACCACGGCCATTTCCGCATTGATACGAAAGCCCCAGTTGGCCAGCGCCCGCAGGCCTTCGCTGTGGCTGGAAAATTGCTCACCCTGCGCGCCGGCAATGCCATAGCAACACATTTCCAGCGGCCGTGTAGCCGTAACCCGACTGTCCAACTGGCGCAAACTGCCGGCGGCGGCATTGCGCGGATTGACAAAACTTTTGCTGCCCTGCTCCCGCGCCCGCTCATTCATCCGCTCAAAGCCGGCGCGGGGCATATAGATTTCGCCGCGCACTTCCAATTCGGCGGGCCAGTCGTCTCCGCGAAGTTTCAGCGGTATCGACGATACCGTGCGCACATTGTCGCTGATATCCTCGCCGACGCGGCCGTCGCCGCGCGTGGCGCCGCGCACCAACACCCCATCGACGTACAACAGGCTGACCGCAATACCGTCTAGTTTGGGCTCACAGGCATAACACAGGGCTTGGTCATCGCCGAGGCGCTGGCGGATACGCCTGTCAAAATCGCGCAGCTCCTGCTCGGAAAACACATTGTCTAGCGACAACATGGGGGTTTCATGGCGCACCTGCCGAAAGGCTGTCAGTGGCTGAGCACCCACCCTGCGGCTGGGCGAATCATCGCTGTGCCACTCGGGGTGAGCCGCTTCGAGTTCCTGCAACTCCCGAAACAGGCGATCGTACTCGGCATCGGGAATACTGGGCTCATCCAACACATAATAGCGGTGGCTGTGCTCATGAAGCTGCTCGCGCAAGGTCTCTAACCTTGCGCGCAGAGAGGACTCGGACATTAATACAACCGTTGTGGTGTTACATCAGGGTAAGCTGGCGACGCTCAAAATCACGAATGCGCTGGCGGTAGTGCTCCAGCGTCTGCTTGGTCGCAACACTGTGCGTCTGGTCACGCAGTTCTCCGCCCAGATTCTTCACCAAGCAGCGCGCGGTTTCCAGCATCGCATCAAAGGCTTGCATGCTGTCTTTCGGCCCAGGCAGGCTCATAAAAAACACCACGCCCGGCGTCGTGAAGCCGTCAATGGCATCCAAATCAAAATTGCCAGGTTCGACCAGATTCGCCACACTAAATTGCTCGGGGCCACTGCCATCGGCGTTCTCGAAACGATGGAAGATATTCATACGCCCATAACGCAAATCACATGCCAGCAGAATTTGCAGCAAATCCTCACCAAGGTAGGGTTTATCACTGTCGGCCATAACGTTGACAACGATCAACTCTTCGACCTCCGCCGGCGCTGCTTGTCCGCTCGTCGATTCGGGCTCGGGCGCCCGGCGCACATCGCCATCTACGGCATCGGCGACACGCTTGTCGATGCGTGGCTCAGCGCTTTTAGCCCGTTCCAAAGACGCTTCACTGCGCTCACTTTTCGGCGATGCGCGATGTTGCAGACTGGCATTGAGCGACGCCTTGGCTGCAGCCGCTTCGCCAACACCGCGCATCAACACATCCTCGTGTTCCTCGGACCGTTCTGGCAAGGGCTCCGCCACACCGCCGTCACTTGGGCGCAAGCTGGGCGTTTCACGCACTGCCACCACTCTAGCCTCGCCTGGCAGCTCGGGATTAAGCAACTTCTCTTCGCCTTCACGGCGCGTTCTGGCCGACATCCGCAGAGCGTCCTTGCGCTCATTGCGCATCCGCCGAACACCATCGAGCAATACCGCTACAGCCAGCAATGCCCCAATAATAATCAACCAATCTCTAACACTGAGATCCATTCCTCGGCCCTTGTTTGCCTGTTATATGGCCTGCATATCCACTCGATACACCCCGGTGTGGTTCGAGCGTTAACTCGCCGTATTGTTCCACGCGATCGCGCAAATATCTAGCATCTAGCGGCGACGCACTGCCGCTCAGGAAGCGATCATCTCGGCCGCTTTTTCCAAATCTACCGACACCAGTCGCGACACCCCGGGCTCGTGCATCGTCACCCCCATCAACTGATCCGCCATTTCCATCGCAATTTTGTTGTGGCTGATATAGATAAATTGCACCTCTTTTGACATTTCCTTCACCATCCGTGAATAACGCCCCACATTGGCGTCATCCAGTGGCGCGTCAACCTCGTCGAGCATACAAAACGGCGCTGGGTTCAGCTGGAAAATCGAAAACACCAAGGCAATCGCTGTCAGCGCCTTTTCGCCCCCTGACAGCAAATGGATCGTGGCATTGCGCTTGCCCGGCGGCCTGGCCATGATAGAAATACCGGTGTCCAACAGATCATCACCCGTCATTTCCAAGTAGGCACTGCCGCCGCCAAAGACTTTCGGAAACAATTCTTGTAAGCCGTTGTTCACCCGATCAAAGGTTTCTTTAAAGCGACTACGGGTTTCTTTGTCGATGCGACGAATGGCATTTTCCAAAGTTTCCAGTGCGTCTTCCAAATCCTTGTTTTGTGCATCGAGGTAATTCTTGCGCTCAGACTGCTGCTTATACTCTTCGATCGCCGCCAGGTTGATAGGCCCTAAGCGCGCAATCTTCCTGCCCACGCCCTCCAACTGCGCATGCCAGTCGCTTTCATTGGCCGCCTCGGGCAGGCTGGCCAATACCGCCTGCAAGTCAAACTGGGCCTCCTGCAATTGATCTTGCAAGCCCTTGCGGCGCACCTGCAGGCCTTGATTTTCAACCCTGGCAGCCTCCAGCTTGCTGGCCACCTGCTGCAGTCGCTGCTCGATACTGTGCCGGCGCTGCTCCTGCTCACGCAACTTTGCATCGACCTCTTCTAGCGACCGGCGGGCCGCACTGAGCTCGTCTTCAACTGCCAATCGCTGCTCCAGGCGAGCTTCCAAGTCGAGCTTGAGGTCATCTATTGGCGAATCATTGTCATCAAAGCTCTCTTGCAGCTGCTCCTTGCGCTCGCGCAGCTGTTCCAGCTGCTCCTCGGTGCGGCCAATATTTTGCAAGGCGGCATCGCGCTGGGTTTGCAGCGACTGATAGCGCATCGCCAATTGGTGGGCGTGGTCCTTGCTCTGCCGCGCCTTTTGCCGGGCGGCATCCAATATGCCGCGATTGCTGTCGCGCTCACTCAGCAGCTGCTCGCGCTGCCCGGAATCGCGCTCCATAGACTCTATGGCCTCTTGCAGGGTCATACGCGCGTCGCCCAAAGACTGCTGTTCGATCGAAAATTGATTGCGCAACTCGTGGATGTCGGCATCCAGTCGCTGACGACGCACACCCAGTTGCTCGATTCGGGCCTGCTGGGCGCTGAGCTGGGCGCGCAATTCGCTCTGCTGACGGCTGTGCTGCTGCAGCTCGCGCTGCGCCGTTTCGCGATCATTTTCAAACTGCTTTAACTGCTCGCGGCTGGCCTCGAGCTGCGCCAGCAGATCCGCAATCTGCTCCTCGCCGGCGTCAATCGCCACCTTCAGTTCCTGCAGTTCCTCCTGGCGCTGCAGCACCCCACTCTGCGCGGTATCCCCACGACTCACCCGCAACCAATCCCGGCCAAACCAGAGTCCATCGGCAGTGACCAGCGATTCACCGTCGGCAAGGTCTGCCCGGCGGGCCAGGGCATCGGTTAAATCCTCGGCCACTTTAACCCGAGACAAGACGCCCTGCAGCGCAGCGCTGCCGGTGATTTTGTCGGCCAAGCTGTCGCCGCTAACCTCTCGGCCAGCCCCAGCTTCAACAAAGCTCAACTGACCATCCTTAAGCTCGTCTAACAGTCCACCCAGACCCGCTAGACTGTCGACACACAGCGCCTGCAGCTGGTCACCCAGCACCGTTTCCACCGCGGTTTGCCAGCGCTCCTCAACCTGCAGCGACTCTGCTGCGCGAACCGCGGTGTCCAAACCGTGCTGTTGCAGCAGCCCCGACAGGGTTTTATCGCCCTGGCCCAGCGCCGCTTGCTGCAATGCTTCCAGCGATGCCATACGCCCGCGCAGGCGTTGCATCTCACCGCGACAACGGTCCAGCTCATCACTGCTGTCGCGAATTTGTTCGCGGCTTGCGGCAATCTGCGGCAGCAATTGGTCTTGGCGCTCCTGCAGCGCCTCGCCCTCAAGCTCTAGGGCCGCCGCCTGCTCCTGCAGCAATTCAACGTCGCCATCAACATCGTCCTGGGTCAAACCGGCACGCTCGCCTTCGGCTTTTTGAATACGCTCCTGCAGCCGCTGCATGCTCAGTTCAAGATGTTGAATTCGCGACTGCTCCACTTCCGCTCGCTGGCGCGGACCCGCGGCACTGTGGTTGAACTCGTCCCAGCGCAACTGCCAGGACTGCATGGCATCTTCGGCGGCAATCAAGGTCTCGCCAGCGGTTTCTTCCTCGACCTGACTAATTTCCAGCTCGGGCTCTATCGCAGAAATTTCCTCTTCCCAGAGCTGAATTTTGCCGCGATCACTGTCTAAATGGCGGGTGGTTTCTTGAATATTCGCTTCTAGGCGCTGCAAATCGGCATCGAGCTGATTGCGCCTTTCCTGCTGGTGCTGAATGCTCTGCTCGACCCTGGCGATCTCCGCCCCGATGCTATAGAAACGCCCCTGCACCTCATTAAAACTATCGTTGAGCTGGCTGTGTTGATCACGGGCCTGTTCAATCGCCGTGCCCAGCGAAACCTGCTCGGTCACCACCGCCTCGCGATCGAGTTCAAGCTCGCGGATGTGACCTTCTTTTTCAGCGACTTGTTCGTCTAGGGCCCGCCACTGCAGTACTTGCAGCTGGGCGCGCAGCAGACGCTCTTCTTTTTTGTACTCGGTGTATTTTTCCGCCGCTGCGGCCTGGCGTTGCAAGTGCTGCAACTGCCGCTCCAGCTCATCGCGCAGGTCAGTAAGGCGCTCCAAGTTTTCGTGGGTGCGGCGCATGCGGTTTTCGGTTTCCCGGCGTCTCTCCTTGTACTTGGAAATCCCCGCGGCTTCCTCGATAAACACCCGCAATTCTTCTGGCTTAGATTCGATCAGGCGCGAGATCATGCCCTGCTCAATAATCGCGTAGCTGCGCGGACCGAGGCCGGTGCCCAGAAAAATATCGGTAATGTCGCGACGCCGGCACTTTGTGCCATTTAAATAGTATTCGGAAGTCCCTTCGCGCGTCACTTTTCGGCGTATGGCAATTTCGCTGTAGCGGGCGTATTCCCCACCCAATTTTCCGGCGGTGTTATCAAACACCAGCTCAATAGACGCCTGCCCCACGGGCTTGCGATCGACAGAGCCATTAAAAATGACATCGGTCATCGACTCGCCGCGCAAATTTTTGGCCGAGCTCTCCCCCATGACCCAACGCACGGCGTCGATAATATTCGACTTACCGCAGCCATTGGGGCCGACCACCGCCGATAGATTACTGGGAAAATGGGCGGTAGTCGGGTCAACAAAAGACTTGAAACCCGCCAATTTAATACTTTTCAGACGCATAGGAACCGTAACCAAGCTTGTCGCCCAGCCCCGTTGTTGTTATCGACAGCTCGCCGGCTGCATACAGGCTGGGTGAGATGAGCGCAAAGCGCGATTATAGCCCGACAATCCGCCAACCACAGCAGAAAATCACTTAGCCTCCCCCCCAACAGCGAACTCGCTATCGATCAGCAGGCTGATTTCATTCTCGGCAGTAGACAAGCGCAGTGGTGCCGACACCCAATCACCAGTGCGGCGCACCGCAGCGCCCGAGCGGCTGATATGCGCCGACAGGCTCAGCGCCGCGAAGTCCTCAAGCCGTTTGCCCTGGCGAATGACATCACCATCGGTCAAAAACAAGCGCAGGGGGAAGATTTCCCCCTCCTTTGAGACCGGCTGCCGCAGTGCTGCCACCGGCATGGGGTTGCCATCGGTCGCCCGCGCCACCACAAATAACACCCCCTCTGGCTTGTCACCCAGCGCGGCATCTAGGGCGACATTCACCATCAAGCCCCGCAACTTGCCCTCTTCAATAGCGCGCCGCTTGGCCTCGTTCACGCCAGAAGCAATCACCATTGCCTCGCCTGAACGGGCATCTAAGCCCCCCAGCAAGCGCTGCCAATGCTTCAAGGCCAGCAAATAATCGCCGACCGCAAAGGCGTTGATTCCCAATACCCCCAGCGCCGTAGCCTGATCGGGATTAATGGCCAGTGCCCTCTGCAACAGCTCTCGCGTCTCGCCATCCAGGCGCCGCTCAGCCGCCAAATACCGCGCCTGCGCCAACTGCGCCAGGGCATCGGCATCCTGCGGGTAGAGCTGCGACAAGCGCTGGTAGTAGTCAACAGCGCCGCGGTAATCACCTTGCTGACGACGGATCGCCGCCATAGTCACCAACAGCTCGGTGGTTTCCGGCCGGCGCTGCAAAATGTCTTCGACCAATGCCTCAAAGCGCTGCAAACCCTCTTCGCTGGGCCGCTCGCCACTAAACAACTGCCGCTGGACCGCCAGCAACTTAAGGTCCAAGCGGTACCCCAGCTGGTCGTAAACCAGTAGCGACAGCAACGGCAGTGCCGCGACGGAGGCCCACAGCAAGACACTGCGACGCTGCGCTGGCGGCGGCGACAACTCGGCATTTTCCTCCAGCAGCTGCCGATCCAACTCGGCATTTAACTCACGCTGCTGCTGCTCATCGATGAGCCCCATATCGAAATCAGCCTGCAGCTCAGTTTGGCGCTGGCGATAAAATTCCCGCTGCGCGGCGCGATGACGCAATAAATCATCAGCAACGGCCCGAGGTGAGCGAAATGCCAGCACACACAAGCCCATTGCCACCACCAACAACAGCGCGAGCCCCAACTCTACAGCGTTCATGAGGCTCCCCCTGCGCCGGGCTTATCGTCGCGATCATCATCGAGCAAAGCCTGCAAAGCCTGCTGATCCACGTCGGTCAACTCGCCACCCGGCGGACTATTGCGCCGCGATGTCATCAGCGCCCACACCGCCAACCCAATCAACAACAGTGCCAATGGCATCAGCCAAAGCACCGCGGTAGCGGCATTAAAGCGCGGCCGGTAAAGAATAAAATCACCGTAGCGATCCACCATATATTGGGTAATCTCAATATCGGATTTACCCGCCATGATCATCTGGTGAACCTGGCGCCGCAGATCCTGGGCAATGGCCGAGTCCGACCCCGACAAATTCTGATTCTGACATTTAGGACAGCGCAGTTCTTCTATAAACGCGTTGTAGCGCTGGCGCTGCACGTCGTTGTCAAATTCATAGGTCTCGATCACGGCCAGCGCCGGCATTGATATGACTAGCAACAACATCGCCAGCAATTGCTGCAGCCTCATGGCATCACCTCACTTTCGAGCGTCGCTATCAGCGGCGCAAACTCGCGATCCCAAACCTTTTGATCCAGGGCCCCCTGGTAGCGAAAACGCACCAGCCCCCGAGCATCCACCAAATAGGTCTCTGGCGCCCCTGTCACCCCAAGATCCAAACCCAACTGCCCCTGAGCATCAAACACCGTGGCAAAGTAGGGATCGCCCTTTTCCGCCAGCCACTGCAGGGCCGGCTGCCGTCGATCTTTGTAATCGACGCCCAAAATCAATACACCACGCTGCGCCAGCTCAACTAAAAAAGGGTGCTCGTAGTGGCAACTCGGGCACCAGGTCGCCCAAACATTCACCAGCAGCCACTGCTTGGGCAACTGCTCGCGACTGAGCTGACCACCGGCCAAGGTTGTCAGTGAAAAATCTGGCAGCGGCCGATCGAGCAACGCCGACGGCAAGGCCGTGGGACTGTAATCACCGGTTTGCACCCGGCGCTGAACACCGAAAAACACTGCGGCCAGAACCAGAAAAATGATCAGCGGTAAAAACAGTTTAAGCCTGTCCATGTACACCCCCTGCAATGGCTGCGGAGTTGCGCACCGCTGCCCGGCGGTAGCGTTTGTCGCAGATCGCCAACAAAGCGCCCAAGGCCATGAGAATACCGCCCAGCCAAATCCAGCGCACAAACGGCTTAATGTGAATACGCACCGCCCAGGCGCGATCGCCAACGGGCTCGCCAAGGGCGATATACACATCGCGCAGTAAGCCTGCATCAATCGCCGCCTCGGTCATTACCTGTGAAGCGCGCGCGTGATAACGGCGCTTCTCTGGCGCCAGCGTCGTCAACAACTGGTCGCCGCGATACAGACTAAAACGCCCCTGCTGCCCCTGGTAGTTGGGGCCGCTAATCGGCTGAATATCCTCAAACACCACTCGATAACCAAAGGCCGTATCCGCAGTGTCGCCCACCGCCATTCGCAGATCCCGCTCGTCGTGAAAACTGCTGACCATTGCCACCCCCAGCACCGCCGATGCCAGCCCCAGGTGCGCGATAACCATGCCGTAGTAGGAAGGTGTCAAACGCGCCAGTCCCGCTGCCACGGAGCGTGCATTGCGCGTCTTATCGCGCAAGTTGACCAGCGTGCTGGCCACGATCCACACGAACAGCAGAGCGCCGATACTGGCCCCCAGGTATAACTCCCCACCGTACAACCAGGGCATTAACACCCCCAGGAGCGCTGACGCCAGCAAGGCCACCAACATGGCCGACAACCAGCGGCCGGTATTGCTGCGCTTCCACTGTGAACTGGGGCCAATACCCACCAATACCGCCAACAGACAGCATATCGGCACAAACAGCGCATTAAAGTACGGCGGCCCCACCGAATATTTTCCGAGCCCGGCAAAGTCCATGATTAATGGAAACAACGTACCTAACAGCACCGTCAAAGCGGCAACCACCAGCAAAATATTATTGGCGAGCAACAGGGCTTCGCGTGACAACAGCTCAAAGGGCTTGGCACTGCTTGGACTTGGCGCTTTGAATGCGTAAAGCGTCAGCGAGCCGCCCACCACCAATGACAGGAAAGCGAGAATAAACATGCCGCGGGTCGGGTCAGCGGCAAAGGCATGCACAGACGTCAATACGCCTGAGCGCACCAGGAAGGTTCCCAGCAAACTCAATGAAAACGCAAAGATCGCCAGCAACAAGGTCCACGACTTAAAGATACCGCGCTTCTCTGTCGCCGCCAGCGAATGGATTAGCGCCGTGCCAACTAGCCACGGCATAAATGAAGCGTTTTCCACCGGGTCCCAAAACCACCAGCCACCCCAACCCAGTTCATAATAAGCCCACCAGCTACCCAAGGTGATACCTGCCGTCAAGAACAGCCAGGCAACATTAGTCCAAGGGCGCGACCAACGCGCCCAACTGGCATCCATACGACCACTGAGCAACGCGGCAATAGCAAAGGCAAAGGCAACCGAAAAACCCACATAGCCGATGTATAACATCGGTGGATGAATCACCATGCCCGGGTCTTGCAGCAAGGGGTTTAGATCCTGACCGTTCGCCGGGGGATTAATGAGATTGCGCGCAAAGGGGTTAGAGGTAAACAGGGCAAAGCTAAAGAAGCCCACCGCCACCATGCCCATAACGGACAGCACTCTCGCCAAAATATCCAGTGGCAACTGCCGGGAAAACAGCGCAACGGCTACCGTCCACAAGGTCAGCACCTCCAGCCACAGCAACAGCGAACCCTCGTGCCCCCCCCATAGAGCGCTGAATTTATAGGCCAATGGCAACTGTGAATTAGACTGTGCGGCGACAATATTCACCGAAAAATCATCGTGCAAAAAAGCATAAAACAGACAGCTAATCGCCACGCTGGTAAACAGGCACTGTCCCACAGCCAAGGTCGCACCTGTCGCCATAGCTTGGCGATCGCCCCGCCATACCCCGTACATGGGCAGCACCGCTAGCAACAGCGCAAAACCCAAGCCGAGTATCAACGCAAAATGACCCAGTTCGATAATCACGTGCCGTCGTACTCCCCGCGGCCAGCCGCCTCGTTGTTGCGGCTCTCCGCCGACTGTTCCAAGGCCGCGCTCACTTCCGGCGGCATATACTTTTCATCGTGTTTAGCCAATACGTCGTCAGCGTAGAATACCCCGTCCTCAGCCAGGCGGCCGGTAACCACAACGCCCTCGCCTTCGGCAAAGAGGTCCGGCAGAATACCCTCGTAAGCCACCTCGACGCTGGCGCTGTAATCGGTCACTCTAAATCGCACTTTCAAACTGTCAGTCGCGCGCTGCACTGAGCCCTCTTCAACCATACCGCCAGCGCGAATTTTCTTGCCCTGCGGCGCTTTGCCCGCAGCAATCTCGGCCGGTGGATAGAACAAATTTATGTTTTCACGCAGCGCGTAGCCCAAAAACGCTGCGGCTGCCGCACTGGCAAGCAAAATAAAAACGACTATTCCTAGGCGTTGCTTACGCAGGGGATGCATAGCCATATGGTCTCCGTTGCAATTATGAAGTGTGGGTCTCGGCACGGCGCCTGCGGGCCGCCGCCGCTACCAGCGCACGAGCACTGCGGTCGCGACGGCGCGCCTCCAGCAGCAAACCAATTAACACCAGCGTACTGACGCCAAAGCTAAACCAGACATAGGGCCCGTGGCCGGCCATATTCCACAGTTCACCCACGCTCGCAAAAAACATCTTACTCTCCCGACCGTTCGCTACTGAGCAATTCCTGCACCCAGCGCGTGTTGCGCTCACGCTCGAGAATATCGGCGCGAACAAACAGCAAAAGCACCCAGCCAAAAAACAGATACATACCGGTTAGCGTCGCCATAAGCGGCCTCAACATGCTGGGATGGATGCTCGACTCACCGATAAATTTAATGCTCGCTGGCTGATGAAGGCTGTACCACCACTCCACAGACCAATAAATGATAGGGATGTTCACCACACCCACAATCGCCAGTACCGCACAAGCGCGAGCCGCAGCATCGCGGTTCTCAAAGGCCTGATATAACGCTATCAACCCCAGATACAAGAAAAACAGTATCAATACGGAGGTGATACGCGCATCCCACACCCACCAGGTTCCCCACGTCGGCTTGCCCCACACTGCGCCAGTGAGCAAGGCCAAAAATGTCAGCGCTGCACCTATCGGGGCCGCAGACAGCATCACTATCGCCGCCAGTTTCATCCGCCAAATCAAATGCACTGCCGCGGCAACCGCCATCAACACATAGCCGCCCATCGCGACAGCCGCGGCCGGCACGTGGATATAGATAATTCGAAAGCTGTTGCCCTGTTTAAAATCCGCCGGCACAAACGCCAAGCCCCAAATACAACCGCCTATCAACAGCAGCAGGGCCGGCACCGCCAACCAAGGCAGCAAGCGACCACTGAACTGATAAAACCAGCGCGGCGAACCCCATTTATGAAACCACTGCCAATTTGCCAAAGTTGCACCGTCCTCTAGTTGAATTCTGCTATTACTGATCGACGCTGATGCGCAGGGCGCCAGCTATCGCCAGCGGCGCCAATGCCAGAGCGGTCAACAGCATCGCCGCCAACATTGCCAGCGCCGGCAGATAAGCCGCGCCGTCAATGGCATGCTTAACCGCTGCACTGCCGAAAATCAGCACCGGGATATATAGCGGCAACACAATCAATGACAGCAGCAAGCCGCCCTTGCGCAGGCCGACCGTCAGGGCTGCACCAATAGCGCCGATGAAACTGAGCACCACCGTGCCCAATACCAGGCTAACCAGCAACACCGCAAAGCCCGCCACCGGCAACTGCAAAATGGTCGCCAGCAACGGCGACAGCAGGCTCAGCGGCAAACCGCTGACTAACCAGTGCGCTAGGGTTTTTGCCAAAACCAGCGGGTACAGCGGCATCGGACTCAACAACAACTGCTCCAATGTCGCGTCGTCGTAGTCACTGCGGAACAGGCCGTCAGTCGCCATCATCGATGCCAACAGGGCCACCACCCAGATAATCCCGGGTGCCAAAACTGCCAACTGCTGGCGCTCCGGGCCAATACCAAGGGGAAACAAGCTGCATACCATGACAAAGAACAGCAGCGGGTTACTCCATTCACTGCCGCGGCGCAGCGCGCTCTGCAGATCGCGGCGCAAGACCGCGGCCATCACTCCCAACATGCTCAGGTCCGCCATCAGCCGCCCGCCAGTTCTACGCGGCGCAGTGGTCGCGGTAAATCGAGGGGGTGGTGAGTGGTCAATAATACCGCACCACCGCCATCGGCAAATTCACATATCCAGCGTTCTATCTCTGCAACCCCCCGCTGGTCGATAGCGGTAAAGGGTTCATCCAGCAACCAGAAACTGGCATCACTGCAAAATAATCGGGCGAGACTGACGCGACGCTGCTGCCCCGCCGACAAACTGTAACAGGGCTGCTCGGCAAACCCTCTCAGGCCGACCTTATCCAGCGCAGAGGCAATTTTCTGGTCATCAACACGCTGGCCGCGCAGCGCGCAACTCCAACGCAGGTTCTCCACCGCAGTGAGCTGAGATTTAATGCCGCTGCCATGCCCCAAGTACACGCTCTGCTGGCGAAACGCCCCGCGCTGACCGGCAAGATTACTGCCCGCCCAGCGAATATCCCCCTCATAGCGTGTAGACAGGCCGGCGAGAATACGCAGCAAGGTGGTTTTGCCACTGCCATTGGGGCCCGCGAGCTGAACAATCTCCCCCGCGCCTATCGACAGCGACAAGCCCGCAAACAGCACCCGCTCATCGCGTTCGCTGTATAACTGCTCTAATTGGAGAACCTGTGCCGCCAAATACCGCTCCCAACGCGCTCGGGCCACCGGCAAATACCGGAGGCCATCCAAAAATGCGGCTAAGTATATACGATTTATCGGGCAAATCCGCGCCCCAAGATGGCGCGGCACATCGCCACCGGGCAGCTAGCGCTCCCGGCGCAGTGGATTGGACGCCAACCAGCGCTCCATATCTTGAGTAACCAAGTCTAAATAGGCCAATGCTTTATTGAGCTTGTCGCCTTCACTGTCACGGCGAAAGCCCATCAACCTATTGCGTACCCAGGCTAACTCGCTAACTAGATCGGCAATCTGCGGCTCCGCGGCCACCGACTTACTCGCCGCAAGCACCGAGGGTGTCTGCTCTGAGGTGGCCTCACGGCTAGGCCGCAAGGCCGTTTGTGCCGCCGACTGATATCCCGGGGCCCGCCCCTTGCCATAGAGGCTGTCTAATAGATTTTCGAACTCTCTATCGCTAATCGGCGACTCACCACCGTCCTGCGGCGCTTGGCTAAGCGTGGACTTGCCGGCGGCATTATCGTTTGCTTTGCCACCATCAAAGAATACATCCAGCAGGGCATCACCGGCTGCCACCTTCTCTGGCACCGCCGCCTTTTCAGCGACCCCCTGACCAGCAGTACGCAACAAACGCAAACGCAGGTCTTCGGGGATTGGCCGCACCGACTGATGGTTAACCAAGCGACTGAGCATCACCTCAATCGCGCTGGTTGCGCCGACAATCAGCGAAACTAAGCTGGGGCTCAAGGCAATGCGCCGCGTACGCAAGCGATCCATCACCCTTTCACTCAAGCGTGCGCACTCCGTCAGCTCAACGAGCTCGAGCACTGCCGCACCACCGTACAGCGTATGAAAACCGCGATGAATATCATCGAGTATTCGCTGACCATCATAGCCGTATTGCAGCTCTTCCAGCTGGGCGAACAGACCCCCAACAATTTCCTCGGCCTCAGCCAGGAAAATCGCTAAGATCCCTTCGTGTTCGTTTGCATCCACGTAATGAACTCTTCGTTATCATGGCGGCCAACAACGCCGCACGCTCGCGTGCCCAATCTCCATGCACTGCTCAATTATCCAGCAATCGCTCCCATCGCGATGTCGGGCCGTTCACAAAGCCCGCAGATCGTCATGTTTGCTCGCTCAGGCGCCGGAATATCTGTTTGATCTTGCTTTCCAGCATCGCAGCCGTGAACGGCTTAACAATATAAGCATTCACACCGGCGCGGGCGGCCTCGATAATCTTTTCACGCTGAGCATCGGCGGTAATCATCAGTACCGGAATATGACAGAGCCCGCGATCTGCCCGCATCGCCCTCAGCAGCTCCATGCCGCTCATCTCGGGCATCAATAAGTCGGTAATCACTAAATCGAAGCGCTGGTTGTGCAGCATAGGCAAGGCGGATGTGCCATCTTCAGCTTCACTGATGCTGGCGTAGCCAAGATCATTGAGCAGATTGCGAATCACCCGGCGCATAGTGGCGAAATCCTCCACCACCAATATGCGCATATCGCGCAGGGCCACGGGACCCGGCGCCGACTCAGCTCGCCCCTCATAGCCAGAAAACGGGTCGGGAGACCGGTCGTCATTCATTATTGTGCTCCCCCCGACGAGGCCGGCACGGGCATAAGTAAACTTTCAACAAAAAACTCCATATGCCCGCCAGCCTGGCGCGGCACCGGCCAGCGCTCGATCTCTTCAGCGAGCTGACGAAACGCCCGTGACGCCGGCGCACTGGGGGCATAATCCAATACGGATCGCTGTTTCTTTACCGCTTCACGCAACTGAACATCGAAGGGGATGGCACCGCTGTACAGCAGATTAACCGACAGAAACTGCTCACAAACGGAAGCCAACTTTGCCAATAGCTGCCGCCCTTCGCGGTCGTCCGCGACCATATTGGCCAAGACGCGAAACCGCTGGCGGCCAAAATCTCGATTTAACAATTTAATCAGTGCATAGCCATCGGTAAGCGATGATGGCTCATTGCACAATACCAGCAACAGCTCCTGGGAAGCATTGGCAAAGGTCAATACCGAGTCGGCGATACCAGCCGCCGTATCAACGATAAGCACATCAAGCTGACTGGCCAAGGTACTAAACGCGCGGATCAAGCCCGCCTGCTCCAACTCATTGAGCCTCGTGAGCCTGCGCGTACCCGATGATGCGGGAATAATGCGCACCCCAGCCGGCCCGCTAAGCATCACCTCCTCTATGCTGCACTCACCGTCCAACACCTGCTCGATATTGCGCCGCACCGGGAGTGACAGCAACACATCGACATTGGCCAATCCAAAATCGGCATCGAGAATCGCCACCCGCTTGCCGCGCTGTGCCAGCGCTACCGCACAGTTAATCGCGACATTGGTCTTGCCCACACCACCTTTACCACCGGTCACAGCAATAACCTGCACAGTCATAACGGCGCCCGCCTGCTTAAATAATTTTGCGGATAGCGGTAGCTCCAGCAATAGCGTTCACGACTCGCTAACAGCAACAAACCTAGGCTGGCCATCTCCCGCCGCAACAGCCGCTCGTGCTCCTCACGGCACTCCACCACCAGCAACTGCTGCCCGGCAGCGAGGTAGTCGTTAAACTCACGGTATATCGGGTTGCTAGACATCAGGCCCAACAAACCGCCCAGCCACCCCCCAAAACATATCAGCACCACAGGCAGCACAAAGACCAATACCCCGTGCAGCGCTTCATCCACGCCCCGAGTGAGCGGCCACAGCACCACAACTAGCAAGACGGACAGCCCGCCCCCCCAAAACAGACCACGCCAAGTCAAACCGAGCAGGTCACTGCGTTCAACCGCGCTCAGCACGGGGATAGAGGGCGGTGCAATGTTGGTGTTATCACTAAGCAGTCGCCAGCGCCAAGCCTGCGCCGCCGGCTCGGCGATGAACTGCCCCGCTGCGAGCAAAGACGCATGATCGGCAACCAGGACAAATAAT
>NZ_JBFIGO010000038.1:0-25089 GCF_041602295.1 Spongiibacter sp. | reverse complement strand
CCTCGACGCCGGCATTTTCCTTGATCCACGCCTTAGCCTGGGCGTGCATATCGTCTTCATCTTTGGCCAGCGCGTGTACCAGGCCTTTTTCCAGCGCCTTGTCCGCCTTCAGGCGACGCCCCTGGCTGATCAGGCCAATGGCCTCTTGCATGCCCAACAGGTAGGTCATACGCACGACACCACCGGCGCCCGGCATCAAGCCGATCATCGCTTCGGGCAGGCCCATTTGAATGCCCTCTACCGCCACGCGGTAGTGAGAGGCCAGGGCAATTTCGAAACCGCCACCCAGGGCCGGGCCGTTCATGCCCACTGCCACGGGTACGCCCAGTGTTTCCAAGGTGCGCAGCGGCGCCTTGGTGGCCATGATGCCGTCGTACATTTCGGTCTTTTTATCCGCTGGCGGATTCAGATCCATCTCCAGCATTTCTTTGATGTCGCCGCCGGCAAAAAACTGGTTGGGCTTGCCGCTGCGCAGGTAGATACCGGTCACACCGCCGGCCGCAACCATGCCCTGCAACTCAGCAACCGCCGCACGCATCGCCTCGTCGTACTCCAGGCCCATGGTGTTTACCGTTTTACCCGGCTGGTCGAAGATCAGCTCTACGATGCCATCTGCGTCTTTTTCTAAACGAATATATCCCATTGTTCTGTATCTCTCTGTGCTGCTCAGCGCTGGGCGCCGAGCCAAAATTCACTGTCTGCGGTTTTTACACGCGCTCGATAATGGTAGCGATGCCGATACCGCCGCCGGCACACAGGGTGACCAAACCGCGCTGCAGGTCACGGCGCTCCAGCTCGTCGAGCAAGGTACCGAGAATCATTGCGCCAGTGGCGCCGATGGGGTGACCCATGGCAATCGCGCCGCCGTTAACGTTAATCTTGTCATCGGGGATACCCAGCCGATCCTGGTAGCGCAGCACCACCGAAGCAAAGGCTTCGTTGAGTTCAAACAGATCGATATCGTCGACGGTCAAACCGGCCTTTTTCAGCGCCTTCTGGGTAGCCGGCACAGGGCCGTCGAGCATAATGGTCGGCTCACTGCCCACCAGAGCACAGCTGACGATGCGCGCGCGCGGCGTCAAGCCCTGCTCTTTGCCAGCGGCTTCGCTGCCGATCAACACCAGCGCAGCGCCGTCGACGATACCCGAAGAGTTACCCGCCGTGTGGACACAGTCGATATTATCCAGCTCGGGGTATTTGAGCTTAGCAACACCGCCGTGACCGAAGTCATTAAACATCTGGAAAGCCGGCTTCAGTTTGGCCAAGCCCTCGGCGGTGGTTTCCGCGCGAATCAGCTCGTCTTTATCCAGCACGGTTACGCCATTCATATCGCGAACCGGCACAATGGACTTAAAGTAGCCGTTGTCGCGGGCGTGGGCGGCTCGCTGCTGCGAACGTGCCGCGTAGGCATCGATCTGCTCGCGGCTAAAGCCGTCCATGGTGGCGATCATATCGGCGCCCAGGCCCTGGGAAATAAAGTAAGACTTCATCGCAACCCACGGGTCACCGGTAGCGCCGCCACTGGCGCCAATACCCAGGCGGGACATGGATTCCACACCGCCGGCGGCAACCAGATCCTCAAAACCCGAGGCGACTTTAGCAGCCGCCATATTAACCGCGTCCAGACCGCCCGCGCAGAAGCGGTGCAACTGGGCACCGGTGGTAATGTCGTCCCAGCTGGAGTAGACCAAGGCCGCCTTGGCAATATTCTGACCCTGCTCTTTAACAGGCTCGCCACAGGCGAGAATCAAGTCTTCAACCTTGGTGGTATCCAGGTCTAGGCGCTCTTTCATCGCCTCCAGGAGATTGGTGACCAAATCAATGGGTTTAACCTCGTAGAGCGAACCGCCCTGCTTGCCTTTGCCGCGCGGGGTGCGAATCGCATCGTAAATAAAAGCGTCTGCCATGCTGTGTCCTGCCAAAGTAGATTGGGATTACCTAGAATAGGCAGAGCATGGCGTCTGAGCCACAAGACAGGCAATAACATATCCGGTCAATGGACTGACATATTTGATATTTAGTTATAATTTACAAAGACTTAGAGAAAAACATCACGCACTATAGCTCGGCATTGCGCTCGCGCTGGCGAAATTCCCCCGGGGTGATCCCGGTCCACTTTTTAAAGCAGCGATGAAAAGCAGAGGGGTCGGTAAAGCCCATTAGTGCCGCCACACCGTTGATGGACAGCTCAGAACTGCTCAGATAGGCCATCGCCGCGTCGCGCCGACATTCATCTTTTAATTGCTGAAAAGTCGTGCCCTCTTTCTTCAGGCGGCGCCGCAAAGTGGGCGCCGACATATTCAGGGCTTCAGTAATGCGCTCAAAACTGGGAAAGCCCTGGGAAAAGTCCTGGCCAATCATCGCCCTCACGCGTGCGACTAAACTGCCGTCATCTCGCCCGCTGCTAAGCACCATCAAGGGATAGGGGGCGGTGCGTAAAAACTCCTTCAGACTGCGCTCGTTTTGCACCAGGGGAAAATTCAAATAGCGCGTATCAAACACAAATTCATCGCGCAGCTGGCCGTAGTAGACCGGGCATTCAAACAGCTGCTGATAGCGCACCACACGACCTCGCTCCTGGGGTGCCTGACCGGCAAAACGCACTTCCTTCAGTTCAATATTATTGCCGACCAACCAGCAAAAAAACCGGTGCCAAATCATTAGCCCGTATAAGTCCGACGCTTCAACCTCGTCGCCGGCAAAGCCTTTTTTGATACTGCCGTAGCCGACAATCGCGCTGTCGCGCCGGGTATCCAAATGGATCTGCGTATCCACTTCATAGAAAGTGCGGTAAAACTCGCAGGCGCGCTTGATAGCCTTGCCGAGGTTTTCACAGCCCAGCAGGCAATAACACATCATCCGAAACGCCCCCGGCGTCACCCGGTGACCCAGCATCAGGCCAAAAGCCTCATCCTGTATCAAACTCATCACCTGCTGGTAGAGGCGGGTGTATTGCATGGCGCTGATGTAGGGCTGATAAGCCTTGTTGCGGCTATCACTGGGGTCAAAGGGAATCTGCGCGTAACGCAAAATCTTACCGGGGTCGTAGCCTCGCTCGACAGCTAGATTCAGCAGTGAACGGGCAAAGCGGCTGGGAACGGCTTCAAGATCCATATAGTGTCGCCAGGGCCTGTCAATAAACCCTCGTAGCCTCCGATCACATCACAAATTTGTGGTCGAATGGTAACACCCTCCCCCACAGTCTGCTAAGTTGTGACGATAAGGTAATAAACTACCACCACCGAGGGCACTTCGTGCAACCGTGCAATGGCAGACCCACAATTTGACCTGTTTCTCACCGGCCATTTAGCCGTTGGCAGCGACCGCGACCGCGCCGTCAAGCAGCTATCCACCCTGTTCAAGCGCCCGGCCGAACACGTAGACAAACTTTTGCGCGGCCGCAGCAGCCGCATCCGCAAAGCCATTAGCAGCGCCGAGCTGGAACGCCTGCAGCGCGGCTTTGATAAATTAGGCATCCTCACTGAATCCCGGCCCAGCGCCACCGGCAGTGAACAGCGCCAGGCGGTCGCCGAACACGCCAGCGCGGCCAGCGAACCACTGACGCTTTGCCCTAGCGGCAGTCCGGTATTGCGCGAACAAGAGCGGCAAGCATTTCAGCGCGCAAACATCGACACTAGCGCGCTGTCGCTGGCCGCTACCGGCAGCCGCCTGCAAGAACACCAGGTCCGCAGCGTCGAGGCACCCGCAACCGACCACCTGAGTATTGTCGAGCTTGACGACCTCGCGCTAAGCAACAAGGCGCCAACACCGACCCTCGACCTGGACGAGCTCTGCGGGGCGCTCAGTATTGCCGAAGTCGGCAGCCTGCTCGGCGCCAGTTCTCCCAAACCGGCACCCGCCCCGCCGTCAACCGATCACCTTAAGCTCGGCTAGCCTGTCACACCTTGCTGGTCGCACTACTCTGACGAGGCAGGCGCATGACCACTTTCAGCCCCGGGCGATTGTCCTCCAACGCTATCGATCCGTCGTGCAATTTGACCACAGCTTGCACGAGACTGAGCCCCAAGCCGTTACCCGGGTGACGGCTGCGACTGCTCTCTACCCGGAAAAACCGCTGAAAGACCTTGTCGCGATCGACGTCGGGAATACCGATACCGGTGTCGGCCACATAAATACGATAGCAGTCGGGCTCAACCGACAAGCCCACCTGCACCTCACCGCCTTCGGGCGTGTATTTAATGGCGTTGTCCACCAAGTTCGCCACCGCCTGAAACAGCAAATTGCGATCACCTACGAGCTTACCCACCCTTGCCATCGCAGTGTTGAAGCGCTGGCCTTTATCAGCGGCCAGCGGCTCATAAAGCTCGATAACATCTGACACCAGGGTACAAAGATCAACGTCAGCAAAACCCGAGCGGCGATTGCCAGACTCCACCTGAGCAATACGCAACAGGGCACTGAAGGTCCCCAGCAAACCGTCCGCTTCCTCGATGAGCGCCTCAACCTGCTCACGATTGCCAGGGTCGTGGCAGTTATCGTGAAGATCGCTGAGCTTATTGCGCAATCGCGTTAGCGGCGTTCGCAGATCGTGGGCAATATTGTCGGACACCTGCCTCACACCCGTCATCAACACCTCGATACGATCGAGCATCTGATTGACGTTCTCCGACAAGCGGCGAAAATCCCCGGTACTCCCGCTTATATCGATGCGCTCGGAAAAATCGCCGGACATAATACGATGCAAGGTGGTGTTGATGTGCTCAATACGCCGCAGGCTCAGCCCCGCCGTAATCGCCCCACCAATGGTGCCGAGAATAATCGTCGCCACCATTGAACGCGTCAGCGCTCCGGCGACCAACTTGGTGCTGTTCAATACATCGGCGTAATGCCTCGCGACCAACAGCTGTTCGCCACTTGGCAGCTGCATCGAGCGGGCAATGAACTCATTACTCACCGGATCGGCAATACTGGTCAGCGATTCAAAATCAAAACCCAGCCAGCCATTGCGATATTCCTTAGCATCCGGCCACTCGGTCAAATTACCAGCAATTTTTCGCTGCTGCGCATCACCCACAAAATAAAAGAAGCGAATTAAGCGTTCCGGCCCACTATGCTCGGCGACAAACCGATCGACGGCCTCCCGGCCACCTTTTTCATAAGCCTGACTGAGTTCGTCCAATTCCAACTTTACCGAGCTGTGCACATCGCTAAAAAAGCCGTAGGCGATAAAGGCATAAATCAGCGCCAGCACCATAAACACCGAAACACTGAGCCAGGCGACATAGCTGACCAGAAAGCGGAAGGTAAAACTGGTAAAAATTTTACTGAGAATCATCCAACATATACCCGGCGCCGCGAACAGTATTTAGCAATTGGCGATCAAAACCCTTGTCGACCTTTTGCCTCAGCCGGCTGATATGGACATCGATCACATTGGTCTGCGGGTCGAAATGGTAGTCCCAAACATTTTCCAGCAACATGGTCCGCGTCACCACCTGCCCGGCGTGCCGCATCAAGTACTCCAGCAATTTGTATTCGCGCGGCTGCAAGTTAAAGGTCTCACCGCCACGGGTAACCTTGTGGGCCAGCAAGTCCATTTCCAAATCGGCCACTTTCAACCGGGTTACCGCCGAACTGGATTCGTGCCGGCGCAATATCACTTCAATCCGCGCCAGCAATTCGGCAAAAGCAAAGGGCTTCACCAAATAATCGTCGCCGCCCGCTTTCAGCCCTTTCACACGGTCATCGACTTCCCCCAGGGCACTTAAAATCAACGCCGGTGTTGCGTCGTTTGCCGCCCTCAGAGTCTGGATAATCGTCAGGCCATCGACGTTAGGCAGCATTCGATCGACAATTAATGCATCGAACTCCTCTGTGGTGGCCTTAACCAAGCCCGACTTACCATCAGCCGCATGTTCGACCTGATAACCACTCTCTCGAAGGCCCTTAACGATATATTCCGCGACACTCAAGTCGTCCTCGATCAGTAATATACGCATTGCTTGCTACACCTTTCCTTTCATTATTGTGACTCACCGCACACTTTTTACCGCCTCGACACTTGCGTCGTCGGCAGGCCACTAGCCCTGTATGGCATAACCCCTACGGTACAACTACTAATTTTTCCGCCCCCTACAAATCGCTAATCTAAGGCCATGCTCAACAACGATAACTTAACCGGGCGCATGGAGTAGACAGCGATGAAAACACCAACACTGACATTTACCGTAACGCCTCTTCTCCAGCGAGCAGTATTGGCCATTGCCGCCGCACTGTTGTGCAGTGTAAGCCAGGCGGAAACAAGCAGTGTCTACGATGGTGAATTGACGCTGCCCGCCGATCACCGCCCAGGCTACCAGCCTACCCTGCGCTTCTGTATCGAGGAAGATCAAACTTCAGGTAGCTTTATCGCCCACAGCGCCACCCAAGCCCGATTCAACCGCATTTGGATGAATCAACACCAGGCGAAAACCGGCAAAGCGGCGAAAAAAGAGCTTATCAAACTCGGCGCCAAAGCACTCTACCGCGCACTCCATAAACGCGCCTCGATGAGCTTTCTGCCCGATGAAGAAGGCCGTGTTAAGCTCGGCAAACCCAACAAACACTTCGCCGTAGACTACAACCTACACCTGCGCAGCAGCTCACTGGCGCTCGGCGTGGCCGTGAACTTCTAGGGAACACAGCTAACCAATGCCACGGCGCGGTCGTCATAGCTCTGCTACAATGACGGCCGTTTTTCTTTGGGTAGTCTACTATGATCGCACCATCGTTCCCCGTCGCCGGCGTCTGGCGGCGCATAGCTGCCGCCATCTACGACGGTTTCCTGATGTTTGCCGTATTATTTGTCGCCTCATTGCTGCCCGCGTTACTCTTGAACGCCGACCGACTGGCAATGTCACCCGCCACCGATAGCGTGGTACACGAACTCAATACCCCGCTGCAAGGCTGGGGCTATACCCTCTACCTGCTGGCGCTGATATTCGCCTTCTACGGCTGGTTTTGGCGCAAGAGTGGCCAGACATTGGGTATGCAAGCGTGGCGGCTGAAACTGGAATCTATCGACGGCACAGCAGTCAGCTGGAAGCAGGTAGCCATTCGTCTACCGGTCGCCGCGCTAGCCTTTTTCCTATTTGGCGCCGGCTACTGGTGGGCCTGGCTGGATCGCGAGGGCCGCAGCTGGCAAGACATCGCCTCCGGAAGTCGCGTAGTGCAGCTACCCAAAGAGCAAAAATAGCGGCGCATTAGTTGCGCCGAGACATCAGCACGCCGCCGACCAGCAGGCAGATCAAAATCGGACAAACACTGGCATAGATCGGATCGAAGCCATAAACCAGGCTGGAGGGCCCGAGAATATCCTGGAGAGTGCGAAATACAATACCGACCATCACCCCGACAAAAATGCGAAAGCCCATGGTGACGTCGCGCAACGGCCCAAAGATAAACGAGATCGCGACAAAGACCATGCCGAGGATGGTAATCGGCTGCAGTAACTTGTTCCAAAACGCCAGTTCGTAGTCACCGGCATTCAAACCCTGTTTCTTAAGATAGCTGGCGTAGCGCCACAAACCGCTGATCGACAGGTCCTCCGGGTCCAGCACCAATACATTAAGCAGCTCAGGAGACAGATCCGACTCCCACTCCAGCTCGCTGAAAAATTGCTGCTGGGCAGCGTCCCCGACAAAATCCACCTGTTGCACATCTTCCAGAGTCCAGCCCCCCGCCAAGTAGTTTGCCCGGCTGGCATAGGTGCTCTGCACCAAGTTGCGCTCCTGATCAAAGCGATAGACGCTGACACCGTACAACACACCATTGGGCTGCACGGCGTTAAAATGCATAAAATCCCGCCCCTCACGATGCCACATCCCGTGCCGAGAGTGGCTGCTGGCCGACTTCTGCAGGGCGAGCGCACGCTGGCTTTCGGCGATTTGCTGGGAGGCCGGCGCGATGTATTCGGCAACAAACAAGCCGATGAGTGTAATAAATAAGGTCGGTCTAACCACCGCCATCACAAGCTTTAGCGTCGACACCCCCGCTGCACGCATCACCACTAATTCGCTGCTACTGGCCAGGCTTCCCAGGCCGGCCAGACAGCCTACCAGCGCCGCAAAGGGCAGGTACTTATACAAGCTACCCGGCGCCACCATGCCGATATACTGCAATACCGAGACAAAGCCATAGTCGCCACGAACTTCCTTAAGCTCTTCAATCAAGGTCGACAGCAGATCTATGCCAACAATAACAACCAGCACTAGCAAAATAGCGGCGGCAACCGTACGACCAATATAGCGATTTAACTTATGCATCGCCTTTAACCACGACTACGCCTCCAGGCCAACCACCAGTGGCGCAGCACACTGTCCCAATACAACAGCACCAAACCCAATAACAAAAAAATCGCATGAATGACCCACATACCCGGCAGCACCGGCCAGGCGCCCTTCGCGATAGCATCCCTCACCGCATTGAGCCCCACTAAATACAGCATATACAGCATAAAAGCCGGGAACATTTTGCCGTAGCGACCGCGGCGATGATCTGTCTTACTCAATGACACCGCAATCAATGCCGCAATGGGCACCAATACACTCAGCGAAATACGCCACTGCACCGCAGCAATGTCTTCCAGCTTGTCACTGCCCCACAGCTCCGCAGTCGACTTGCCATCGATCTCCTGGCGATAGGTTTTCACCTCCGGATCACGCATCAACTGACTGAGCCGCTCGAAGCGGGTGAACTGATAGTCCGGCTGACCGGGCTCCCCCACATAACGCACGCCCTTATCCAACACCAAGTGACGTTCGCCAGTCTGCTCATCAACCCGAAAGCGTCCACTCTGCGCGGTGACCAGCGATACCAGAGGCCGCAGCTGCTCGCCCTCCTCCTGGGGCTCAGCCTGAGCCATAAAGACCGCACTCATGGTCTGTTTGTTTCGGTCTGTCTGCTCAATATAGGTGACGCGACCACTGCCCTTATCTATGCGAAAGCGCCCTTCCACAGCGGCTTTAACGCCGATTTCAGCGCGGCTTTCCGCCAACTTCGCCGCATAGGCCTGAATACCGGCAGGGCTTACCACCATACTGATGTAAGCAACGACTGCAGCGATAAACAGCGCGGGGATTTGGGTATACAACAGCAGCCGGCGGCGACTCATGCCACAGGCACTCATCACGGTCATTTCACTATCGACATACAGCCGGCCGTAAGACAGCAAAATACTAATAAACAGTCCGAGCGGCAGCACCACCTCCAGAAACCCCGGCAGGCGATACAGCATGATCAAAAACAATACATCGGGGGAAAAATCACCGGAGGCAACTTGAGCCAGGTATTTTACAAAGCGGCCGCTCATGATAATTGCCAACAAGGTCAGCGTCACCGCAAACACGGACTTGAGGATTTCGCTCGCAAGGTAACGAAAAAGAATCACTGCTCCCGAACTCCTCTGTTGGCAAATGGTTTCACGCGCTGATAATACCCTTTACACTAAATGCATAACACATAGGGTGCGCCCGCCAAGCTTCGGCTTTGCCGCGCATCGTTTATTTATTGTTCCGGCGCGCATTATCGCTTATCGCGACGCCCTCTGCGAATGTTTGTCAGTGAGAGTATCAATGCAGATCAGCCTAAAACCTTGCAAAGACCCGAGCACCATTGCCAGCGACTGTTTGGTAGTAATGAGTAACGGCCAACTCAATGGCTCGCTAAATGCCCTCAACGACGCCACCGACGACGCGATTGCCGCGCTGTTAAAACGCGGCGACTTCAGCGGCAAGCTCGCCGAAACGCTTTACCTACCCATCATTAGCGGCCTGCGTGCCAAGCGTCTGCTCATCGTCGGCTGCGGAGATGGCAAGACACTTAGTGAAGCGGATGCAGACAAGATACTCAACACCGC
This sequence comes from Spongiibacter sp., assembly GCF_041602295.1. GTDB lineage: Bacteria > Pseudomonadota > Gammaproteobacteria > Pseudomonadales > Spongiibacteraceae > Spongiibacter. The sequence goes on along the minus strand of NZ_JBFIGO010000038.1, from coordinate 15,233 downwards.
AATAGACTTCATGAACAAAAAGGACTGCAAAGATTGCTGCCTGCTGCTCGAAGACCTGCACATCGACGGGCGCAAGAGCCCCTGGCTGTTGCAGCGCTGCGCGCAATTATTAGAAGTCTCCACCTACCGGTACAGCGAAACCCTGAGCAAAGCCAAACCGGCAGCGTCACTGCGCCGCGCGGTACTGCAAGGCAGTAACAGCGAGGGCAATCGCCGCGCCATCATCGACGGCCAGAGCACTGCCGGCGGCATCAACATCGCGCGCCGCCTTGGCGACCTGCCTGGCAATATATGCACGCCAGACTTTCTGGCCAAGGAGTCACGCAAACTGGCTCGCCAATTCGACACCATTAAAGTCAGCGTACTCGACGAGAAAAAAATGCAGCAATTGGGCATGGGCGCGCTGTTGTCGGTCAGCGCCGGCAGCGAACAACCCGCACGCCTCATCGCCATCGAATACCAGGGCAGCGCCAAGAAGCAGCCCCCCCATGTGTTAGTCGGCAAAGGCGTGACGTTTGACACCGGTGGCATCAGCCTCAAGCCCGGCGCCAAAATGGATGAGATGAAATACGATATGTGTGGCGCCGCCAGCGTAGTCGGCACCCTGCACGCAGTGGCCAGCGCCGAGCTCAAGGTCAACGTTGTCGGCATTGTCGCTGCTGCCGAAAATATGCCCAGCGGCCGCGCCACCAAACCTGGCGATGTTGTCACCAGCATGTCAGGACAAACCATTGAAATTCTTAATACCGACGCGGAAGGCCGCCTGGTGCTCTGCGATGCCCTGAGCTACGCCGACCGTTACAAGCCGGCTTCAGTGATTGATATTGCCACGCTCACCGGCGCCTGCGTCGTCGCACTGGGAAAACACGCTATCGGCCTCTTTAGCAATCAGCACGACTTCGCCCAAGAACTGCAGCGCTGCGGTGAAGACGCCCGCGACCGGGCTTGGCCAATGCCGCTGTGGGATGAGTATCAACCACAGCTAGACAGCAATTTCGCCGACATGGCCAATATTGGCGGCCCCGAGGCCGGCAGTGTTACCGCCGCCTGCTTCCTGTCACGATTTTGCAAAGACTACCGCTGGGCCCACTTAGACATCGCCGGTGCCGCCTGGAACTCGGGTGCCAATAAAGGTGCAACCGGCCGCCCGGTTGGCTTGCTATTTAACTACCTCCAAAGCAAGGCCGACAACTGAGGCCCGCGCGGTGACCCGAATCGACTTTTACATTCTGGCGGCGGGAGGGACCAGCGAGGCCCTGCAGTTTAGCTGCCGACTCGCCGAGAAAGCCTGGCGCAGCGGTCACCGGGTACTGCTGCACTGCGCCGACCAAGCCGCGGCAGCCGAGCTGGACACACTACTGTGGAACCATCGCGCCGACAGTTTTCTACCCCACAGCCTCGACGCCAACAGCGACGAAGCCATTGCCATCTGCCACAGCGGCAGCGGCGCCGCGGCCTGGGGCGAACACTGCGACGTTTTAATCAATACCGCGCCACAGCTGCCCCAGGGCTTCAGTCAATTCAAACGATTGGCTGAAGTCGTCAGCCCGCAGGCCGACAACCTGCAGGCGTCACGTCAGCGCTACAGCTTTTACAAGCACCGCGGCTACCCCTTACACAACCACCCGGTGAGCCTCTGAGAGTCACAGCTATGAACGATCAGACCCGCAATGCCAGCCCGCTACTCGACGACCTAGAAGAATTGCAGCAGGTGCTGGGCGACTCGCTCGGCAATGTCGAGATCCCCGTACTTGAAGATATTATCAAACCATCGCCAAACAACATCGCCAACAGCACAGACGCCTGGCCCAGCGGCTCCGAGGACGACCACAGTCGCGAAATCTTCCTGCAAGAGCTGATTGACGACATGCTGCCAGATATCGAAGCGGAACTGCGCCGCCGTTTGCTGAAGCTGGACAGCGAACTGCTCGAACGCTGGTACCAACAGAGCCGCCGCAGCTAAGCCACTGCCAATATCAGCTTTGGCCCCGCCCGCAAAAACTCAGTATACTTAGCCCCTTTTTGCGCTAGAGCTGCACCCGCTCTGGCCTCAGTAGCAATCGCCGATACGGAAACCCATGGACAAGACATTTCAGCCCGCGGACATCGAAAGCAAGTGGTACCAACTCTGGGAACAAAAAGGCTATTTCGCCCCCGCCGGTAACGGCCCAGCGTTCAGCATTATGATCCCGCCGCCCAATGTCACCGGCAGCCTGCATATGGGCCATGCCTTCCAGGACTCCATTATGGATGCCCTGACCCGCTACCAGCGCATGAAGGGTGCCAAGGCGCTGTGGCAGGTCGGCACCGACCACGCCGGCATCGCCACCCAAATGGTGGTCGAGCGCAAATTGGCCGCCGAAAATGGCCAGACTCGCCACGATCTGGGCCGCGAGGCCTTCCTAGACAAAGTCTGGGAATGGAAGGAGGAGTCCGGCGGCACCATCACCCGCCAGCTGCGCCGCCTGGGCGCCTCTGTAGACTGGGAGAACGAGCGCTTCACCATGGACGAGGGCTTTTACAAAGCCGTTCAAGAAGTGTTTGTGCGCCTCTATGACGACGGCCTGATCTACCGTGGCAAACGCCTGGTTAACTGGGACCCCAAACTCCACACGGCAATATCCGACCTCGAAGTTGAAAACAAAGACGAAAGCGGCTTCCTCTGGCACTTCCGCTACCCGCTGGCCGATGGCGCAAGCACTGCCGACGGCAAAAACTACCTGGTCGTCGCCACCACACGTCCGGAAACCATGCTCGGCGATACCGCCGTGGCAGTAAACCCAGCCGACGAGCGCTACCAATCACTGATTGGGCAATTCGTTGAGCTGCCGCTGGTCGGCCGCCGTATTCCCATCGTTGCCGACGACTATGTCGATCGCGACTTCGGCACGGGCTGCGTAAAGATCACCCCCGCCCACGACTTCAATGATTACGCCCTCGGCCAGCGCCACAAGCTGCCGATGATCAATATTATGAACCCGGATGCGGCCATTCTGGCGCGCGCCGAGGTCTATAACAGTGACAGCAGCAGCAACACCGAGCTTGATGATCGCCTGCCAGATGCCTATGCCGGGCTAGATCGCTACGCCGCCCGTAAAGCCATCGTCGCTGACCTGGACACGGCGGGCCTGCTGGAGAAAGTTGACGATCACGCGCTGAAAGTGCCCCGCGGAGACCGCTCGGGCCTAGTCATCGAGCCGCTGCTCACCGATCAGTGGTTCGTGGCCACCGCCAAACTGGCCGAGCCCGCGATTGCCGCCGTCGAAGACGGTCGCATTCAGTTTGTGCCCAAGCAATATGAAAACATGTATTTCAGCTGGATGCGCGACATCCAAGACTGGTGCATCTCTCGCCAGCTGTGGTGGGGCCACCGGGTACCCGCCTGGTATGATGCCGACGGCAACATCTATGTCGCCCGCAACGAAGACGAAGCGCGCAGCAAATACCAGCTCGATGCGGAACTGCCGCTGCATCAGGACGATGACGTTCTCGACACTTGGTTCAGCTCGGCGCTGTGGACCTTCGGCACTCTGGGTTGGCCCGAAGCCACTGAGCGCTTGAAAACCTTCCACCCCACTGACGTGCTGGTCACCGGCTTCGACATCATCTTTTTCTGGGTCGCCCGGATGATCATGATGACCATGCACTTTATGAAAAATGACGATGGCACTCCCCAGGTACCCTTCAAAACCGTGTACGTCACCGGCCTGATCCGCGACGAGCAGGGGCAGAAGATGTCGAAGTCCAAGGGCAATGTACTCGACCCGCTGGACATGATCGACGGCATAGAGCTGGATACCCTGCTGGAAAAACGCACCGGCAACATGATGCAGCCACAGCTGGCGGAAAAAATCGCCAAAGCCACCCGCAAGGCCTTTCCCGAAGGTATTGGCGCCCACGGCACCGATGCCCTGCGCTTTACCCTCTACTCGCTGGCCTCCACCGGCCGCGACATCAATTGGGACATGAAGCGACTGGAAGGCTACCGCAACTTCTGCAACAAGATCTGGAATGCCGCACGCTATGTGCTGATGAACACCGAGGGCGAAGACTGCGGCGTCAATAACGAAGACGTCGAGTTGAGCCTCGCTGACCGCTGGATCATCGCCCGCCTGCAACAGGCCGAGCAGCGAGTCGCCGACGCTATGGCCGCTTACCGCCTCGATCACGCATCGCAAGAAGTCTACGAATTCATCTGGAATGAATACTGCGACTGGTACCTAGAGCTATCCAAACCCGTACTCTGGGATGACAACGCCAGCCCCGCCGCCAAGCGCGGCACCCGGCGCACCTTGATCCGTGTACTGGAAGCAACCCTGCGCCTCGCCCACCCCTTTATGCCATTTATCACCGAAGAAATATGGCAGCGAGTGGCACCGATTGCCGGTATCGCCGACGCCGACAACAGCAGCATTATGCTCCAGCCCTACCCCTGTCCGCAGGCTGACAACAGCGACGAACAAGCACTGAGCGACGCGGAGTGGCTGAAAGCGGTCATTACCGCCATCCGCAATATTCGCGGCGAAATGAATGTGCCGCCATCAAAAGCCCTGTCGGTAATCTTGAAAAACCTCAGTGACGACGATCAACGCCGCCTGCAAGCCAATCGGCAATTCTTGGTCAAACTGGCCAAGCTGGATGACATCCAACTGCTCGCCGCCGGCGACCAGGCGCCGATGTCCGCCACCCAGCTGATCGGCGACATGGAATTACTGGTGCCCATGGCCGGACTGATCGACAAGGCCGCAGAACTGGGCCGTTTGGACAAGGAAATCGCCAAACTGGACAAGGATATCCAGCGCTTGGCCGGCAAACTCAACAATCCCGGGTTTGTCGACAAGGCACCCGCAGCTGTCGTCGACAAAGAGAAAGAAAAACTGCAGGCCCAGCAGCACAGCCGCCACCGCCTGGTAGAGCAGCGAGAAGCCATCGACGCTCTGTAATCGTCCCCCCGCCATGCTTTGACCGAAACGATTCGCGTCAAAGCATGGACAAAGTCAATCAAGGCGTTATAGTAAAAACAATCAAGGCAGAGTTACCCGCCAATTTGTGATGTTTGCATGCTTCGCCAACAGCCGTTCAACACGGCGTCCGCCCCTGCTACAGCAGCCCGCACTGCCCGCATCGCCTTTCCCATTTCCCAAGAATCACCGAGGCTCTCGGCGATTCTGCCACACTGCAATAGTCTGCCACACGATCTGTCACGAAGAGGAACAGCAATGAGCGACCGCGTAACCGGCACGGTAAAATGGTTTAACAATGCCAAGGGCTTTGGGTTTATTACCCGCAATGAGGGCGACGACGTATTCGTTCATTTCCGCTCGATACGCGGCGATGGCTACCGCACTCTCGACGAGGGCCAAGACGTGGAATTCAATCTGGTGGAAGGACCAAAAGGTCTACAGGCGGAAGACGTTCTCAAGGTTTAACGCGAGCATCAACTGCGCTGCCAATATCAGCCAAGCAGTAGTCTATCGCCTTGTATAACCGCGAAGGCAACATCGGGTTGATGTAAACGGTGTCGGCGCCCACCGCGCCGAGCTCCTCTTTCTTCGCCGGTCTCTGCTGCAAATTCACCACGGCGACACCGGCAGTGCGGCAATCCTCGAGCCAAGAAGCGTCGGCATCGCTGACCAGCAAGGTATTTGCCCCCTGGTGTTGTTGCAAATACTCCTGCACGGCCTCGGCGCTGGCGCAAAAACGCGCCCGCAGTCCCCGGTGGCTAAGCGCTGCCGACAGTGACAGGCGCAAGCGCTCATCCGCCACCACGACCAGTACATGGAGATCGTCCGCAGCGCAATCATCGGCAGTATTTAGCGACAACTCTTCCGCCGGCAACAATACCGAAAAACAACTGCCGCCCTCATCAACACTGCTCACGCTTATCTGGCCACCCATTAACAGCACTAACTTTTCAGCGACCGCCAAGCCCAGCCCCACCCCGGCGAAACGGCGACTGGGCGAGCTTTCCGCCTGCACAAAGGGACTAAACAAACGGCGGCTATCCTGCTCGGAAACACCCACGCCATTGTCGCGCACCTCAAACACCAGCTTCGCCCAGTTGTAATGCTGCTGCTCGACATCGCCCGCTGGACGCACCACAAGTTCAACAATACCCTGAGGCTGGCTATACACTGAGAACTTAACGGCATTCTCAAGCAAAATCAGCAACAACTGACGCAAGCGTATCGGGTCGGCACGCAGCCGCTCCGGCAATCGCGGATCGATATCCAATACAAATTGCTGCCGATTACGCGCCACTAAAGGCGCTAATACCAATGCCACGCCCTCTAAATAGTCCCACAACTGAATATTCTCTTCCTGCAAGTCGACACTGCCGGATTCCAGCAGCGAGTAGTCGATCATATTGTCAAGCGTAGACAACAGGCTCTGTGAAGAACGCAAAATAGTATCGAGCATCATTCGCTGCTCCGCGTTTAGCGAAGACTTGGCGAGCAGATCCGTCATCCCCACCACGGCATTCATCGGTGTGCGAAACTCGTGGCCAATGACCGACAAAAATGCCGATTTGACGTGACCGGCCTGTTCGGCGAGGCGCTCAGCTTCAGCGAGCTGCATAGACTGCAGCCGCAGTCTGTCTTCCAGCGCATGTTTGTCAGACCACAGCTGGCGCTCCCTCTGTTTCACCGAGCTGATGTCCGAATGGACACCCACCATACGCGTCACCCAGCCATCAGGACTGCGCTGCACCGCCATCTGACACTTAACCTCGATCAAGCTGCCATCGCGCTTACGCAAACGATGCTCGCAATTGAACATGCGCTCCTTGCTTTTCAAGAAATCGACGAAAATAGGCCGCAGCTCGTCCTGATCAGCCTCCGGGATACAAGACAACAGAGTTTGCAAACCCGCCCCCTCCGGGGCTTTACTCAAGCCGACAATATCCAGCCATGCCGGACTCAGATACAGCTCTCCGGCCAACAAATTCCAGTCCCAAATACCGTCATGTGATGCCATGACTGCAAGATCAAAACGCTGCTGACTGTGCTGATACTGTTCATACATCAAGTAATGATCGCTGACATCACGAATTAGCAGCAGCAGTTGGCGCCCACCGTCCGGATCATCAACCCAGCCCGGATACAACTCCACGGCCACCTCGCTACCCGAATGGCTCAGCAGCATCACTTCACAGCCTTTAAAGCCGCTTCCACGACCTTCAACATCGCTCAGCAAACGCTCTAGGTGGGAGTGGAACTGAGGCGCCAGCAGCATTTTCAATGGTCGATCGCGCAGCACACCATGGCGGTAACCCAGTAGCTGCGACGCCGACTCACTGGCCGACAGCAGTCGCCCTTCAGCGTCACAAATCAACACGGCACCGGGAATCGCCGCCATCAAGGCCGAGTAGCGCTCGAGCTGTTGTTCTCGCGCCAGATCTGCAGCGCGCAGGGCGCGCCGTTGACGCAACAGAACGCGGCCAAGCAATACGCACACCAGCAGCAACAGCGCGAGTAGCAGCATCAAGCCATTGCGCAGCCATTGCATCGTCTGCCACTGCTGGCCCGCCGCCTGCAATTGTTGATTGGCCTGCACCTGCAGGCGATGCAGGCTATCAACCATCGCGCGATGATCGAGCTCGGCATTCAGCGGCACGGCACCATTACTGCCCACCCGGTAACTGGCGTAGGCCTCCACCAAGGCGCCCAGCACGGCGACAGCATCGTCATCGCCCCCCAACTCACGCAACGCCGCCAACGGCAGCTCAGCGCTGGCGATGCGCTGCTGCAAAGCGTGAAAACCGCCGACATCGGCAGCATTGAGAAGATCAAAAAAACGAATCACGACCGCGCCGCGATCAAGGCGTTCATCCAGTTCCAATAGCGCCTGAGAGAATGCCAGGCGCTGTTGTGGCGGGGCGACCGAGGACGCAGATAGCGCTTGCGCAGCCGCGATCTCGGCGACAGCGAACAAGCTCAGTAATAGCAGCGTACGCAGGACGGCATACGCGACAGCATTGCAGCGCGTCGCTAAGCATAAACGCATACCTCCTCCCTGCATTTGTTCCCATCGGCATCATTGCCAAGTCGGTGTAATATGGCCATCATCCCGGAGTTAGCACAGCAGTCAAATGCGTAATTTCACTGACAGAACACCGTGTTATCTCAACGATATCGGCAAAAACAAGGACCCCCACTATGCCCAAACGCTGCCGTGTTGCTCTGATTAGCGGCTGCTCCAGCGGTCTTGGCCTAGCCCTGGCCGAACAGGCCTTGCAACGCGGCTACCAGGTCATTGCCACCGCGCGCAGCCCGGAACAGATCCTTTTGGAACACCCTAGACTGCACAAACGCGCGCTGGACGTAAACGACGCCGCGCGTATCCAGCAGCTTGGGAAGCAGCTACACGAGGAATTCGGGCGCATTGACCTGCTAATCAATAATGCGGGCTACGGCCTGATGGGGCCACTACTAGAAATTAGTCAACAGCAGCTGACTGAGCAGTTCCAGACCAACAGCATAGCACCATTAAACCTGATACAGGCGGTGCTACCGGCCTTGCAGCAGGGCAGCACCGTCGTCAATATTGGCAGCGTCTCAGCCAAGCTTGTTACCCCCTTTGCCGGTAGCTACTGCGCCAGCAAAGCCGCCCTCCACGCCCTCAGTGACGCCTTGCGCATGGAACTCGCCCCCTTCGGACTACGCGTAATGGTGGTTCGCGCCGGCGCCATCCGTTCCAAATTCGCCGACCGCGCCGAAGCCGAACTCAGCCCTCTGAAGCCACACAGCCCTTACGCAAAATTGCACAAGGCAATCGCCGAAAGAGCGCGGCTATCACAGCAAAACGCCAGCGACGCCAGCGCGATAGCTCAAGGTATTCTCGCCGCCAGCGAACAGCGACGCTGTCCCGCCTACCTCGGGATCGGCAACGGCCATCGCCGCCTCTACCAATTGAGCCGCCTGCCACACCGCCTCACCGACCGGTTGTTATCACGACGTTTTCAGCTCGACACACTACGCGGCGACGAACGGCAGCGGTAGTGTTATACTCCGCCGCCTGCGGCGTCGCCGTCTGTACAACTACATGTTTTTGTTAATTTATTTGGTTTTGTATTGTTATGTTATCAATTCTTAGAATCATCGTTGCCGCGGCACTAAGTGCCCTCGCTCTCTTCTCTCTCTCGCGCCTGGGCCTAGACAGCCTGCAAGCACTGCCCGCTGCTATTGTTTTTGCAGCTGTACTGGTAGCCAGCCTACTATCTCCCCGCCTGCCCGCCTTCATCGATGCACTGGGCAGTACTCGCGAGCGCGGTACCGTTAAGTGGTTTAACGTCAGCAAAGGCTACGGCTTTATCACTCGTGAAAACGGTGACGACGTATTCGTTCACTTCCGTTCAATTCGCGGCAAGGGTCGCGGCCGCCGCAGCCTGATGGAAGGACAACAAGTAGAATTTGTCCTCAGCGAAGGTGAAAAAGGCCCACAGGCGGAAGAAGTTTCTGTCGTAGACTAGAGCGCCTATACCCCCGCTTAATAGTGCGGGGGTTTTTCAATCTGCGCGGCCAGACTGGGCTCGGCAAGCCCGCGTTCTTCCATCGCGTCACGCAATTGCCGACTTTCCTGAGTCAGTTGTGTCAGCAACTGTCTGAGTACGCGCAGCTCTCCATCCTGCTCGGCAACCCGCTGATTAAGGGTGTTTAATAAGTCTTCCTGAAAAGCCAGCTGGGTTTGCAACTCCACCAACTGCTCGCGTTCGGTACTAGGCATCGCCATAGTCTCCTGAAAAAATCCACACGGAACACACGGGGTCTAGCTGCCCCCCTCGCCGCGACGCTATTATACGTGCTTTCCCATCCCAGTTTCCGAGAGGTGTAACTATGTCGCGCATTGTCTATTCCACTGACCAGGGACGACTCTGCCCCGATTGCGGACATCCGCAGCAACAGTGTCAGTGCGCCGAACTGGCAGCTAGCGCGCAACGCGCAGCCCGCGGCGGCGACGGCATCGTGCGGATATCTCGCGAGACAAAAGGCCGCAAAGGTAAAGGGGTGAGTATTGTCAGCGGGCTCAACCTGGACGACAGTGCACTGAAAACCCTGGCCAAAGACCTGAAACAAAAACTGAGCATCGGCGGCGCAGTAAAAGATGGGCAGATCGAATTTCAAGGTGACCAGCGCCAAGCACTTAAAAAATTGCTGGAAGCACGCGGCTACAACGTAAAGCTGGCCGGTGGTTAAGCAGATCAAACCCCCTGCTAAATTTTCTTCGCAATGCTGCCGAAACAGCCGCGCGCTCTGGTAGCCTGATAAAAAACTGACCTCAACAGGCTCAACATGACCCCATCAACACTGGGCAACGCCATGGAAATTGGCGTCGTGACTAACAACATAACCGCCATGCGGCAATTTTACGGCGAGGTACTCGCCCTGCCATTCGAAAGCCAGCTGGACTTCCCCGGCGGCAGCATGTATCGCTATCAGCTCGGCGGCAACATCATCAAGCTCGTCAGCTACGGCAAAGACACTCCCCAGCACGGCGTGCCCGGCGGTGGCCACGCTGCCTGCGGCTACCGCTATATCAGTTTTGGCGTGGCAGATTTGCCGTCGGTCATCGCAAACTTGAAAGACGCGGGAGTAGAGATCACCATCGACGTTACACGCTTTACCGACACTCTCGGCTTTGCCTTTGTCTGCGACCCCGACGGCAACTGGATAGAACTTTTCGGCGGCTGCTAAAAGTCGGTGCTAATCGCGTACTTGCGCATCTTTTCAATCAGCGTCGTCCGCCTTAAGCTCAACAACTCGGCCGCGCGGCTCACCACATTGTCAGCGGCCGCCAAGGCCTGACGTATGCGCATTTGCTCGTGGGCCATCACCTCAGTCTTGAGCACGACCCCCTGCTCCGGCCAATCGGCCAGCGAGTGCTCTGCCTCCGCGACCGGCTGCACCTGCCAGGAAACATCGCCGTGCTGGTAGGCCTCAGGCAAATCCTGCACACCGACAACCTTTGCGGGAAACAATATCAGCAAGCGCTCAAGCAAATTGGCCAGCTCGCGAACATTGCCTGCCCAGGGATGAGCCTGCAGCGAGGCTATCGCCGAGGGCGCCAAACAGAGCTGCCCCAGCCCCTCGTCGGCAAGCTGCTGGGCAATACTACGCAACAAGGCCGGTATATCCTCACGGCGCTCCGCCAAAGCCGGCACCTGCAGAGGAAAGACATTCAAGCGGTAATACAAATCCTCACGAAACTGCCCAGCACTGATCATCGCCGGCAAATCGCGATGGGTCGCCGCAACAATACGCACATCGGCACTGCGACTTTGACTTGAGCCCACCCGTTCAAAGCTTCTCTCCTGAATCGCCCGCAGGATTTTTACCTGCATATCCAGTGGCATATCACCGATTTCATCGAGAAATAACGTGCCGCCGTCAGCCATTTCAAAGCGGCCTGCTCGACTGGAAATCGCCCCGGTAAAGGCCCCGCGCTCGTGGCCGAACAACTCGGATTCGAGTAGCTCGCGAGGGATGGCCCCGCAATTTATGGGTACAAAAGGCCCCGCGCAGCGCCCCGACAAGCGGTGAATCGCTTGAGCAACTAACTCCTTACCCGCCCCCGACGGCCCATTGATCAGCACCGTCACCGACTTGTCAGCGACCTGCACAAGCTGTCGACACAGACTCTGCATGGCTGGGCTGTGGGCAACCAGACCGTGATCAGCTGACCCCGACGCCTCCCCGAGCAACTGCGTCGACAAGCGCGACAAGCCTTCCAACAGGCTGTCGTACAAGGGCGACTGTAGCTCGGCCAGGCACTGCGCCGGTTGCAGATGGCTAAGTTGCTCAGACTCGGCTAAACAGGGCAAATTGAGTACTGGACCCGAGTACATATCGACAGGCGCGCCGCGACCCAGTAACACCGCATTCGCCGCCGCCGCGTCCTCAACCCGCTCCAGCAGAGCAGGGCTGAGCGGCAAGGCATCAAGTAGCGTACCGTACTCACACAGGCGATCGTCGTCAGCAAGGATTAACAAGCGGATAGTGGCAGTCATGTCGGGGCGTCAATTGTCGTTTTTTTGACTATAACCAAGAAAAGCAGCCGACTCCAGTCGCCACGTCAATTTATTGACAACCCCCATTAAGCGAAGGCGCGGCGCGTCGCTGCGCCAACCAGTCGCGCAGAGCGTCCGCAGCCATCGGCCGACCAAACAAAAAGCCCTGCACCTGCCGGCAGCCGAGCTGCTGAAGGCGGTGCCAGTCCGCCGCCTGCTCGACACCTTCGGCAACCACGTCCAGCCCCAGCTGCGCCGACAGCTGGGTAATGGCCGACACCACTGCGGCCTTATCCGGTGCACAGGCGATATCGTGAACAAAACTGCGATCTATCTTCAGGCTATTCAAGGGAAAACGCAGCAAATAACTCAAGGAACAATAGCCGGTGCCGAAGTCATCCAGCGCGATACGAAAACCCTGTGCGTGCAAGCGGCTGACACACCGCGCGGCCTCCTCATCCGCAATCAGCACCCCCTCGGTAATTTCCAGCTCTAACTGCGATACCGACACACCCGCAGCAGCGGCCGTCGCCAGGCAATAATCAACAAAACCACGGTCGTGCAGCTGACGCGCGGAAATATTCAACGACAGCAGGCAACCCTGGAGGTCGGTGCCACACCAACTGCGCAGTTGCGCACAGGCCTCGGCGAACACCCAGCGACCGATATCAACGATCTGCCCACTCTCCTCCGCCAGGGGGATAAAAATCTCCGGCGACACCTCGCCGAGTTCGGGGTTATGCCAGCGCAATAACGCCTCGGCACCGCGCACTCGCCGCCCATCAGCCGACAATTGCGGCTGGTAGTAAAGACGCAACTCACGGTTCTCAAGCGCCGCCGACAAGGCACTCTGAAAGCTTAAACGCTGGCTTAGCCGCGGCATCATATCCGGCAGATAGTAACGCAGTCGCCGTCGCCCAGCAGACTTAGCCTCGTGCAAGGCCAGATCCGCCTGTTGCATCAGACCGCGTCCAGAAATCTCCGCGTGAGAAAAGCTCACCCCCAAACTCGCCGTCAACACCAAGGACTGCCCCTGGTAATAAAAAGGCTGCTCAAATATCTGCAGCACCTTCGCAGCTAACGCCGAAACACTGTCGCGACGAGGCGCCTCCTCAAGCTCTTCCAAACAAAGCAGCACGGCAAAAGAATCTGCCGCCAACCGCGCCAGCAAACAACCGTTGTCCAGCGCCCCAGCGGCCTCACCTGCAGCCAGTCGATCGAGTAATTCACCATCGACGACACCACGGTATGCCAGTGTTCGCCGCAGACGCGCAACTAACTCCACCAACAGTGCGTCGCCGCAAGCATGCCCGAGCACATTATTGACGCGGCTAAAATGATCCACATCCAAGTGAAACAGCACCACGCTGTCGTCGCGATGCTGTTGACCATAGAGAATCGAGTCCAGACAGCACTCCAACAAAACGCGATTCGCCAGGCCGGTTAACGAGTCAAAATACGCCTGGCGAGCGATCTCTCTCTGGGACTCGCGCCGCTCGGTCACATCGACACACAGGCCACTCACCGCGACGCTCGCCCCCTGCTCATCCACGCGACAGCAAAATTGCATTTCAATAAGCCGCCAGCCCCTCTCCGGGTCCTTCCAGCGGTAAGTGTCGCGCGACTCTCGCCCCAGCGTTACGACACGATTAAAATCTCTCAGCAAGCGCGAGCGATCCGCTAGGTGAAAACCGTCGGAGAACAAACGCCAGAGGTCCTGCTCATCGATCGCACCGCTGGCGACATTGCGATAGCCAAAAACGCTGCCGTTAAAAACACGGAAGCGCCGCCGACCCACGTCGTATTGCCAATGGGCAATGCGAACCAATGCAAGCGCCTGAGATTGCACTTGCTCGACATAGCGCAGCCTAGACAGACTGCGCTGCCGAGTCACCAAGCGCTCGGTACTGCGCATAAATGCCTGGGGGTGGAATTCAAATATCAGCTCATCGACACCGGCGTCGCAGAGCATCGACACCTGCTCATCGCGCTGCTCGCTAGCCTCGCCCAACAGCGCGATAACAGGAAGGTTGAGATCCTTAAAATAGCGACAGCAGAACAATTGCTTTGCCAGACTCAGCCCGGCATCCAAAATGACCGCGTCGCAATACAACAAGCCCGCCACCGCGGCAATATCGGTCGTGCTGCGCACATGTAAAGAATAGCCATCAGGCAGGGTTAGCAGTTCACAGCAATGAGAATCGGCACCGTCCTGCAGCCATAACAACGACACCGAAAATTCGTCATCACTGCTCCATATATCCGGAGTCATTACCACTTACTCCACTTCGCCACTTGTCGCGACTGAACGCCTCACACACATTTCACACGCTTAAATCGCCATAAAACCCGACCACAAGGCAAAGCGCGAACCTCAGATGACTCAGGATCATAACCCGCAGACCAGAGTAAAAGAAGCAGTGCTATATAAATAGCGCTAACGCTTGCTCAGCAGGCGGCCATGTTGCAAAATCGCGCCTGCACAACACCGTCCCCGCCAGCCCAGCAACCAGGAAATACTCATGTCTCAGAGCCAACAGCCCGTTTATTACCTCACCTGGGACGAGCTACACCGGGACACCCGCAACCTTGCCAGGCGACTACTCGACAAACCCTGGAAGGGGATTATCAGCATTGCTCGCGGCGGTCTGGTGCCCGGCGCTATTCTCGCCCGCGAACTCAATCTGCGGGTCGTCGATACCCTGTGCATTGCCAGCTATGACCACGACCGCCAAGGCGAAATTAATGTGCTTAAAGCGGTAGAGGGCGACGGCGATGGCTACCTGTTAGTCGACGATCTGGTCGACACCGGTGGCACGGCAAAAATTGCCCGTCAGTTATTGCCCAAAGCCACCTTCGTCACCATCTACGCCAAACCACAGGCCATGGAATTAGCGGAGTACTACACCCGCGAATTCGCCCAGGACACCTGGATACACTTTCCCTGGGACATCGAGCACAGCTACAGCGAACCCCTGGTAAAGTAGCTTTTGCGCGGCGGCAACATTGTCAGTAGAATCTGCCGCTAACCAATTTGCCCCGGTGGCACAGCTGGATAGCGCGGCCCCCTCCTAAGGGGCAGGTCAGAGGTTCGAATCCTCTCCGGGGCACCAATCTTTAGAATATTCAATGTACAAAGATAGCATTACTTGCTAGCCCGCAAATATAACACCACAAGCAACCTACCCATTAACTAGGCAACAGCCGTTTGGACTATTTTCTGTGG
>NZ_JBFIGO010000037.1:0-25189 GCF_041602295.1 Spongiibacter sp. | reverse complement strand
TTACTCGCTTCTGGGCATTATGACTTAGTAGGGCTAGGGAATATGTGGGGACATCATGCCCCCGCCACCAACAAAGAATAAGGCGAATCAGCAAGTTAGCTGATTCGCCTTTTTATGCCTTGGAAAAAAGCCTCTCCGCGTCCATCACCAAATCTAGACCGGTGGACTTCCCAGGGTTTGCCAATCAAATCGACAAACCGCTCACAGCGGCAACTTTCCTCCGCCACCAGCAACTCCGCCATACCCTCGACCTGCTTGGCTTTGCATATAGCCTGAGAAAGGGCATGAGGCAGCTGCTCGGGGGCACAAACCAAATCGGCAGTGACGATCGCCAAATTGCACACAATTCAGGTGTAGATTCTGCGATTTAATGCCATGCTCAGCCAGGGCTCGCAACACCGGCTGGTGGCGATTCCCCCGCACGGAGTGCGGCCGGGCATTGTTTCACGCCCAACTCGCCAAGCCGCTGCACACCACATACATATCTTCGACGCAAAACAGGCAGCGGGTTTCACCATGACTGAACTCTACCTCAAATACGAATACGGCATCGCTTTTAGCCAGCTGCTGCTGGCCATGTTCGGCATGGGTGCCACCCTGCGCATTGTCGATTTCGTCAACGTTGCCAGAACGCCCCGCGCTTTCGCGACGGGCCTGAGCCTGCAGTTGTTAATGGTACCGCTGATCGCCGTGCTGTTTTTAGCGCTATTCAATTTGCACGCCGGGGTCGCCATCGGTATCGCCATACTGGCAGCTATACCGGGTGGCACAACGTCCAATATCTACACTTACTTTGCCAGGGGCAATATTGCGCTATCGATTGCCATTACCGCGGTCACCACCGTGGCCTGCCTAGCCACGGTACCCATTATTTTGAAGCTGCTAATTACCGACTATGTCCCAGCAGATTTCCAGCTGCCAGCAGCGCGTATCGCCGCTGAAATATTCTTTTCAATTCTGGCGCCGCTGGCGATGGGTATGCTGGCGCTCAGGCTGCTACCGGCATTGGCGCCACAGATTTCGACCTGGTCGATACGGGCTAGCCTGGCGCTGATTGTCGTTATTATCCTCGGCGCGACCACCTCCGGCAGGTTGGACTGGGCGGCCTTTGGCTTGTCAAATGTTCTGGTGGTCACCGGCTTTACCCTGGCCCTGCTTGCTGCAGGACTGGCTGTGCCCTGGCTAATGGGCGCACCGCGGGCCGATATCGTGGCCATTGACATGGAGCTCACGGTGCGCAATGTAAACCTTGCGGTGCTGATTATTGCCTCACTGTTTCCAGCGGCCAATGCAGCGACTAGCGAACTGGGCAGCATGGCGCTGTTTACCGTACTGGTATACGGCGGGTGGATGCTGATGCCGGCGCTGGCATTGATTGTCGCCAGCCGCCTGCACAAGAACTCTGCCGCTGCGCCAACCCAACCGCGGATAGAGTGAAGCCTCCGGCGCCTCGCGACAGGGGTTTAGCGGAACTCCGCGAGGCGCTCGGCGGTATCGGGGATGTCTGTGCACTCTGTCGCCAACTCTTGTTCGAGAGCCTCCTCAATCGAATAACCTTGTTGCGCCATGCGATAGAGGTCCTTCATCGCCGCGACAGGCCGGCGAGAATTGCCGGCAATTTGTCATCTCTTTAATGCCTGACCCGTCGACCAATCACCCTGCCCCGCCTGCTGGCGCTTTGTCGCTGCGCCGCCACTCCCTACTTCGACTCAGAAATCCCGCTTTGCCCCTGGGGGCCCCACGATGGTCATCGGGCAGAGTCACCTCAACGCTTTTGAACTCAGCCATTTTCTCGATGGAGATTTTCACGCCACAAGACCCGCCCGCGGCTCAACACCCCAGGGGACTTATCAAGCCATTCTGCCCGGCGAATATCGGCTGCTGCGCCCGCCTCGGCGCCCGATGTGGCGGCCACGCCCGCCCCGTGGCCAACGGCCTGGTCAATCGCCGGCTTAACCTAACCGAGCCCGATTCAGTCATTTCTGCGAGGGGCAAGATCAGCAGCGCCTACGCCGCGGGCGCGGCGGCCACCCCTATCCCGCCCGACAAGACCAGTGCGACTGGATTTTTTGGGGAATTTTGGAGAAAATCCCCCCGATTTAGCATATTCCTACAAAATAGCTGAGAAATTTTTTCTCACTTCCAGTATCGTAGCGAACCATTTTTAACCCAGTTTATTTTAGAGAGCGCCGTGACTGACTTATCCTTGTACCGCAACATCGGTATTTTCGCGCACGTTGATGCCGGAAAAACCACCACCACTGAGCGCATCCTCAAGCTCACCGGCAAAATTCACAAGCTTGGTGAAGTCCACGAGGGTGAATCAACCACCGACTTTATGGAGCAGGAGGCTGAGCGTGGTATTACCATCCAATCCGCCGCTGTTACCTGTGAGTGGAATGGCCACCGCCTGAACGTCATCGACACCCCTGGACACGTTGACTTTACCGTAGAAGTTTACCGCTCTCTGAAAGTACTCGATGGCGGTATCGGCGTATTCTGTGGTTCTGGTGGTGTTGAGCCCCAGTCTGAAACCAACTGGCGCTACGCGAACGATTCCAAAGTATCTCGCCTGATCTTTGTTAACAAGCTGGACCGTGTCGGCGCTGATTTCCTTCGCGTTACCGACCAGGTTAAGAATGTACTGGGCGCCAACCCGCTGATCATGACCCTGCCTATTGGTCGTGAAGACGAGTTCACCGGCGTTGTCGACCTGCTGAGCAACAAAGCTTACATCTGGGACGAGACTGGCCAGCCCGAAAACTACGAAGTTACCGACGTTCCCGCCGATATGGTGGAAGAAGTCGAAATGTACCGCGAGCAGCTGATTGAAACCGCGGTAGAAATGGACGACGACCTGATGATGACTTACATGGAAGGCGAAGAGCCCTCCATAGATGACATCAAACGCTGTATCCGCAAAGGTACGCTGGAACTGGCCTTCTTCCCCACCTACTGTGGTTCTGCCTTTAAAAACAAAGGCATGCAGCTGCTGTTGGATGCGGTTGTCGACTACCTGCCCAGCCCCACCGAGGTTAACCCCCAGCCGCTGACCGACGAAGAAGGCGAGCCGACTGGCGAATACGCTATCGTATCTGCCGACGAGCCGCTGCGCGCGCTGGCGTTCAAAATCATGGACGACCGTTTCGGCGCCCTGACGTTTGTACGCATCTACTCCGGTAAACTCAACAAGGGTGACACCATCCTTAACTCCTTTACCGGCAAGACTGAGCGCATCGGTCGGATGTGTGAAATGCAGGCCGATGAGCGCAACGAGCTGAGCAGCGCCCAGGCCGGTGACATCATCGCCATCGTCGGCATGAAAAACGTACAGACGGGTCACACCCTGTGCTCCCAAGATCACCCCTGTACGCTGGAAGCCATGGTATTCCCCGAGCCGGTTATCTCTATTTCGGTAACCCCGAAAGACAAGGGCTCCACCGAGAAAATGGGCATCGCGATCGGCAAGATGGTCGCTGAAGACCCCTCTTTCCGCGTTGAAACCGACGAAGACTCCGGCGAAACCATTCTCAAGGGTATGGGTGAGCTTCACCTGGACATCAAAGTCGACATCCTTAAGCGGACCTACGGCGTTGAGCTGGAAGTGGGTCAGCCACAGGTTGCCTACCGCGAAACCATTACCCAGAAAGTCGAAGACAGCTACACACACAAGAAGCAGTCTGGTGGTTCTGGTCAGTTCGGTAAGATCGACTACACCATGGAGCCGGGCGAGCCTAACTCTGGCTTCACCTTCAGCACCTCGGTTGTCGGCGGTAACGTACCCAAGGAATTCTTCCCAGCGATTGAGAAGGGCTTCAAGTCCATGATGGAAAATGGCCCGCTGGCTGGCTTCCCGGTACTGGACGTTGCCATCAACGTACATGACGGTGGCTACCACGCCGTTGACTCCTCGGCAGTAGCCTTCGAAATCGCCGCCAAAGGCGCTTTCCGTCAGACGATGCCCAAAGCAGGCGCGCAGCTGCTGGAGCCGGTCATGAAGGTTGATGTCTTCAGCCCCGAAGACAATGTGGGTGATGTTATCGGTGACCTGAACCGTCGTCGCGGCATGATCTCCGGCCAAGAGCCCAACGCCACCGGCGTTCGCATCAAGGCTGATGTACCGCTGTCAGAAATGTTTGGCTATATCAGCACCCTGCGTACGATGACCTCCGGTCGCGGCCAGTTCTCCATGGAGTTCTCGCACTACTCAGCTTGCCCAAGCAATATTGCCGACGAAGTCATCGCCAAAGAGAAAGAGAAAAAAGCCGCTAAAGCCAAGTAAGCGGCCTTTTCTTTAATCCAAAGCCCTGTCGGCATCGCCGACAGGGCTTTTTTTATGCACGCGATATTGAAGCTATGAGGTAGCAGAGCAGGCGAAAACGGCTTAGCACTCGCACCCCCTAATCCCTCTCTTAAACCAGACGCCGCAACATACCCAGCATCAGCCCGCCCGAGCCAGAACCGCCCTCACTCGCAGCGCTGTGCTACCCTTTAGTGGTGAGAAATCAATATGCGCCACGCCGCCGGAGACAAGCGCAGATGGCATCCCGCGAGACTTGACCTGCGACCGGCAAAACGGATGTCGGAGAGTAATGACCATGCCTCCCCATATCTCTTTTGATCCCCATGACTTTGCGGCAAAATTCGAGCGACAGCCGTTTCTGCTGAAACACGGACTGAGCAGTCACCCACTGTTTGCACTCGAAGCCTTAGTCGCGGCCTCGCAGCGATTACCCAGCGAAGACATCGAACTCAATGCCGGCGATGTCGACATCGTACAGGTAGCCGACAAGAAGCCGGAACACCGACTGACGCCGGAAGAAACCATCGCGCACATCGAAACCCTAAACACCTGGCTGGGCCTTAAAAAAGTGAGTCAGCTACCGGAGTATTCGGCGCTGATCGATGAGGTACTCGACACCCTCAAGCCCCATATCGACCCGCACTGTCCGGGCATGCACAATCGCGAGGGCTTTATTTTTATCACTTCGCCCAATTCAACCGTGCCCTACCACATGGACCCGGAACACAATTTTCTGCTGCAGATTCACGGCGAAAAAATCTTCACCATTTTTGACAAGGCCGACCGCGAGCTGCTGCCCGAAGAGGAAATTGAGCATCACTACGGCCAGGCCAATCGAAAAATGGTCTTGCACAATGGCCACGAGGCCCGCGGCCGCAAAATCCACCTTAAACCCGGCGATGCCCTACACGTTCCCATCAACGCGCCCCACTACGTGCAGAACAGCAACAATGTCTCGATCTCCATCAGCATCACCTACGACACCCCCAGCTCGCTGCGGCGCGAGATGGTCTACCGGGTCAACCGCAACCTGCGCAAGCTGGGGCTCACCCCCAAGCCCTACGCGGCATCGGCAGTTGTCGACCGCGCCAAAATTGCCACCTACCGCCTATACCATTTACTCAGGTACCAGAGCTAAGCGCCCCGCTATTCAAACTCCGCCGGGTCGGGCACCAGCCCATTGCCCCGGTAGGTCATTTCGACACCATTTATCCGCGTTGCACTATCGTGCAGGTACGACAAATGGGGGTGGCCACCCTCGAGTACTGACAGCGCCGCCGCATCGCCGCGCAGGTAGTAATCCATCCAGGCCAAGGAATAGTTGGCGGCAATTTCTCGCCCCCAGGTTGAGGTGGGAATCAATGGGTAGTTGGTGTGCTGGCCGTGGCTTGCTGCCTCGGCGACAATAAACGCCCGGTCGCTGCTAAGACTGTCGTACAGCGGCCGCACCACCGCGGGATTGGCAAAGGGAATGGGCGCGATCGGGCCGTCGTGGTCACCGGTCTGGATCATAACGGGAATCGGGTTTGCGCTCACCGACTCGCCCACCGGCGCCGCCGCCACTGCGGCCTTGATGCGCACCGGATTCGGCTCCGACGCGTTGTCGGCCTCCTGCTCCTGCACGCGCAGCGCGGCGCCAGCGCCCATGCTGTGGCCAATCACTCCCACTTGCTCGGCGTTGAGCACGCTGGCAACCGAAGAGCGCTCAAACAGGTAGGCCATCGCGTCTTGGGCGTCGTGAAGATTATTGCCGGGATCGCCCTCAACTTCGTCGTCAGAATGGCCCTGACCACTGAAGTCGAAGGCAAATACCATGTAGCCATTGTCGGCGAACAAGCGGTGCCACCAGCGGTACATGCCGACATTGGTATTCAGGCCCTGCAGGGCGATGATCACCGGAAACGGCCCCTCCGCCGGACTGCCTTTGGCCTGGTAGGGCAGCACAATCTCACCGTATAACCGGGTGCCATAGCGGTTAAAAAACTCTACCGGAATCAGCGCGACACCGGCATTTTCATCGGGGTGACCATACCAGTGATAGGCGTGCTGCAGGCGAGAGCCGTCCTGCAACTGGGCAAAGGTGGCGCGCACCATATGCTCGACAATGACCGGATCGCTGATATCGTTGATGGTGTAGCCAAAGGCGAGAGGATCAAACAGCCGGTTGGCGACATTGCCCGGCAGGGCGCTGGCGAGCTCATCGCCATTGCTGACTATCGGCTCAAACTGCTCCGGTGCCGGCGGCGGGTTTTCGCCCTGCTGCGATGCCGGCCACACCGCCAAGCCATTTTCACCCCCTGCAGAGCTGCCGCCACACGCCGCCAGCACCATACAGACCAAGCCTACACACACCAGTCTCATTCAAACGTCCCCATTGCCGCTGCGAGTACCGAGGGCGGCGCAACAAGCGCCGATATGCTTTCAGTAAACGCGTTACGGCGGGGATACTAACACTATTCGCTCCAGTACAGAGCAACCGGCACCTTGCGCTGACCGACAATGGCATAGATGGGCCATTTGCACGCGTCTTGCTCACGCAGCGCCGTTTCCAGCACCGCCTTCTTCTCGGCTCCGGTGATGTGCACAATCAGCTGTCGACTCTGCAGCAGCCTCGACAGGCTCAGGCTCATCCGCTGGTGTGCAGCCGTGCTTGGCTGCACGGCGATACAGGCGGCCGTCGACTCGAGATCGAGGCCGCGCTCAAGCTGTTCGGCACAGGGAAATAACGACGCCGTATGCCCATCTGCGCCCATTCCCAAAATCACCACATCGAATTCGGGCAGCGAGGCCAGCGCCTCGCCCAGCGCTTGTTCAGCCTGCTCGGCACTATTGTCGGCGGTCTTCAACGGCACAAAGCGCGCCGCTTGAGCGGCATTGACCAATAGCTGCTCGCGCAGCAGGCGCTCATTGCTATCGGCGTGATCGGGCGCAACCCAGCGCTCGTCCGCCAGAGTGATCACCACCTTTTCCCAGGGCAATTGCTGCACGGACAGCCGCGCGAAAAATTGCAGCGGCGTGCTGCCACCGGAGACCACCAGACTCGCCTCTCCTCGGCGGGCAATCGCTGCAGCCAACTGCGCCGCAACCTCCGCCGCCAGCGCGGCATCCAGCTCGTCTCGCGACGTAAAATCACAGTGCTTCAGCTCATCCATTCCAACTCCGCCCGTCCTTTTCAATTAGCAAGTCTGCCTTGGCCGGCCCCCAGGAGCCGGCGTGATAATCCTTCACTTCCAAGTGCTGGACCTGCCAAGCGCGTATCAACGAATCACACCAGCGCCAAGACTCCTCAATTTCCTCGCGGCCGACAAACAGTGACTGGTCACCGTGAATGACATCGAGAATCAGTCGCTCGTAGGCATCGGGAATACGGGTCATTGTCGACGAACCGAGAAAGTCGAGATTCAAATCCTGTTTTACCAGGCCCATTTTTTCCTTGAGACTCTGCAGCTTCGATACCATCTGCATCGAAATGCCCTCATTGGGCTGCAAACGAATCACCAGGCGATTGGTGATATTGCCGCCCGCCGTAAAAATATTGTGAGGCAGGCTTTTATAGGCGATAACGATTTCAGTGAGCTTCTCGGGCATGCGCTTGCCCGTGCGGATATAAAACGGCACTCCCGCCCACCGCCAGTTATCGATATGGGCCTTGATGGCGACAAAAGTCTCGGTATCGCTATCGGCATTTTCGCAGCCGTCTTCCTGCATATAGCCGGGCACCGCTTCACCCTTTTGCCAACCGGCCGCGTACTGCCCGCGCACCGCGTGCTCAGTAACATTACTGGCATCGATGGTGCGCAGCGCCCTGAGAATTTTCACCTTCTCGTCGCGAATCGCTTCAGCGGTCATGGCATTCGGCGGCTCCATCGCCACCAGGCACAGCAACTGCATAACATGGTTTTGCACCATATCGCGCAGCTGGCCCACGGTGTCGTAATAACTCCAGCGCCCCTCAATACCGACGGTTTCGGCCACAGTAATCTGCACGTGGTCGATGCAGCTCTGGTCCCACTGGGTGTTGATAAAGCGGTTGGCAAAACGCAGCACCAGCAAATTCTGTACAGTTTCCTTGCCGAGGTAGTGGTCGATGCGATAAATATTTTCTTCGGTAAAATACTCGGCCACCACATCATTCACGTCGTGCGAACTCTGCAAATCGTGACCGATGGGCTTTTCCAGCACAATGCGGCAATCGCCGTTAAGGCAGTTTGTCTGCCCCAGGTTGCGGCATATCGGCCCGAACAAACTGGGCGGGGTCGCCATGTAGAAGATGCTGGTTCGCGACGCCGACAGGCGCTCGGCCATATGGCGGTAGCTTTCCAGATCAGTAAAATCGAGACGCAGGTAGTCAAAGCGCTCGGCAAAAGCCTCCCAGCAGGCGTCACTCCAGTTTTGCGGGTTTATGTATCGCCTTACCTTTTCTTTAAGCAGCGCCACAAACTGCCCGGAATCCAGTTCATCTCTGGCCAGCGCGACAATCCGCACCGACTTGGGCAGCAGCTCGCAGCTCTGCAGATGATAGAGCGCCGGAAACAGCTTTCTGGCCGCCAGATCGCCCAGCGCGCCGAAAAAAATCAGATCGACATTGTCGTTCATCACCGCATTTCCCCCTGTGCCTGCCCGCGCAGCTGGTGCACCAGTTCAGCGGCCTCTGTCGCCAGCTGGGTAATAGCATCCCAGTCATGATTGGCGAGCAGGTGGCTGGGGGTTAACCACGACCCACCGACACTCACCACGCTTGCCAACGCGAGATAGTCGCCGATATTGTGCGGGCCAATACCGCCGGTAGGGCAAAAACGCAGCTGCGGGAAGGGCCCGGCAATGGCCTTCAATACGGCCGTGCCGCCACAGGCTTCGGCGGGAAAAAACTTCAGAGTATTGATTCCGCGCTCCATACAGCGCATCACATCGCCGACGGTTGACGCGCCCGGCACAAAGGGCAGTCCGCATTCGCTGCCGGCCCGCAACAGCTCGTCGGTAAACCCCGGGGTAAACAGGAATTCGGAACCCGCCGCCGCCGCCAACTCCACATCTTTGGCGCTGCACACCGTGCCGGCGCCGACGATAGCATCGGGCACCTCATCGCGAATGCGGCGAATCGCCTCCAGGCCCTGCGCGGTTCTCAGCGTGACTTCGAGCACCCGAATCCCGCCGGCCACCAATGCCTTAGCCAGCGGCACCGCCTGGGCGATATCGTTGATCACAATGACCGGAACAACAGGGGCCTGAGTTAAAATTTCTAAGGAGCTGGATTTCATCGCTCTTCCAAATATCGGTGGTTAACGGCAAGGCTCATGCGCGGCCACAGCTAGCGGCGCTCGCTCGGAAACAACACCGAGGCGCCCTCTTCCGCCGAGCTGATGGTGTTGCGGAAATTGGCAAACAACTCCCGGCCCACCCCCTGGCCGTCGTCGATGCCGCTGCTGAAAACCTCTCGCGCACGCCACTCCGCGGCATCGACCAGACAGTCCAATACCCCGGCGTTGGCATCGAGGCGGATCATATCGCCGTCGCGAATCTTGCCGATGGCGCCGCCGGCTGCCGCTTCCGGGCTGAGGTGAATGGCCGCCGGCACCCTGCCAGAGGCGCCCGACATACGACCGTCGGTCACCAGTGCCACTCGGTAACCTTTGTCCTGCAAGGAGCCGAGCAGCGGCGTCAACTTGTGCAGCTCCGGCATACCGTTAGCCCGCGGCCCCTGGAAGCGCACCACGACAACCACATCGCGATTCAGCTCGCCGGCGTCAAACTTGGCGGCCAATTCGTGCTGGCTATCGAGCACCAGTGCCGGCGCCTCAACAATGCGCTGCTCTTCGCTCACCGCCGAAACTTTAATGACACTGCGACCGAGGTTCCCCTGCAGCAGACGCAAGCCACCCTCGCTGTCGAAGGCCTCGGCCACCGGTCTCAGCACATTGTTATCAAGACTAGTCGCGACCCCGGCGCCCCAACGCAGCTTGCCGTTTTCAAGTTGCGGCTCACGCGGGAACTCCGCCATCGGCACGCCCAGAATGGTCTGCGCATCGGCGTGCATCAGACCCGCAGCAAGCAACTGCGAAAACAAATAGGCAGTGCCGCCGGCGGCATGGAAGTGATTGATATCGGCCTGGCCATTGGGGTACACCCGGGCAAGCAGCGGCACCACCTTGGAAAGCGCGTCGAAATCATTCCAGTTCAGCAAAATGCCGGCCGCCCGCGCCATCGCAACCAGGTGAATACAGAGGTTGGTGGAGCCGCCCGATGCCAGCAGGGCAACAATGGCATTTACAAAGGAGCGCTCATCAATAACATCGGCCATCGGCCTGGGGTCGCTGCCCTGCGCGGTGGCCCGGTTTAACAGCTGGCAGGCCTCTTGGGTCAGCGCCTCGCGCAGCGGCGTATCGGGATTGACAAAAGAGCTGCCGGGCAGCTGCACACCCATGGCCTCAAGTACCATTTGATTGCTGTTAGCCGTACCGTAGAAGGTGCAAGTGCCGGCGGTGTGGTAGGACGCCGACTCGACCTCCAGCAGCTCTTCCCGGCCCACCTTGCCCTCGGCAAACAGCTGGCGCACCCGCGCTTTTTCCTTATTGGGGATGCCAGACGGCATGGGGCCGGCGGGAATAAAAATACTCGGCAGGTGAGCAAAGCGCATGGCGGCAATAAACAGGCCCGGCACGATCTTGTCGCAAATACCCAAGAAGGCCACGCCGTCAAACATCTGATGCGACAGGGCAATCGCAGCGGCCTGTGCGATATTGTCGCGACTGAACAAGCTCAGTTCCATGCCCGCCTGCCCCTGGGTAACGCCGTCACACATCGCCGGCACGCCACCGGCCACCTGAGCCGTTGAGCCGAGTTCGCGCAGATAGCCTTTGATTTTTTCGGGGTAGTCGGCGTAGGGCTGGTGGGCCGACAACATGTCATTGTAGGCGGTGACGATGCCGATATTCGCGGCATTCATCAATTTGATGCGCTGCTTGTCTTCAGCTCCGCAGGCCGCGAAACCATGGGCGAGATTGCCGCAGCTCAGCTGTTTGCGCGCGGGCTGCAAACTGCGATTGACGTCGATAAGCGCCTTAAAATCGCTGCGCGGCCCGCGGCTCCTCGCGACGATCTCTGCGGTCACCGCTGCAACCGTGCTATGTACTTCTGTCATAACGCCAACCGCCCTTCGTGTAATTTTTAACCATAATAACATCTGAAAAGACGAACAGATCAACATTTTTTGTTCTTTTGTTACATTTTTACGCATAGCCTCCGCCGCCTAGGCACGCCATCGCCGATGAACTCTACTTGATGACCGCCCCCGCGGGGACAAAGGGGCTGGAGGCTGGAAACTACGCCTCGTCGCTCGGGAAGCGCGTCGCGCGCAAACTGTCCTTAATTTTCTTCAGGTGGCCTTGAAATTTCGGCCCGCGCCGCAGGGTGACCCCCGTCGCCAACGCATCGAGTACCACCAGATGAACAATGCGAGAGGTCATCGGCATGTATTCGTCGGTATCTTCAGGCACCGCCACGGCAATCAGCAAATGACAGACTTTTGCCAGCGGTGAGCCCGGTGCGGTTAAACCGATTACCGCCGCGCCGTTGGCCTTGGCCAGTTCCGCGACCTCCACCAGCTCCATGGTGCGGCCGGTATAGGAAATAATAAAAAACACATCACCTGGCGCGGCCGAGGCCGCCAGCATCCTCTGCATCAAGACATCTTCGTGAAAGCTGACCGGCAAGTTGAATCTGAAGAACTTGTGCTCGGCGTCCTTGGCCACCGAACTTGACGCCCCCAAACCAAAGAAATGAATGCGCCGAGCCTGAATCAATTGATCCACCACCTGAACAATCAAGTCCGGGGGCAGTTTGTCTCGCACCAGCGACAAGGTGCTGATCGTGCTGTTGAATATCTTGCTGGTTGAGGTCTCAACGGAGTCCCTCGCCTCGACATTCTGGCTGACATAGCGAATGCCGCTGGCCAGGCAATGGGCGAGGTTGAGCTTAAAATCTGGGAAGCCGGTCGCGTTAAATTTCTTGCAGAAGCGGTTTACCGTCGGCTCACTCACCTGGGCAATACTGGCCAACACCGCAATACTCGAGCGGGTCGCCGCCTCGGGGTCGGCGAGAATTGCGCTGGCAACTTTCTTCTCCGACTTACTCAAGCCGGGCATCGCATCGGCGATCAAAGTCAATAAATTGTCATTGGCAGAAGCCATGGCACTCACCTGTAGACGAACATCCACGGATCTTACCCAGCCACCCCAGCCATGTAAATTTATTACAAAATCTACGACGACCAGCGTACAGCCGCGACGACAGAAGCTGCCGGACACCACAGTACTGCGGCGCGATTGCGCCGCGGCAAACGCCTCAGTCCTTAGCGGGGCATCACTATCGCCGCCAACACACGCGACGGTGTGCTCACTCCGCCGTTGCCGCGGAGTACCAGATCGGCGAGGTCCAGGCGCGCTCTTGAATCACCGGCGAATAAAACGGCTCGTCGGCTTCACTCAAGCAGCATTTGCCAAACACATCCTCGCCCCAGGCGCCGTCGTCTTTGGCCAGCTTGGTTGCCGCAGCGGCCTGCGCCTGGCAGTTGCTGGCAAAGGGATCTACGCCGAATTTTTTGCACTGCAAGGTCGACCAACGGCAACTGGGGTTCTCGACGACGCGGGCGTAGTAGAAGGCATTTTGCTCAGCGTCAAAGCCGGGGTCCTGCCACACCTTACACAGATTCGCATAGCCCTCACCCTTGGGCGCGCAGCTCTGCGGGTCAACCGTCGCGCCGTTGTCGGGGTTGCCGGCAACTTCAAATACCTGCTCGTGGGCAACGCCATTGGCATCGCTCCAGCCCTTAATAATTTGAATGCGCTGCAGGTCGTTGCCGGGGTTGCGCGGGGTGCCGGGGTCTTTGGTCGCGGCCACCAAAAAGCGCGGCGCGCCGCTACCCGGCGCCGCGGACAGGTCGCCGCCCATCGGCACCCCCTGCTGGTAGGCCTTTGCCACCATATCGGCGGATTCACACAGCGACTCGTCGAGCTGCCAGCCGCCAAAAAAGCGCACTACCGGGCGGGTGCCACTGGTGGCATAGGCCTCCTTGCGGCGAATGCCGTCGAAGATCGCATCGCGACGATTTTCCTCAGCCCAGACCACGGCCAGGCCGCCGGCATTTGAGAAGAAGTGGTCCTGCACATTGCGACTGCCGGCATCGCGACGCCCCAAGTGGCCCTCGTAGCTGGCTTCCTCGGTTGCACCAGGCATGGCGCTGTGGGTATCAGTCGAGCCGATAAAGCCCATTTTAAAGGGGTTAATGCCTTCTTTTTGCTGGTAGCTGACACCGGCCTTGAGGGCGTTGCGCACCATATTGCGCTGGCCGAAGCTGTCGACGCCAACACTGGCCCCACGCTCGGTTTGCACCTCGCCGCCGACACTGCCCAGCATCGCCAAATTATCCGCCTTGATCTGCTCAAAATCGCAGAGCTCGTCCTCGGTGCCCACCCCGCGCCCCAGCAGGCGGTCGAAGCGGCACTCCGAGGCGCCCTTGTGCTGCACCAACTCCACCACTGGCTCAAAGGCCAGGCGATCAATCGCCTCCTGCTCATTGCGCGGGTCGGGGAACATCAGGCCGCCGGCGAGGTTTGAGTTGTGCGGAATCGTCATCACGTCACAGCCGCTGTCGCTGTTCCAGCACTCCTCGCGCAAATGCTGCCACAGATTCTGAAAATTATAGGCGCCGGTGTCATAGGCCGATATCGGCCGGTCTATGACATTTTCATTGCGAAAAATCACATTGCGATGGAGGTTGCTGTAGTTCGGCGCATCGGTGTATTCATAGCCGACAAAGGTGGTAAAGCTACAGGCCTCGCTGCGGTCGTAGTGCGCCTCGGCCGCCTGCTGTTCGTCGCGCCAGGCCTCCAGCTCCGCCTTGTCACAGTCAGCCAATTTGCAGACAAAACTCTTGGCCTTATTCAGGCTGGTATCGGCGACGCCGATCTTGGACCAGTAATCAGCGGCCAACAGCTGGGCGATGTAAATCTGGCTGCGCGTGGCGATACAGGCGGGGAACCAGTAGCCGAGGGTAAAGGGATCGCTGGTGCAAATTTTTATCGGCCCCAAAAATTCGGCGTGATCGGTCACCGCCATAAAATCCAGGGGGCGCTCCAAGGTGACTCGCCGGGTTTGCTTGCCGTCGAAATCGGGCAGACTGATCGCCTCGCCCTTGCCAAAGCGGTAGGCATCCCAGGGGGTATTGCGCTGGCTCGACACATAGGAGTCGAAGGAGTAGCTGCTGTGAACATGCAGGTCGCCAAAGAAGGGCTGACGCAGCGGATTGCTATCGGCACAGGGCGCTTCAGTTGCCGCCGGCGCCGCCAATGCCGCACTGCAGAACACTGCACTGGCAACCAGAAAACTCTCAACAAGCTTTTTCATACGTTCCATACCCCTGAGCATTGCAGCGCTTGGCAGGCAAAGATTTTATCTGGTTAACCGCCGGCCGCGTAGGTGAAGCACTTGCTTTATTATTCAATAAGAGAAGGCGAACTCAGCGCTGGCAAGGCCAACAGCCGCTGTTTGCCCTTGAATTATAGCCGGGCAGCCAAGGCACCAGACTCTTGCCAAGTAACCGGCCTGGCCCTGTTGGCCATTGATTACAGCAATGGGCGACGAAAATGGGCGAACCCCAATAAATACACCAGCGAATGTGAAAGGCAGCAAAAGAAAGCCGCCGAAAAGCAGCCAAAGCAGCTTGTTTTTATCAGACTCTCAGTGGCAGGCTGCGCTGCCACAACAGCCCTGGGCCAACCGGACTCGCGCCTCGCTCTATAGCGGCAGCGCGCTAGCCGGCAGCAGAATATCAGTCAATTTCCAGCGCAAAGTATCGCGCTTAAAGACCAGGGATATGTTGCCCTCTGGGCGGGGCACAACAACATCCAACTGATCCCAACTGCGGTAGTGGGTGGTCGCGCCGGCAAAGGGGTCCGTTTTCGACGGGGCATCGCTGCCAGCCTTGTCCGGCGACCGCGATGCCGCATGCGGATTGTCTCGCATCATCCCGGCCAAGCCCTGGGGACTAACCATGCTGTCCACCATTGGCTCAATCACCATCATCGCCAGCCCCATCCCCAGAGAGGCAAAAGCCTCAGAACGGCCATTGCTACGGCTGGCCAATTTCGACGCCAGCGCATTCCTCATCTGTGACTTCAGACTATCGCGCAGCGGTGGATAATTAATACGTGAATCCAACACCACCGTGTCCTTATTATCCAGCGCGGTTTTAAACTGGTGCAGGGCCAGATAGGGGCTGAGCAGTGCGTAAGCAAGCAGCGAAACCAGCAGCAGGGGAAGCAAAAACTTTAGCGCCTTCATCCAATGTCCTTATGGGAAATCGTCAAGGGGCGCCATTGTAGCCTCCAAGCCCACAACAATCACCGTCGCGCAAGTTGCGCCCGCTTGGCAAGACCGCATCACACCGACGACCTCCTAGGGAATATCGATCGCCGTCGGCCGCATAGTCTGGCAATAGCTGCTGGCGCCACTGTCGTAAAAACGCAGCGGCATGGCAGGAAAGTTTGCGCTGGCTACCTGAGCGCGAGCAGCCGCAGTGGTCGCCAGCCCCCACATATCCAGGTAGCTGCGCATGTCGCGACCCAAGCTCTGCGACAGCGCGATCAACATCCAGTCGTTGTTAGCCAGCGCCCGCGCCTGTGCCCGGCTAAACTGAGCAAAACCCAGACCATCCCGCGCGGCCAACCAGGCGGCGTCACTGTTGTCGGCACGATTAAACTCACGATCGAGCAGGTGCAAACGGGCCAACAAATGCCAGCCGTCCTGTAACACTCCCTCGGCCTCAGCGGCCATCATCATCTGTAGCGTAATCGCCGCCCCTTGGGACCAGCTATTGAGCGACTGACTCTGCATATACGCGAAGGGATCGGCGCTGTTACGACTGTCCAGTAAAACCTGCTTCAGCTCGGCGAAGGGCAGCGACTGACAGTTGGGGTCGTTGCCGGTATCCCGAAAGTACTGCGACTTGGCGTAGTAGGAATAGGGATTGGTGCTGGCGTGCCCCGCCCAGCCGGCAAAGCGAAAGCGGCCGCGCTCCAGGCCGTGACCGAGTTCGTGTAGGTCGCCGTGGCCCACCGGATTAAAGGCCCAATAGGCATCGTAGGGGTTACCCGAGCAGCCGTAGCCACAATTGGCCTGATCGGCATTCATGTGTTTAACAATATCAATAGTGTCGATTTGCCAACCGCGACCCGCAGCAAAGTCGTGAATTTCATCCACTACATCGATGCCCTCGCCCTGAAAACCGGCCAGCACATGGGCAAAATTGTGCATATAACGCTCGGTGGCCGCAGCGAGACTCCCTGCATCACTCCACTCACCCATTGAGCTGCGCATTTTCTCCAAAGTGGAGTGCACCTCAAAGCCCGGCGTTGACAGCTCCGCCCAGTCGTAGTCCGCGGCGGCCAAGGCCGCCTCAAAGCGCTCATTGTCCGCCGCACTGGCCCAGAATGGTTGCTCGCCAACATTATCAAATTGCAGCACCACCTGCTGGTCATTGGCATCGAAACCAATTTGCAGTGGTCCGCCGTAGGCCGAGGTAAAGCTCAGGGTTTCCCCCGGCGCAATCCTCAGCGCGCGCCCCTTCAGGTACTTGGGCCGCTTGTAACCATTGTCACTGAATTGATGGGTGGCGCCGCTGCGCAGGGTATTGACGAACACCGTGGTCGCCACCGAGCTGTCGTCGAGGCGGCGTACCGTTACCGTTTGTCCCGGCAGGGCGTAAACCCCCGCCGCGCGAAAATACTGCCGACTGGTCAGCGTCACCCGCTTACTCACCGGGCTAATATGACTGAAATCACTGCGGCTAAAATTACCCATATCAGCCTGAGCCGGATTAATCGGCCGCCGCTGATAATTCAAATGGTCGGCAAAGTATGATTTAAGAAACGCCAGCCGCGGCGTAGCATTCTTATCCATAGGAAAACGCGCCTGCTGGCGATAGCTGTCAGCGAGCAGCAGCAGCGATTTTTGGTAAATCTGCCCGGCGCTATTAAACAGCGGCTCCGCGCTGTCTTCCAGGCGTTCAAACAGCGCCTTGGCGGCGCTGGCGGCATCGCCAAACTCCTCGGCAAAGCGGCTTTCCGGCGGACAGCTTTTATCATCGCAGAGGCTCAAGTCGACATTGAAATTATCACTCTGAAAACGCCCCAACAGGGCATTTATCAGCCGCACGTCTTCAGGCAACTGCGCGTAGCGCTGACGCACGTCGAAGCGCTCGAGTTGCAACTTACGCCAATAGTTATCGGCCACATAGTCCACCTCTAGCAGGGCTAACAATTCCGCACCTAAGTCGCTGAGGTTGCCGTCGTGATGCAGATACAGCACCGGTTTTCCAGCGTCGAGCCACGCCGCCACCGCCTGTGTGGCAGCACTGAGTGACGGCGCGTCGGCGGCCAGCTGGGAGACAATCAACAACTCAGCGTCGTTATCCAGACACGCACTCAGCGCCGCGCCGTCACAGCCCTGCGCGTCGTTGTAACTCACCTGCCCAGGGTAGTGCTCATCCAGCCACTGCCGAGTGGCAACGCGATCGGGGAAGTAATAACTTTGGCCCATCTGCGCGATTACGACCCTCAAGGGCTGCTGAGCAAAATTCTCGCGCCCCGCCAACCAGGCAATACTGTTGCGCAGCAGCTGCTGCATATCGCCGTTCAGCGCCGCCGCATCGCGATAGCCGTTGCGCATCGGATTACTACCCAGCGCCAGGAAACGCGCCTGGCGCTGGCTGCCGGCCTGCTCACCGGCAACCGCCAGCGGCAGTTCAAGCACCGTATAGCCGGCTTTAGTAACACTGTTGCTAAGCAGCAACTCGCTATTCACGCCAAAACGGGCCGCCAACAGCCCAGCATCGTGAGTCGGGTCCCAGTGTATGTCGGTGAGGCTGCTGCCGTCGGCACGCGCCTGGCCACTGGCGTCGAGGTTAAACAGTCGGCGCCGCAGTCTCTGGCCGTCTGCCGTCGCCGCGTCAGCCGCATTCAGCGCACTGTCGAGAAAGCGCTTGGCATCGCTCACATAGCGGGCATCGCCGCTGCGCAGCGCCTGCTGCAAGGGCTCGTAGTCCACTTGAATCGCGATTTCTAGCTCACTACTGTCCTCACCGTCGCTGGCGGTAAAGGTAATGGTCTCACTGCGCCCCAGGTCCGTTGCGCCCGGCGTACCACTGAGGGTATAGCTGGCACTGTCATAACTCAGCCACGCGGGCAGCACATCAACGCTAACCGACACCTCATCACCATCGGGGTCGTGCACCTCAGGAGTAAAAGCAAAAGCGCTGCCTTCCTGTGCCGGGCCAGGGGAGCCCGAGATCTGCGGCGGCTGATTGGGCGACAGCAGGGGCGGTAATTCAACAGGCAAATCGCCCACACTCTGGCCGCCGGAACCATCCCCACAAGCCGAGATAACCAGCGACAACAGCGCACAGCCCACAACACTTATCACGTTCACGGCGACCCACTCTCCCTACAGCGTTTTTATTATATGAACCGCCGACAACCAACGGTGCTCAGTACGGGCAGCAAGTCTATAGAAATCAGCCCCTAACAAGTGTGGTCTGCCACGCAAAAACGCTTAGCACAGAGAGCATATCGACACTGCCCGCGCCAGCGGCGGCCCACTGTGACACGACAATCTCACCCCACTATTCGCAGCTAAGCAAAATCGGCAGATACTAGTACCTACCAGCAAAAAACTGTGCAATAATTGATCAGCATGCGATTCTAATAATCAATCTCGGCACGCCGATGCCGGACAGACGACGGTAATACGCTATGAATTATCTTCAACTTGGCACAGCCGCCGCGGCCCTCGCACTGGCCGCTTGTGGCAACAGCAGCTCCAGCAACATCAGTAGCTCAGGCAGCAGTGACATTGTGACGGAAAGCTTCACCACCGAGTCACAGCACCTGGTTACCCCGCTGGATGTGAACCCCGCTTGCGTGCCCGATGCAGATTCCAATCTGCCCCTCCCAGAGGGTCTTTTAGTCTACAAAAAAGGCGAGCAACCCACCCGCCTGGTGGTTTTCAGCCACGGCATTGGCCACAGCGTACGCAGCAGCTGGTTGCCACATATGCGGCGCGAACTGCGCTTAGCTCAAAGCTTGGAAAACACCCCAGGCAATGTCGCTTTTGTCGCCACCGACTACCGCGACAACTTTGGCTTCCCGACACTGCGTGGCGCCTACGACACCATCGCCGCCACCGAGTATGCCCTGCAGGCGTTCCCCAGCATCGACACGGTCTACCTGTTTGGTGTGTCAATGGGTGGGGCGGTGTCTGGAACGGCCATTGTCGAGTCAGCCGCTATCAGTGAAGACGGTAGTGCACTCTATGATTACTGGATTGATGTCGAAGGCGTGAGTCAGCTGGCAGAGACCTACAGCGAAGCAAAAGCTGCCGCCGAAGCAACCGGCAACGCCACAGCCATGGCCGCCGCCAGCGGCATTGAGCGCGACACCGGCGGCACGCCGGTCGAATGCCCACTGGCTTACCAGCGCCGCTCGCCGGCGCTGCACGCCGCGCAAATGCAACTGGGTGGCATTAAAGCCGCTACCGTCATCCACCCCTTGAACGACGGCTTGGTTCCCTATAATCAGGGCCGCGAAATGGCCGGCGCCCTCACCACCGCAGGCATCCCCACACAATTTTTCACCGTGCTTGGTGTTTCTGAATGGCAAAACCCCGGCACCACCGCCACCGGCACACTCGGCGCCGGTGACGCCGACTCCAGTTTGAATTTAGCTGGCCACGGCAGCGAGGCCGACGCCAACCATCCGGTGATGCGTGCCGCCTTTGAACAACTGAGGAAAATGTTAGACGGCAGTTACAACGAAACCGCGCCCTACTTCGAATGTATTGTGGATCACCGGGCACCAGAAGAAAGCTGCCAGGTAGACCAATTTCAGCCCTGAGCTGAACTCAGTGTGAGGAGCCATCCCGAAATTGGGATGGCGTCTGCCCCACCCAGCGCTTAAACGCTTTTGCGAAGGCGCTCTCATCAGAAAACCCCAGTTGATTGGCAATGTCAGCCAGTGTCTCACCGCGCTGCAAGCACTCCTGGGAGATACGCTGTAACAGGCTGCTGCGCAGCAGCTTGAAGGTCACTCCCTCGGCCTGCAGCTTGCGCACCAAATGGCGGCCACTCATCCCCAGCGCCTCGGCAACCCGCTCCTTACCCCAGTGCGGGTGATCGCGCAGCAAGCCCTGTACCTGTGTGCTGAGCTCGCCGCGATCCATGTCCAACAGCAGCTGATCCGCTATTTTTTTCAGCTGATCGCGAATTTGAGTATTCGCCTGAATCAGCGGGGTAACGAGCAGTGCGGGCGCAAAAACCAAGGCGTTATCCGGGGCATCAAACTGCAGGGGGGCCGCCAGCAACTGCTGATAGTCTGCCAGCGGCGCCGCTGCCGCTGCAGTGAACTGCAGGCGCTGCGCGCAAAACGCGCCACCGCTGACCCAGTTCGCCAGATTCAACACACACGCCAGCACCGCCTCCACCCGTTCACGGCGACGCAGCTGATAGTGTGGCTGGTAAACGAGGTAGCAACTTTCACCCTCATGGCGCAGCGAAAAATCGCCGCCCTCGCCGACAATAGGGTGGTACTCCAATAACAGGTCCAAGGCCTCGCCCAAGGTTTCGCAGCTCATCAACAGCATACCCACCAGGTCCAGGTGGCCAACCTGCAAACCCAGCCCCAGCTGCAGGCCAACCAGGGGGTCGTCTACCGCAGAACAATAGGCCTCCCACAACTTGTCTTGCACCGCCAAGGGCGTGCGGCCGCTAGCGGGCACACAGGCGCGCAAAGCAGCCGGCAATTTTATGTGGCGGCGCTCGGCGGCTTGCAAAATGCCCTGGGTAAAACGCAGGGTAACAGTGGCTTCTGTCATAGTCCTGAATTGGCGGCTGTAGGTCCCGAAAAAGCCATTACCGGCGGCGGGCCTTCCATTAAGCTGTAAAGCGATAATGATAACAAGAGTGGTTGGTATGTACGCGCTTATTGGCGCCGGTCCAATGGGGCTGGCAGCAGCACGCAATCTGCAAAAATACGACATCCCGTTTACCGGCTTTGAATTGCACGGAGACGTCGGCGGGCTGTGGGATATCGACAACCCCCACAGCACCATGTACGAGTCTGCGCACTTGATTTCTTCGCGACGAATGACGGAATTCAAGGAATTCCCCATGTCCGAAGGAGCCCCCTACCCCCACCACAGTGAATTGCGGCAATACTTTCGCGACTTTGCCAGCCACTTTGAGCTCTACCCGCACTTCCGCTTCAACACGCGCGTGATTGATGCCAGCCCACTGGACAATGGTGGCTGGCGCATCGTTAGCGAACAAGACGGCAAGCAACACTGCGAGGATTTCGACGGTCTGCTGATCGCCAACGGCACCCTCCACTACCCCAACACCCCACAACTACCCGGGGAGTTCAGCGGCGAACAGCTGCATTCCTGCCACTATCGAAGCGCCGACATTTTTGCGGACAAACGCGTATTAATTGTCGGCTGCGGCAACTCTGCCTGCGACATTGCCGTCGATGCCGTGCATCGGGCGCGCTCGGTGGATATCTCGGTGCGCCGCGGCTACTACTTTCTGCCCAAATTTATCGGCGGGCGTCCCACCGATACTCTCGGCGGACTGATCGCGCTGCCGCGCCCGATCAAGCAGCGACTGGATGCCGCCATGGCACGCCTCGTGGTCGGCAAACCCTCTGACTACGGCCTCCCCAACCCCGACTACAAGATGTACGAGTCGCACCCGGTCATCAACTCACAAATGCTCCACCACTTGGGCCACGGTGATATTGCTGTGCGGCGCGACATCACCGCTGTTCGCGGCCACCGCGTGCAATTCAGCAATGGCGACCACGCCGATTACGACCTGATATTGCAGGCCACCGGCTACCACCTTCACTACCCCTTTATCGACCGGCAACACCTGAACTGGCAGGCTGGCGGCGCACCCTCGCTATACCTCAATGTCTTTCACCCAAGCCACCGCAATCTGTTTGTCATGGGCATGATTGAGGCGGCTGGCCTGGGCTGGGAGGGACGCAACGAACAGGCCGAAATGGTCGCCCTGTACATTCGCCAGCAACAAGCGGGCGCGGCTGCCGCCAAACAATTGCAGGCCGATATCGCCCGCTACCACGGCCAGCGATTAGACGGCGGCTACCGCTATCTGCAACTGGAACGCATGGCCTACTACGTCCACAAGGACAGCTACCGGCGCAAACTGAAACACTACATCAAACGCCTGCAAGTTGACCTGCAACAGCAAGAAACCGCTTATGTACGCTGACATTCAGGTTGCCTTTAGCCCGCAGAGCCTGCTGCTGCTCAACGGCATTCTCGCCGGCATGATCTTCGGTGTATCAATGGGGCTGCGCCGTGAAGACTTCGCTCGCGTGCTGCGCCAACCCCGCGCCCCCGCAGCAGGCCTGGTCGCACAGTTTATCTTGCTGCCCGCGGCCACCTGTCTGGCGACCACGGCCTTTGCCGTGCCCGCTGAACTGGCACTGGGGATGATCTTGATAGCCTCCTGCCCCGGCGGCACCTTCTCCAATATCATGACCTGGCTTGGACGCGCCAGTGTACCGGTGTCGGTGAGTATGACGGCGATCTCCAGCATCGCGGCCATCGTTATGACCCCGCTGAACTTTGGCCTCTATGCTCAGCTCAACCCGGCCACCCGCGACCTGCTGCGCGACATCTCACTGCAGCCATTAAACCTGCTGCTGTTGGTCGCCCTGGTGCTGGTATTGCCAATGTTATTGGGCATGAGCTTTGGCAAACGACACCCACGAGTGGCCGAGCGTGCCGAGAAGCCCATGCGCGCGGTTACGCTATTGGTGTTTCTGTGTTTTGTGGTCGTCGCCTTTGCCCGCAATCAAACACTGTTTATGGACTACGCCGGCCAACTGCTTTTACTGGTGGCGCTACAAAACGCCGGCGCACTACTACTCGGCAATCTCGCCGGCCGCCTAATGCGTCTCCCCCAAAGCGAGCGCCGCGCAGTCACCATGGAGGTCGGCATCCAGAACTCGGCACTGGGGCTGTCCATTATCTTTACTTTCTTTCCTCATGCAGGCGGCATGATGTTAATCGCCGGCTTCTGGAGTTTCTGGCACTTACTCGTCGGCCTGTGTCTGGCCTTGTATTGGTCACACAACAGCGAGGTCGCTCATGCCTGAATGCATTCTAATCACCGGTGCCGC
Organism: Spongiibacter sp.; assembly: GCF_041602295.1. Classification (GTDB taxonomy): domain Bacteria; phylum Pseudomonadota; class Gammaproteobacteria; order Pseudomonadales; family Spongiibacteraceae; genus Spongiibacter. Next base: position 1,633 of record NZ_JBFIGO010000037.1, on the reverse strand, counting down.
CGGCTATATTGGCAGTCAGCTGATGCACAGACTCAGCGGCGAGCACGCCGTCGTCGGCATAGACATCAAGCTGCCCGTCGGCAGCCCGGCCAACATGCTGCAATGCGATATCCGCGACCCGATGCTGGCGGCCATCATGCGCGAGCACCAGGTCAGTCACGTCGTTCATCTTGCCTCGGTACTTGAAGCCAGCGGCGATGAGCAGCGCGACTACGACATCGACATCAACGGCACCCGCAATGTCGTCGAAAGCTGTCTGGCGAGCGGCGCCCACCATCTGACGGTCACCAGTTCGGGGGCCGCCTATGGCTATCACCCAGACAACCCCTGCTGGATCGATGAGAATGATCCGCTGCGCGGCAATGACGAATTTGCCTACTCCCGGCACAAACGGCTGGTTGAGGAATACTTGCAGGAGATCCGCCAACAGCAGCCCCAGCTTCATCAGTTAATTCTGCGCCCCGGTACCGTCCTGGGTCGCCACACTCGCAACCAAATCACCCACCTGTTTGAGAAAAAACGCCTGCTGGCCATTCGCGGCAGCAGCTCCCCTTTTGTGTTCATTTGGGATGAGGACCTAATCGCCATTGTCGAACGGGGCATCGTCGAGTCTCGCGAGGGTATTTACAACCTGGCCGGCGATGGCGCGCTCACCATTGATCAAGTCGCGGCCAGCTTGCAAAAACCCCTGCTGCGACTGCCCGCGGGGCTGTTGCACACCGCCCTTAGCCTGGGCCACCGGCTGGGCTTGAGCCGCTATCGCCCCGAACAAATCAACTTTTTGCGCTACCGGCCAGTCCTCAGTAATCGCCGCCTGAAAGAAGAATTTGGCTACCAGCCCCAACTCAGCTCGGCGGCGGTGTTAGAGCTGTTTATCGATCACGCCCGCGCGCGGGGGCAGTTATGAAAACGGTGCTAATCACTGGCGCCGCCAGCGGCCTGGGCTGGGCGCTGGCCCAGCAGTTTTACCGGCGCGGCGACAGCCTGTGGCTGGTGGACCGCGACGCCGAAAACCTGGCCCAGCGCTGCAAAGAACTGGGTACAGCGCGCGTTCACAGCATCGTCGCCGACCTGAGTTGCGACGACGACATCACCACCCTCGTCACCGCCGTGCGCGCCTGTGGCCGACTCGATGTCCTGGTTAACAATGCCGGCATCACCCACCGCTCACTGGCCGCCGACACCGACCCGGCGGTCTTTCGCCAAGTCATGCGCATCGACTGGCAGGCCCCCGTCGAACTGAGCATGGCCCTGCTGCCACTGCTGCGCGACAGCCGCGGCAGCATCGTCAATATCGGCTCCATGGCGGGCTGGATGCCGGTGCTGGGGCGCGCCGCCTACTGCAGTGCAAAGTCCGCACTGGCGCAGTTCTTTGAAGTACTGCGCGGCGAAGAACGCGACCGGGGCCTGCATATATTGATGGTCTACCCGGCCTTCGTGAACACCAATATAGAACAAAATGCTCTGGGCGCCGACGGTCGTCCCGCCCGCCATGCCCGCTCCACCCTGGGCGCAGTTGGCGAAGCCCAGCCGCTGGCGGCGGCGATTGTCAGCGCCTTAGAAGAACGCCGCCCACAGCTCTACCCGCACCGCGGCATCTGGCTGGCCAGCCGGCTGTGGCGGCTGGCCCCGG
>NZ_JBFIGO010000036.1:0-25920 GCF_041602295.1 Spongiibacter sp. | reverse complement strand
GGCATCCGCACAGCTCTGTGGGAGCGCACAACCGGCATGTGGGTGCGCAGCCGAGCCGACGCCCAAATCGGCGGCAAAGGCCCTGCGGCTCTGCGCCGCTACCGACGGCTGGCGCGCCTTCCAACCAAACCGCCCCAACTGCCCCTCTGCCGTGCGATTCACCCGGCCGGATATGCCATCGCCGTCACTATCGTCTGGATCCGCCAAATTGACCACGTCTGCGGCATCAATTGCCTCCAGTAGACCTAATCCGATCATCGGCGGGGCAATACGCAAGCCCCGCCTAGCGCCCTCGGGCAGCGGCCCATAGCGGCCCTGCGCCAGGCTTACCTCGGGCCAACGCAGCGCAATTCGCTCACCGTCATCAAGATGAATAGCGCGGTATTGCCAACGGACGTCCAGCTGCCCCTCGGCCTCCAGGTCGCCGACGGCAAGATTTTGTAGCTGACTGCCGTAGTTGGCAGCCGGGTGCCCCGCCAGTGACGGCGGCAGATAAATCTTCAATAACGGCGCAATACCGGCACTGCCGGCCGGCAGGCTGCGCCCATCCCGTATATGGCAACCCTGACAGGACGCCGCATTAAACAAGGGGCCAAGTCCCTGTCGCTGCCCCTTACTGCCAATTTCTGCAGCACTCCAGGGCTTGGTAAAAAAACTATTGCCCAAGGCAAACTGCTGGCGCTGCACCATGGTCAAGTTGCGCATCGGCTGCGAATACGCCGAGGCTGACAAACTGTCGCCACCGCCGGGCTGCACTAGGCCGCCCTCACCACCGGAGTGCCGCTCGCCGGGCTCGACCTGCCAATAGCCCGGCGGCTCCTCACAGCCCGACAGCGCGGCCATAACCGACAATAGGTACAACGCTAATAAACTGCCTCGACATGCCGCCATCGATCAGTACGCCGCCTGTAATGCCGGGTCGCTTAGCGGCACGGCCAGCTGCACCGCCAGCGCCTCCAATAACTGCGCCTGGCGCTGCAGTGCCGTTATTGTACTGCGCAGCAGGGCTGGCTCGTCGTGAATCAACTGGTCGAAATATTGCTCCCCACTCACGCCGCGATGACGTATTTCGGCAAACAGCTGCTTGCTACGGGCAAACGCCGCATCGAGGTCAGCGGCCAGCGCAGGCTGATAACGCGACGCCAACACGGCCAAAGACAGCGTCGCAGTAAAGTCTTGGCTGCCGCGATAACGCCCGTAATAAACGTTTTCCACACCCAAGGCGTTGTACCAAAGTGATTGGAAGGTATCGTCACTGAAACAATCCTGCTCGTCCTCTGGCGATCCGCTAAGCAAGGCCGCCTGTATACGCTCACCGGCCAGCTCTTCAATACTCATCGCCGCCATACCGAGCAGCATCCGCCCCAGCCCCACGTCCACATCACCGGCAAGCAAACGACTGCCGGGACTGCCCGGCGCCGCAGACCAGTGCTCACGCATTTCCAATAGCGTACTGCGCAGCTGCAAGGCCAGTGTCAGCAAAAACTCTCGCCGCTTGCGGCAGTGGCTTTCATCTACCCCGGTAATGGCGCCGTCGCTGCAGGCTGCGCCATAGGCAAAATCACTCCACGGACGCTGGCCGGACAACGGCTGCTCGCTACTGACATCCTGCCCCCACAGCATAAATTCAATCGCGTGAAAGCCACTGGCGACGATGCTCTCAACGCCGCTCTCCATCTCCAGCATGGTCAGCTGCCGATGCACCATGTAGGGCAGCGGAACCAAGCGACCGCGCACATCGATATGTTCAGCCGCAATGATATTGGCGTGCGCCCAGGCGTTACTTGACGACGCGCGATAGCGCTCGTCCACGTAGTCGATAAACCCCTCATCAACCGGCCAGCGATTAATTTTTTCCTCCCACTGATCAACAAACCAATGACCAAAACGCAGCGCCTCGGTTTGCGAATAGGGCACACGGGCGGCGCTCCCGGCCTGGCGCGCCGCTGCCAGCGACGCCGCAGAAGGCCTATCAACCAAGGTGTTCAGGGCCGCATACAGAGCCTCACTGGCAGCGAAGGCATCGCTATATAACAAATAAGCCTGAGTCCGGTAGGAAGCTAACACCACCCGCTTATCGTCGTCGCTGGGTTTCGGCACACATCCGAGCAATACGAGCACAGCACACAGCAGCGCCACGCCATTAACGCGTTTTATACTCAAATCCCATCTCCGCGCCTTCTATCGACTTATCGTAGTTATCCAGCCCGCTCTCTAAGCCCGCCTCTTCCTTTAAGTGGATCTTACTTTTAAATTTAAGCCGCGACTCCTCCTTAGGCTTGCCCTCAAACCACTGCCCTACCCCATAGCGCTCCGTCGCTTCGTCGCCGGGAAAATCCTCGCTCACCACCGCCTCGGGCGGCAAACTTAAATCCAAGGGCGCCTGCTGCACGCCGCCCGCCACGGGCACGGGCGCCTCCGCCTCAGCGCGCGGCGACGTAACAGTCGCTGCGCCAGCCTCATCCGCTTCCGGCTTCGACTCAACTGCGATATCTCCTTCCGCCACGGCTAGCGGGGCCGCGCAGCATTCTTGCCGCGAGTACTCCAGCCAGTGCCACGCCAGCACTGCCAGCCCCACTGTCGCCACCAGCGCGATCACGCCTTTATTCATTTGTCCCCCCATTGCCCAGTACCGCCACTATCGAGAACACTTCTGCGCAACTCACTCAGTCTCCCAAAAACCACCCTCGGGGTCTTGCCCTTTTGCGTTCAGCGACCACACCGGAATTGTCGCCGAGCGATGCGCAGCGCCCCTAGTCCACTTGGACAATTGACCCACCATTTTGTCACCGATTAAATAGCCTGCAACACTAATAATACGACGGGAATGACATGAGCAGACTCTCAGGTAAAGTTGCGATCATCACTGGCGCCGCTCGCGGCATGGGCGCGGTTACGGCGCGGCGGTTTGTTGAAGAAGGCGCCAAAGTAGTCATCGCCGACCTACTCGATGAAGCCGGCGAAGCCTTGGCTCAATCCCTGGGCGATAATGCCCGCTATGTCCATGCAGATGTCGCCAATGAGCAAGACTGGCAGAAACTGATCGACGCGGCCGAGGCCTTCGGAGCGCTCAATATTCTGGTTAATAACGCCGCCATCTTGCACGCCGCCGCCATTGCCGATTCGGACGGCGACGACTATATGCGGGTTATCCGCGTTAACCAGCTGGGGCCGTATCTGGGTATCCGCGCGGCAATTGCGCCAATGAAACGTGCCGGTGGCGGCTCAATCATCAATATTTCATCGATTGACGGCCTACAAGCCAAAAATGGTCTCAGCGCCTATGTCTCATCAAAATGGGCCGTGCGTGGACTGAGCAAATCCGCCGCGATTGAACTTGGCCCCCATAATATCCGGGTCAACACCGTTCATCCCGGTGGCATTTTCACCGATATGCACGGCGCCGGCGCCAACAGTGAGCCCAGCGAGCAGGACAATGCCTTTTACGTCAATCACCCCTTGCCTCGCGTTGGCCTACCCTTAGAGGTCGCCAATATGTCACTGTTTCTGGCCTCGGATGAAAGCAGCTATTCCACCGGTTCGGAGTTTATCGTCGACGGCGGCTGGAACGCCGGTTTGCGCCTGGACATGCTACCCAGCTCGTGATGTAGCGAGCGGCTTGCCGGCAGCGGGGCGATGGCGAGTGTTAGTCTGCTCTTCTATAGTGTTAACACGCACGAAACATTATTGAGGAGCCCGCCATGGAAGCCGAAATGCACAGCATGAGCAGCCTGTTTGAACAGCTTGGCCTCGCGGCCAGCAGTGCCGATATTGAACATTTTATCGACAGTCATCGCCCGCTGCCGGCCGACCTGGCACTTCACCAAGCGAGCTTCTGGTCGGCCAGCCAGGCCGACTTCCTGAAGCAAGCGCTGGCCGATGATGCTGAATGGGCTGAGCTGGTCGACGAACTGGACGCCCAGCTACGCCACTAGCTACAGGGCGCCGCTGCACTAATTCCCGGCCGGCGCCTGGGGCTGTTCACCCGGCTCAGCCTGCTGCTCTGGCTGCGATTTTCGCGACTCTGCAATCTCGCGCTGGGCCCGCTGCAGCTCCCGCTCCACCGTATCCACCATCACCGACCAGCCGTCGATCAACGCCTTGTTAGCCTCCTCCAGTATATTGCCCAACGACGGCGCTTTTTCCGCCTCTTGGGCCGCATCCAGCTCACTGTTCAGGGCCTGAACCTGTTCTTGCAGAAGCTGCACTTGTTGCTGCATGGCCAAGCGATAGGCCTGTTGCTGGCGGTACTGCCACAGTTCGAATAAACCGAACACCACAATCAACACCGCAAACATCACACCCGTGGGCATTTTCATACTATGCTCTCCCATCCACATACGATAACAATCGCTATTGTAAGCCTTTTTCCAGCAGCATTAGCGAATTCGAAATAAGGGCAACTCGCAAGCATGAAGGTAAACCTGCTACTGACCGGTAACGAACTCATGGCCGGCGATACTATAGATTCCAACTCGGTGATGATGGCTGAGCAGCTGGCTCCTCTGGGCTGGCGCATCCACAAAAAAGTCACCGTCGGTGACGACCGCGCCCTGCTTCGCGCTGAAATCGACCAGCTCTGTGACGACGCCGACGTGTTGATTATCAATGGCGGCCTCGGCCCCACCGTCGACGACCTAACCGCACAAGTGCTCGCCGAATGTAGCGGCCAGCCGCTACAGGAACACCCGGCAGCCATCGCCCACCTCGAAGACTGGTGTCAACGGCGCGGTTTCGCAATGAACGCCTCAAACCGCAAACAGGCAATGCTGCCCGCTCACTGCGACATCATCGCCAACGCCCGTGGCAGTGCCGTTGGCATTATGCTGCAGCACCGCAGCTGCCTCGTACTGGCAACCCCCGGCGTCCCCAGCGAGCTGCGGCAAATGCTGACAGATGAAATTCTGCCCCTACTCCGCCAGCGCTTTGACTCCGACCACATCCGCACCCTGCGTCTGGGCGTATTTGGCCTGGGCGAATCCGGCATACAAGAGCAATTTAACCGCGAACTCGCCGACTGGCCGGCCGACATCGAGCTGGGCTTTCGGGCATCCATGCCGGTACTGGAAGTCAAGCTGACCGCACGCGGACAAGATGCCTGTAAACAAATAGCAACCTGGCGCCAGCCGGTTGAAGCGCTGCTGGGCGACCACTTATTGGGCGAGCTACCGCTGAATTTACCGGCCCTGCTCGTCAAGGAATTGCAACGCGCCAAGCGCCGCCTGTGCACGGCAGAGTCCTGTACCGGCGGTTTAATCGCCGCGCAAATCACCTCGGTGGCGGGCGCGTCGGCGGTATTTCCCGGCGGCGTAGTCAGTTATTCCAATGCCATGAAACAGTCTTTGCTGGGCGTAGACCAAGGTATTCTTGAGCGCTGTGGCGCAGTCAGTGAAGAGGTGGCGGTCGCCATGGCACGTGGCGCCTTAAGGATCAGCGGCGCAGACATGGCGCTGGCGGTCACCGGCATTGCCGGACCCGACGGCGGCAGCGACGACAAACCAGTCGGCACCGTGTGGCTGGCCTGGGGCGATGCCGAGCAGCTGCGCAGCCTGTGTCTGCATCTGCCCTTTGACCGACAGGGTTTTCAGCAGTGGGTGGCCGCACTCGGCATCGACTTGCTGCGCCGCCAGTTGCTGGGCGTGGATACCCTGCCCGGCGTGGTGCAGCGCTATCGCCGCAGCTGAGCTCAGCCCTGAGCCTTCAGGTGCTCGTCAATCCACTGCAGCAGCATGTCATAGGCGCCGCGGATCATCGCCGCCGCCTCTTCGTCACTGGCGCCCTCGGGCTTGGCGCGGCCATACCAGTCTACGTGGCAGCGACCATCATCCAGCGCCGTTACCTTGGCGTTGGCTGAATAGTTGCTCACCGGCATCGGAATGCCGCGGGGAATGGCGTAGGCAAACTCCATGGCACTGGCATCCATGCTGGTCAACTGCTCGTCGATGGGCTCCATCCCCTGCAGGTGCAAGCGGCGAATCATGCCAATACCGTCACCGATCACCTCGATTTTATCGATGCCCGGCGCCCAGCCAATATCGCCAAAATCCTCAAGCAGTGCCCAGACGGTCTGCGCCGGAAAATCCAAGTCGCGCTCTACATGTACTTCTACCATTGCCGTTCTCCGCATATTTTTATTCAGCGGCGATCTTGCCGCATAATACCCCGTCAAACCTCACCCGAACGGCTTAGCTGACAATACAAAAGAAATGCGCAAAAAATCCCACCAAGGTGCGACAATAGCCATGAATAATCACAACAAGGCCTCGACAACATGACCCCAGCTCTCCCCCCTCGTCCCGTTTGCTTGTTCAGCATGGATTCCGACGGTTTTTGGGCGGTACCGACAACCACCGGTGGTCTCAAGGCCTATTATCAGCACTACGGCGAACACCCAGAGGGCAATGACATCCGCCTGCTGCACTTTCGCGACAGCGACGCCGCCGACCAATGGAAGCAGCAGTGGCCAGCGCTGCGCGACGAATTCGAAGGGGCCATTGCCCGCGGCCAACAGCCTGTTGTCGGCTTTAGCATGTACACCTGGAACGCCGCCGAGTTTCTCGAGCTGATTGCGATGATCAAAGCCGACTGCCCGCAAACCCTGTGTATTGCCGGCGGCCCCCATGTGCAACAGGCTGAAGACTATTTGTTCGACGACCCCATCGATGTTATCGCCCTGGGCGAAGCTGAAACCACCTTTCAACAGTGGCTGGACTGCGAGCGGCGCGAGGACTGGAGCGCCATCGATGGGCTGGCGTATTTACACCATGGCGAAATACATAAGACCGCCGAGCGCAAGCGCCGCACAGACCTCGACGCCCTGCCTTCGGCATTAGACGTGGTGCCGCTGTGCGACGACAACGGCAAACCGCTGTACGACTCAGTATCGTATGAGAGCAGCCGCGGCTGCCCCTTTAAATGTGCCTTTTGCGAATGGGGCACCGGCGCCATCGGTTCCAAGATGTACCAGTTTTCCATGCCGCGCATCGAACGGGACTGGCGAAAAATTGTCGCCGCCGGCATCAAGGATATCTGGCTAGCCGACTCCAATTTCGGCGCCCTGCGTGAAGATTTAGACAAGGCCAAGCTGATTTGTGAGCTGAAATCCACCACTGGCCTGCCCAGCAGTTTTGCCACTTCCTGGTCGAAAAAACACAGCCCGCGGGTGCAGGAAATCGTCTTGCTGCTGCATCAACACGGCCTGCTGCCCCACTATCAATTGGCCCTGCAAACTCTGACCCCCAAGGCCCTGGAACTCAGCAACCGCAAAAATATGGCGGCCAACAAATACGAGCCCATCGCCAAGGACATGGCCAGCAAGGGCGTGCCCATTGCCGCCGAGCTGATCTGGGGCCTGCCCGGCGACAACCTTCCCGACTTCGAGAAAAACCTCGACGAGCTGCTACAGGTCTTTCCCAACCTCAATATTTTTGCCTACACCCTGCTGCCGGGCACCGAGTTTTACGAAAAGCGCGAAGAATATCGTATCGAAACTATTCCCGTGGCCGGCTATGGCAAGGCCAAAGGCGAGTACGTGGTGGCCTGTCACAGCTTTGATCGAGAACAGGGGCTGCAGGGCTATCTGCTAATCACTGCCCACATCCTGTTTGCCCACGGCCACATCATGCCCTACAGCATTCGCTATATTGCCCAGCAAAGTGGTGTGACCACGGCCACCCTGATGCGTGAACTGTTGCTGGCGGTCTGCCGCGAATACGCCGATGAACTGCCGTCGGTGAATATTGACGACCCACTGAGCATTTACGAATCGCGCAATCGCATCTTTACCGAGTCGCTGCGCGACCCCGAGCGCCTGTATCGCTGCTTGAATCAGGTCGTCGGCGACTATATCGGCAGTCACAGCGGCGCCTCGTCCAGCCTGCCGCTGAAAACCCGCTTGAGCCTGCTACTGGAACTCGATAAAGCCCTGTCGCCGCGCTGGGGCGAGGCCAGTGAGCAGGAAGTCAGCTTCAGCTTTGATGCCTTGGCCTGCAAGCGGGCACTCGATGAAATGTCTGCACCCGACGAGCAGTGCTTTAGCGCCGGGCCCCAGGGAGCACAGGTTCGCACCCCGGGAGGCGTGGGCAGCATTCTGCACGAACCCGACGGCGGCGCTTGGCTGCGCGGCGAAATCCAGCAACACAGCGAGCGCCAGGTGGTGCGAATTATTCAACCCGGCTTGGAGTCACTCGCCCACTAAAGAGCGAATCAGGCGGCCACAGCCGCGCGTATTTTTTCCGCCTCGGCGGCCAGCGCATCGCTATCCGCCATCGCCGCGCGACTGAAGTCGATGTCGCGCATCTCGTCTATCGGCACCAGGTGCAGATGGGTATGCGGCACTTCCAAGCCGACAATTTGCAAGCTCACCCGGCGACAGCTGTAGACTTGCTTTAAGGCCTTGGCCAACTTGCCGGAAACCGACATTAGATGCGCACTCAGGCCGTCCGGCATATCGTCCCAGTGGTCAATCTCACGCCGTGGAATCACCAGCAAATGCCCCGGCTTTATCGGCTGTATGGTCATAATGGCCACGCAGTGCTCGTCCTGCCAAACAAAGTGCCCCGGTAATTCACCGTCGATAATCCTGCTAAAAATGCTCGCCATGCTTTCCTCCTTGTTAATCCATATCCGGCCCACAATAGCCGGCATAATACTCCCGCAGCCGCCGCTCGCAAGCGGCTCGGCCGGCCAGTGAATGACGTGCGGCCAGGCGCCGCCAACAGCTGTCCAAAAACAATTTCTCCACAACCAGCTCCGGCAGCCCCGGCGCAGCAAAACACAAGCGTTTCAAGTGCATTGCGACCTGTTCAAACGGCAACTCACCCTGACTATAGCGACGCGCCTGAGTGCTGTCGCCCGGTGCTGCAGCACTGGGCAATCTCGCCAGTAATGCCGCCAGCGCGCCAGCCGGCATGTCACTGCGCAACAGCGCCGCACAGCCCCACAATTCATCGCGCAAGGAGGTGCGCAACCTAGCCAATGGCGCCAGCCAATCGTCGCGCAAGGGAAGCACAACCATCAGCGAATAGCTGCCGCTGCTGGCATCGCGACGACTGCCCAAATGCACCGGCATCAGCCCCTGGGCCGACCAGAACTCCAGCAGCGCCGCCTCACAGGAGAAACTACTGCTGACAAATGCCAAGCCCTGCCGACGCGCCTCATCGACCAGCTGTTCCAGCAATGCGCTGGCAACACCCAAGCGCCGCTGGTCGGCGGCAACCGCGATGCGGTTTACCCGCAGGCTAGCCGCCACCAACCAGCGGCGATCGCCACTGCGTTGCGCTAGACTCTGCGCCAGCAGATTGCCCTTAGGTCGACGCTGGCCGCGACAGACCTGCTCCGCCAGCCCTTCCTCCACGCCCCCCTCAGGCAGTGCCTGACACACCCCCACCACCCTGCCGGCGCGGCGCGCCACTCGCAAACGCCCCGGCATATCCAACAGGTATTGCAGGTCTTGGGGAGTCGTTTGGTAATGTGCCTCCATCAGCAGCGCAAACACTTGGCGCAGCAATGATTCATCGGCCATTAATGCCGGAACCGACAGCGACTCAAGAATTACGGGTGTGGCACTCGTCTCTGCGGCGACCTCACTCTCGACATCGAGCAGAAAACAGCGATTGAGACAGGCTTCCAAGGGGTCGCTCTCTGCCCAGCGCAGTGGGGTTTTCAGGGTCTGTCGCCGCCACCGAGGGCGAAGCTGATTAAGGCTGTCGCGCAAGCGAATATCAAAGCCGCGGCCACTACCTTCGTAGCCGTGCACGGTGCTGGACAATACCAGTCGCGAGCAGTCGCGCAGCAAGGCCTGCAATATCGGCAGTGGCAAATTGGCCGCCTCGTCGACCATCACCAGCTCACCGTCAAGCGCGCCCTCGCGAGCCCGATCCAGCAGCTGCGCCGGCGGCAAGTATTCCAACACCGAATCACCATAGCGCAACTGGTCGCGCTCACGCGCGGCGCCAGGCAATGCTTCAGCGGCATGGCGAAATGCGATTTCGACCATTTCCCGGCGGGCTGCCGACAATATCAGCCGCCTTGCCCCGTCGCGCAACAACTGCGCCGCAGCGACACCCAAGGCGCTGGTCTTGCCCCGTCCCCGGTCCGCACGAATGATCAATGGCCGACCAGCACGGCCCTGGGCAACCCGGCAAATCGCCGCAATACAGCGCTGTTGATCCACACTGGGCATATCGGCTTGCCAAACGCCATGACCGCCGTCAAGGTGCGGCACCGTCTCTGCGCCCTGCTCAACAATAGTCGTGCCCGGCTGCTCGGGCAGCAGGGCACAAAGACGAGCAATAAAACGCGATAACGGCAGAGTAAAGCCCTGAGCCGCCATCGCCTGAGCATAACGTTGCGGCCACTCCTCCAGACGGGGACACAGCAGTACCAACAAGCCGCCAGCGCGCAGCGTGCCGGCGGCGGCTAGCCAGTCATTGACCGAGCTGTAGTGATGCCCATCGATAACTACCCAATCCGATTCAATTCCGAGACTGGCCGACTTGCGGTTGGGCTGCAAATCTAACAAGGACTGCCGACCAACAAGCAGCCGCTGGTCGCCAGCGCTAAACACCGCCGTCAACAGCGACTCTGCCCAATCGCGATCGCCGCTCAGCAACAGCAAACCGCGGTGACCGCGGCGCCGATAGCCACTGCGCAAGCGTTGACAATATTCAGCAAATTCAGCGGGCTGCACTACTTTCCGCCACTGGGGTAGACCGGTGCCTCGGCCATGTGTAGATGCAGCAAAAGGCGGCTATCAGCGCGGTAGATGTCCTGCAATGGCTCCGGCAGAAATTCTTCTGCCAACGCCAGTATTTTTTCACGCAGCTGCTGCTGACTGATTGCGCCCAGCTGAACCGCCGCGTCCATCGCACCCTCTAACCGATACAAGGTCGCCGGCGGCACATCGAAGCCCGCCGCCTGCTCTGCAAAAAAACTGCGCAGACGGCACTCCAGGTCGTTCAGAAATGCCGGCTCAGCCATGCGCCCTCTCCACTCAGTTTAACTCGCGCTCAGTTTGCACCAGTACCCAAGGTGCCACGACAACCGCCCACAACTCCCGCTGCTCATCAAACCAGTTGCCGGCTGTCTGCTCGTCTACCCGGGCCAACTGTCCCGAGTTCAAAAAATGACTTATCTGACCGGCATCATCTGCGGCCATTGCCGCGGCAACAGCAATTAAATCCAGCGCCGGTGACACCTCAAGCACAGCCCCTTGAGCATAAAAGCGCTGTAATTCACGCCAGGCAATTTTCGCCGTTTCACGATTCAGTTTGTGCAGCAGCTCATCGCTGCCAGGCTGTTCAGTCATAGCTGGGCTCTATCTAGGTAATGGCTGGTTTCGAAGAGGCGCCCCAAGGGAGTCCCCAGGGCGGCGCCCATTCTAACAGCGCCGAAGCCACAGCTCTATCGGCAAAGCCCTCACCGCTAGATGGCGGGCACACAAAGCTTAGTGTTTCGCCTTGGTAGTCAAAGCGCAACGCCCATGCATGCAGATAACAGCGATCGGCCGCAACCTTGCCGTAGCGCGTATCGCCGAGAATAGCGGCGCCTAAGCTCGCCATAACCACCCGCAACTGATGGGTTTTGCCGGTTATCGGTTTGAGCAAATAGCAGCGGCGGCCAGCGGCGACGCTGGTACTGATAAATCGGGTTTTTGACGGATTGTTGCGGCTGCGACTGAGGCGGTAACTACCACCACGAGATTTCTCGATGTCGCCCACGACCGAGCCCTGTTTCTTACGAGGCCGCCCGTCAGCGAGGGCGATGTAATATTTTTCAATTTTTCTGTTGCGAAAAAGCTCCGCTAAGTGCGCCGCGGCGACCGGGTTGCGAGCAATGAGTAACAGCCCAGAGGTGGCATCATCAAGCCGGTGCACAAGGTGTAGCGAGGACTCACAGGGATAATCATCTGCCAACGCATCCAACACGCTCCGCCCGCGGTCGTTGCGGTGAAGGTTGGCTCCCGGAGCTTTGTCTATCACATAAAAATCCGGGTGCCGATGAACCAAGCTGTACACAAATACCTCGTTGAAAATCAGCGCTCGCCAGCAGAATCATGACCGGCACCGCGCGCCTCCATGGCCTTGCGCAGTACAGCAATTTCTCGGAAATCATCGTCGCTAGCACCCGCAAATTCCATTTGCAGAGCCAAGGTTTCAAACTCCGCCTCATCGCCCTGCTGGGCATAGACATCGAGCAGCATCAAGCGCAGCGCTGACGACTCACTGTGCTCCAGAGCCGATTCAAGAATACGCTGGGCACCGCTGTAGTCAGCCATCGCCAAACACGCCGCTGCAGCGGTTTGCACGTCGTCATCTCCGTCGTCTGCCGACAAGCCGGTGTCATCATTGGCCCCTAAGTCCGAGAATTGTTCGAAGGTTTTTACCGGAGCGACATCAACCATATTGCCAGACATTGCGGCGCGCTCAGTGGCGTGCAGCTGCGGTGCGGGCGCATCGCCCAAACCGGCCTGCTGCGCTAGGTCGGCGGCACCTTCCTCAGCCACTGATGCAGACTTCGCCACACCGGGGCGCAAGCCACCATCTAGCTCATCAAACACATCGTCGAAGTGGGCGCCCGCGGGATGCGCGCCTTGATCCACCGGCCGATCTTTTTCCGGCGCGGCGCTTTGGCCGCCGACGTGGTTTTTCCCACGCTGACGCTTCACTGCCGCCACTACGGCGAGCACGACAGCCAGCAGTAACCACCAAGGATTCCCCCGCCACTCGCCACTTGCGGTCGTTGGCGAGGCGTTATCGACAGCCGCATCCGTCGGCACTGTTTCACTTGGCGCAGCGCTGGCAGGTGGAGGCGTCGCGGCAGATGCCGATGACGTGGTCGGCTCGTCAGCGACCACCACCGGTAATTCTTCCGTCACCCCATTAAACAAGGGTGTCATGTCATCGGCCGATGGCGCAGGGGCTAAATCGTTCACTTCCGGATCAAGCCATTCGTCGGCGACTTGCGGAGAGACATTCTCCGGCGCACGGTTAATCGCCTCGTAACGCTGCTGAAGCTCGGATAAGCGCGCCTGCAACACCTCCAATCGCTGACTCATTACATCGATATTCGCCGTCACATCGGCGACTTCGTCACTGACCGCCAATAGCGACGCAGTGAGTTCGGCGACTTCATCGCCCCCTTGCGGCGACACATTTTCTTCATCGCGGCGCAGCGCTTTCGCCACAGGCAAAGCAGCTTGCCCTGGCTGCCCCGCGTCAAGCTCCGAACGGTTTTTGGGCTCGACGACAGGCGCCTCGCCGGCGCCATCGTCAACGACGTTTTCCCCGGCCAAGGCGCCCGCAGCGATGTTTAGCGTCACCGACTCCTTCAGCATATCCCTGGCGCCGCGAACAAAGGCGCGTGGGTTAAGGGTAAAAATCTGCTCCATAAGCTGCAGTTGATCGCCACCGCGGGCGCGGCGCAGCCGCGCGGCAATGCGCCATAAACTATCGCCACGACGGGTAAAATAACGCTCTGAATCCGCGGTAATTTCACTTGCGGCGGGCCGGGGGCGCACGCTCACCGGAGCTTTCTTTGCAACGGTGTCGGTACTTGGCGGCGCCTGCCTTAGGCCCGGCGCGGGCAGCGCCTGAAACGAGGCCAAAGTGCTAGGCAGATCCAACAGCAAAGTATATTCGCGATTAATCGTTCCCATCGGCCAGCGCACCGTGAGCACGAAGTTTAAAAAGGGCTCTACAATTGGGCTGCTACTGCGCAGATAAATCACGCCACTGCCGGACTCATTGATTTCGCTGGAAACGGTAATAATGCGCGGGTCCAGACCACCGATCGCACTATCACTTTGCTCGTCCCACACTGGCATGACCTTAACCAACAACTGGTCACCCGCCAGCCCCTCGGCCCCCTTTATCGGCACCCTCGCCTCCAGTGGACTGCCCAGACGTGAATCCAGCTGCGCCTCACCCAAGCCCATCGCCAAGCACTCACGACTTACCATCGCCGCGAGACAAAGCGGTATCATTGCCGGTACTCGCATTTTTTTCATCCCCGCTGCTCTCTTATTATTCCCTGTCGCTAGACCTATAAACTTTTTCTAAAGCTTACACCAAATTTCGAGTCTTACCCTGAAAAGGCAACAACGAAGCCCTAATCTGCACATTTTTCGCTGATAAAATGCCATTTTCGCGAAATTGCCGGCACCTTAAGCCCTTACTGCCTTAACAGCCGGCCGTTTTCTCTCCCCTAGCCGCCATGCAATACCCCCGGCCAGCAAACGAACTTATCCACATGAAGTTTTCCCCAAATAAAGTGAATAAGCTTGTGGATAAGGCTGTTCAATTCCCTGCTGAGCGGCGCCCCATCTCGCTTCGCCATACGCGTGTACTTTTTGATCAGCCCTCATTTACCCTGCGCGCCCTGACTAACATCACGACAATAATGACGGCCATCGCCACCGCCGCACAAAAATATGGGTAGCTCGGCGACAGTCGATACAGCAAGCCGCCAAGCAGCGGCCCCACCACAAAACCCAAGCCAGCCACCGAGCCCAACAAGCCCGCTAGACCGCCCTGCTCGTGGGGCTCTACCACCAACGTCGCACTGGCGCCGTAAGCAGGCCCGGTAAGCCCCATACCAAATCCGAAAAGCGCCATGGCAGTCAGTAACAT
Organism: Spongiibacter sp.; assembly: GCF_041602295.1. Lineage (GTDB taxonomy): Bacteria > Pseudomonadota > Gammaproteobacteria > Pseudomonadales > Spongiibacteraceae > Spongiibacter. Next base: position 11,290 of record NZ_JBFIGO010000036.1, on the reverse strand, counting down.
CGGCAAGTTGCCAGACAGCGCTAACAACAGGTATCCGGCACAGCTGAACGGCAGCCCCATAAACAACAGACGCATCGGCGGACCGCTATAGCGCTGCACCACGACAAACTGGGCGACCAACATTGCGCCAGAGGACACGATCATTGCCGCCGAAAACCACTGTGCAGCCGCCACGCCGTCCAGCCCTAACAAATCCTGAAAGTAAAATCCCAGGGTCTGTTGCACCATGCCCAACAAGCTGTATAGAGAAAAACCAATAACCAGAAAAAGGCGGTAACGTCGGTCGAGATAGCGCATCCGCTTAGGCCGAACGCTGCCACTGGCATGCGGCGCTATCGCCGGTAAATAACGCCACACCATCACCGCAACCAGGGCTGCAAAGCCAGCCTGCAGATAAAGCGGGGTGAGATAACTGAAATGCACAAACCAGGCCAGGGCCGGCCCCAACATTACCCCCAGCTGATTAAAGGCCTGCAGTTTGGCCATGCCCTGCGCACGGCGATCAATACTCGTGACATCGACCATATACGCCGCAGAAGCGGGGTGCGTTGCCGACATGAGCGCGGCGTGTACGGCCCTGCCCAGCATCAACAACAGATACAACAGGCCACCGCCAAGCAGCGCCGCCAGACCAAGCCAGGCAACGGCGTTAAACAACAAGGTGCCCAGGGTGTAGCCAAAAAGGCCAATGATAATCACCGGTTTACGCCCCCAGTGATCACTCTTTCGCCCCCAGAATGGCGAACTGAGAAAGAACACCAACGCCGTGAGTGCCGACAGTGAGGTAATCGCCATTTCCTTGGGGGCAAGCTGCACATCGCTAAAGGGCAGCGTCCACAGCATCTCGTGCAGCGCCAATTCGCGGCCGAGCATGGGCAACACCGCAAACACTACGCTCTGGCCCATACCCACGGCCATCATCGCGCCGTACAGAGAAATCATTGCCCGCCAGTCGGAGCGCGGCACACCGTCAATCGCCTTCAAATGAACACTGCCTCAGTATCTTGTGGTTTTCTATCGGCCACCGCTTCTGGCACACTTTCCTGTCGCCGCGCGGCCAGGAAACGGTCGCTGTATTCTACACGGCAGTTATATCGCCACCACAAAATAAGCGGGAAACATGGCCAAGGTTCAGCAAGATGCACCGTGGAGCCAGCGCTGGCTCAACCACATCGAAAGGCTGGGTAATAAACTGCCTCACCCAGTTAGCCTCTTCATCATTTTCTGTGCTCTGCTGGTAGTGCTATCCGCGTGGATGAACGCAGCCAGCGCCAGCGCACAAAACCCCAGCAGTGGCGAGTGGTTATACAGCCGTTCACTACTTTCTCGCGAAGGCCTGCTGTGGATGCTACACAGCGCGGTGGGAAATTTTGTCAACTTTGCGCCTGTTGGCTCGGTCATTGTCGCGATCATGGGCATCGCTGTCGCCGAGCACTCCGGCCTGCTCGGCTATGTGCTCAGCGGCATTGCCAGGCGCGCACCACCGCGTGCGCTGAGTGCGGTTATTGTGTTTACCGGCGTACTCTCCAGTATCGGCTTTGATTCCGGCTACGTGGTATTAATTCCACTGGCCGCGCTTATCTTTCGCGCAGCCGGCCGGTCGCCATTGGCGGGTATCGCCGCCGCTTTTGCCGGTGTCTCTGGTGGCTACAGTGCCAACTTAGTCCTGGGACCGGTAGATGCCATTCTCGCCGGCATCTCCACAGAAGCCCTGCGACTGATTGACGACCAAGCCGAGGTGCTGGTCAGCGCCAACTATTATTTCATTGTCGCCTCAACCCTGATGATCACCGTCGTTGGCGCCTGGGTAAACGAAAAAATCGTCGAGCCCAGATTGCCTAAACCCGATACCGTCGAGCATCTGCCAGCCGCCGACAGCGATGACCGCGAACGCCGTGCGCTGCGCGTAGTCGCAGTGTTTTCAGCCGCTTACATTGCCGCCTTGATCGCCATGGTCGCCCTGCCGTCGGGATTGCTGCGCAACCCCGACCCCGAGGGCATGGCCGCGCTGCCACTACTGCGCGGCATTGTGGTATTTATCGCCCTGTATGCGGCGCTGGCGGGAATAATATTCGGCTATAGCAGCGGTCGATTCCAGGAGCGCAACGACTGGATTCGCGCGATGGAAAAAGGCATGGGCACCCTGGCCGGCTACTTGGTACTGATGTTCTTTGCCGCGCAGTTCGTCAACTATTTTTCCTGGTCGGGCATCGGCGCCATCGCCGCGATTAACGGCGCGCAATGGCTGGCCAGCCTGGAACTCTCCAGTACAAGTCTGCTGCTGACATTTGTACTGTGCTCAGCACTTATTAATTTATTAATTGGCAGCGCCTCGGCCAAATGGGCACTGATGGCGCCCATCTTTTTGCCCATGCTCGCGATGCTGGGGGTCGCACCGGAGGCGGTGCAAATGGCCTACCGAATCGGCGACTCCAGCAGCAATATCATCACCCCGCTTATGCCCTATTTCGGCGTGGTCGTCGCCTTTATGCAAAGCCATGACCGCGAGGCCGGCATGGGCAGCCTATTGGCGCTTATGCTGCCTTATTCCCTGTGCTTTTTACTGAGCTGGTCAATGCTACTGAGCCTGTGGTTATTCGCCGGCCTGCCCCTGGGGCCCGGCTAATCAGCCACAAAAAAACCGGCCGCTATATGGCGGCCGGTTTTTTTAAGGGAAGAAGCAATGATAAGTTATTTTTTGTTTTGTACCGCGGCGCTCATCTCATCCAAATCGGCATGGCGCACGTCGGCACCTTTCACCAGATAAATGACGTGTTCGGCGATATTCCGCGCGTGATCACCAATACGCTCAAGTGAACGCAGCGCCCACAATACCTGCAGCACCGAGGAAATCGAGCGCGGATCTTCCATCATATAGGTCACCAGACTGCGCATCGCCGTGCCGTATTCAATATCGACCGCCTTGTCTTCCTCTGCCACACTAAGCGCCATATCGCTGTCAAAGCGCGCAAAGGCGTCCAGCGCATTGCGCACCATACTCAGAACATGGTCACCGATATGACGAATCTCTAATACGCTGCGGGGCAAACCACCCAACTCGCCTAAGGTAATCCCCGATTTGGCCACCTTTGTTGCCTCATCGCCCATGCGTTCCAAATCGCTGATAATGCGGCTAATCGAAAGCACTAGACGAAGATCTGTCGCCGCAGGCTGTCGCCGCGCAAGAATGATCGTGCATTCCTCGTCAATGGCAATTTCCAGGGCATTAACAAGCTTATCGCCCTGCTTAACCTCTTCAGACAAGCCGCTGTCCTGGCTCATGAAAGCCGTAATGGCGTTGGCAACCTGCTTTTCAACCACGCCACCCATTTCCAGCATACGGGTCTTGATATCGTCCAGCTCAGAGTTGTACTGCTGGGAGATATGGTGTGCATGTAAGTCTTTATCTTTCATTGCCGTATCCTATTGCTAGCGAACTGGTGGCCAAGCCTTAGCCATAACGACCGGTTATGTAATCTTCAGTTTGCTTGTTATTGGGGTTGGTAAACAGCGTATCAGTATTATCGAACTCGATTAGCTTACCCATATACATAAACGCGGTGTAATCCGAAACACGCGCCGCCTGCTGCATATTGTGGGTAACAATAACAATGGTGTACTTGTCTTTCAGCTCATAGATCAGCTCTTCGATCTTCAGCGTTGAAATAGGATCCAACGCCGAGGCCGGCTCATCCAGCAAGAGCACTTCGGGCTCGACCGCGATGGTTCTGGCAATCACCAAGCGCTGTTGCTGGCCTCCAGACATGCCCAGGGCATTGTCGTGCAAGCGGTCTTTAACCTCGTCCCACAGCGCTGCGCCGCGCAAAGAGCGCTCCACCACTTCGTCCAACACGCGTTTTTTATTTACGCCTTGAATGCGCAGTCCGTAGGCAACATTTTCATAAATCGACTTGGGAAAGGGATTGGGCTTTTGAAACACCATGCCCACCCGGCGGCGCAGCGTGGCAACATCCACTGCACGGTCATAAATATTGGCGCCATCGAGAGAAATACTACCATCCACTCGACAGCTATCGACCAAGTCGTTCATCCGATTAAAGCAGCGCAGCAGCGTCGATTTACCACAACCACTGGGGCCGATAAAGGCCGTGACCTTTTGCCGGGGGATGCTCATATTGACATTGAACAGCGCCTGCTTTTCACCGTAGTACAGGTCAAGGTTATCGACTGTGAGTGTAATGTCCTCGTCGTGAATCGACTGTTCATTGCGCACTCGACCCAATGATTCCATATCAATTGCGTGGCCGGCTGTTGCTGATTTGTTGGTTTCCATAAATTTTACCGTCATGGCTTAGCCAATTACATTTCGAGAGATTTGTATTTTTCACGCAGGTGGTTACGCAATGCCACTGCACTGAGATTAAGCAGCGCAATAATCACGACCAGTAACAAAGCCGTAGCGTACACCAGCGGCCGCGCCGCTTCGACGTTGGGGCTTTGAAAGCCGACGTCGTAAATATGAAAACCCAAGTGCATGAATTTTTGGTCGAGATGGAAATACGGGAAGTTGCCGTCCACCGGCAGCGACGGCGCCAGCTTGACGACCCCCACCAACATCAGCGGAGCCACTTCGCCAGCGGCCCGCGCCACCGCCAATATCAGCCCTGTCATCATCGCCGGACTGGTCATTGGCAACACCACCCGCCACAGGGTTTCCGCCTTGGTCGCACCGAGTGCCAAACTGCCCTCGCGTAAATTGCGGGGAATTCGCGCCAACCCCTCCTCGGTCGCGACAATCACCACCGGCAGCGTCAACAGAGCCAGGGTTACCGAAGCCCAAAGCAAGCCCGGCGTACCGAAGGTCGGCGACGGCAGCGCCTCGGCGAACAGCGCCTGATCAATTTCCGCGCCGACAAAGTAGATAAAGAAACCCAGACCAAAAACACCGTAGACAATCGACGGCACACCCGCGAGATTGTTAACCGCAATACGCACGATTTTCGTCATGAGCCCCTGCTTGGCATACTCACGCAAATACACCGCCGCAATGACACCAAACGGCGTCACCAGTATCGACATGATCAACACCATGATTACCGTGCCAAAAATAGCGGGGAAAATTCCGCCCTCAGTATTTGCTTCCCGCGGCTCATCAGTCAGAAATTCGCCAAACTTATCGACGTAGAAGCCAAGCTTATCCAGCAGCGTCATAGTGTTGGGGCGGTAGGCTTTAACAACCGTAGACACCCGTTGCTCGCGACGCTGACCCTGGGCCGTCTCAACAATGAAACTATCGCGATTCCACTGTGCATAAAGCGCGTTTAACTGCTTTTGCAGCACCGCGTATTCAGCATCCAGCTCGGCGCGCTCGCTATCGATCGCCAATTGTTTCTGCGCGCGTCGATCATCGGGCAAGTCAGTGTCCAGCTCGAGGCCGCGCTGACGCAGTCGCAGACGCTCCAAGCGATAGTTAATCGCAGCGATTTCTTTCTTTTCTACCCGGCTAATATCCTTATGAATTGTCTCTACACGCGCAATGCTCTGCTGAAACGCCTGCCACAACACGGTTTCATCTGCATCGTCGATGTACTCATCACCGCGTTTCAAACCACGTAAAAATCCGTAAAAATTCCCCCACTCGCGACGCTCGATCACCATCGCTTGCTCGGGGTAACGGGTGTTATTCAAATAGCGGCTAAGCACCCATTTGAAATCCGCGCCACTGACATCGCGATTCCCCACCTTCACTAATTCACGGCGGACAAAGGCTTGCTCGGTATCGAGCTTAAAGCCAGCGCTCAACAGCTGCTCGATGGCGACATCTTCGCGCTCTACTCGCTCAGCCATCACCACTGCCGAGCCCTGCTCGGGCAACTGATAATCGGCCACAAACACATCGGCCGGCCAGAAATGACTAAAGCCGCGCACCGCCAATAGCACCAACAGGCCGATTACTGCCAATGTGCTCACAGTGACGGCGGCGGCGTTCATCCAAATCATCGGCTCGCCGCCTTTTAGCCAGGCCTTCAGCCCCTGTTTTTCTTTGTTCTGTAAATACATGCTGTATCCCAAATCAATCAGAGGTTGCCATAGCGCTGACGCAGACGCTGCCTGACCGTCTCCGCGATGGTATTAACGACAAAGGTGAACATAAACAACACAAAGGCCGCGAGGAACAACACGCGATAATGACTGCTATCCACCTCTGTTTCGCCAATTTCCACGGCGATATTGGCCGCCAAGGTGCGCATGCCCTCGAATATATTGGCGTCCATAATCGGGGTATTACCGGTGGCCATCAGCACAATCATGGTTTCGCCAACAGCGCGCCCCATCCCAATCATTAAGGCGGAGAAAATACCGGGGCTGGCGGTCGGCATCACCACACCCACCAGGCTTTGCCACGGGGTTGCCCCCAGGGCCAAGGAACCGTAACTCAGGTGTTTAGGCACCGAGAAGATCGCATCTTCAGCAATAGAGAAAATCGTCGGAATCACCGCAAAACCCATGGCTATACCGACTACCAGCGCATTGCGCTGATCAAAGGAGATGCCCAGATCATTGGTCAACCAGGCGCGCATATCGCCATTGAAGAACGCCCGCTCCAGTGGCGCACTCAGCTCGACACAGCCCAGCACTATAAAAATAACGACCGGCACCAACAGCAGCGGGTGCCAACCCTCTGGAATACGGCGACTCAGCGTCGCAGGCAAGCGCGACCACAACCAGGCAAACGCAAGAACCCCCAGAGGCAAGACGATAAACACACCAAATACCGCTGGCAGATTGCGCTCGATGAACGGCGCCAGCCAAAGCCCGGCCAGAAAACCCAAAATGACCGTTGGCAATGCTTCCATCAGCTCAATCAGCGGCTTCACCTTGCGTCGCAGCGACGGCGCCATAAAGTAGGCCGTGTAAATGGCGCCGCAAATAGCCAGCGGCGCGGCGATCAACATGGCATAAAAAGCCGCCTTCAAGGTGCCAAAAGCCAAAGGAGCAAAGCTGTATTTGGGCTCGAAATCGTTGTCAGCTGCCGACGACTGCCAGACGTAATCCGGCTCGGGGTAGCTCTCGTACCAAACCTTGCTCCACAGCACCGACCAGGAAACTTCAGGGTGCTCGTTCTCCAGGTGATAACTTTGCAGCTGGCCAGCTGCGGATTCGACCAGCAGGCGATCAGCACGCGGGGATATTGCCATAGCGGCGACATTTTCTAAGTCCAAGTCACGGCTGAGCAAGCGCCGCTGGGAGGTGCTGTAAAACACATCGAGCTCGCCAGTATTGGCAATGCTGACAAAGCCCTTGCGACGATGCTCGGTCACCAGGGCCGCTGTTGGCCCCGCCGCCTGAAAGCCGCGAATAAATTGCAGCCCGTATTTGCCGCCGCGTTCGCTGTCTCTCACCACAAACCACTGTGAGATCTTGCCATCATCCGTAGCGGTAAGTAGGGAAATACCACCCAATAGAAAACGCACATCGCTCAATGCCGCCACGTCACTGACCTCGCCGCGATCGACGATAGTGAGTTCACGCAGACTGATCAAACGATAGTCGCCCTGCTTACTGAGAACATACAGCCACTGCTGCTGGGGGCCAATCAGCAAAAAATCTGCGGCAATATCCAAGGTTGGCAACGAAAACTCTTCTTCAACCAGAGTGATCTCTTCGCTGAGGAAGTCTTCTTCCTTAGTCCAGCGGCGCCCCACCAAGTGACCCTTTGTTACACCGACAACAACCAGTGCTTCCTCGCTGTCGCGCATAGCCAAACGGGTCAAACTCCCGTCACTGATCTGCAGGCCAGCCTCGCCGTAAGGGAAACGCAATATCGGACTAATCAAACGCTGGTCGTCGGGATAACTCACTCGATAATCGTGCTTGCCAATCAGCGCGCGTCCATCTTCCATGCCCAGGGCAAACACCCGACTTTCTTCCGACTCCAACGCAAAACTGCTGATCGGCGCAGAAATGGGCAACGCGCGCTGACTGACAACTTCGCCGCTGTCAGCGCGAAAGAAGACCGCCTCACCCGTGGCCGTCAAACGAAACGCGATCTCTGCCTGCTCCTCCATGGCCAAATACAGCGCTGCGGTATTCGTCGCTACGGAATAACTCTGCTGCGCCTCGATATCTGCCGATTTAAACAGCGGCATAATTTCGTATAAAAGGTAGAAGAAAATCAACAGGATAGACAGCAAAACACCTACCCCGCCACCCGTTATGGTCGCGGTCGTCATACCATCTTTAATCTTCCGCCAACGGCGTTGGGCTGATGCTGTCGCACGCACCTCGGATTGATTCATAGCCATGGACTCTTTGACATACTGGCAGGAATTTTATGGCACTTTTGTTTCAGCTATATGACAAACGTAAAATGTGCCGCAAACTTACGCATGCGGCACACTTCGCGCTGACGCCCTTTCGGGGGTTTTACAAATCCAACTTTTTGCGGATTTTCTCTACCACACTCGCCGGCAGTGGAATATAGCCATCTTTCACCACCACTTCCTGCCCCTGCTTGGAAAGTACCAGTTTCACAAACTCGCGCTCCAGTGGCGCCAGCGGCTTATTCGGCGCCTTATTCATGTAAACATAGAGAAACCGTGACAGGGGGTAGCTGCCGTTAATCGCATTTTCTGGACTGGCTGCAACAAAATCACTTTTATCGCTCTTTGCCAACGGTATCGCCCTCACGCTCGAGGTTTGATAACCGATTCCAGAGTAACCAATGCCGTTAATCGAGGTGGAAACTGACTGCACAACCGATGCTGAGCCCGGCTGCTCGTTTACACCGTTTTTAAAATCGCCCTTGCACAGCGCCTTGCCTTTAAAGTATCCGTAGGTACCGGATACCGAGTTGCGGCCAAACATTTGAATATCGCGATTGACCCACGGCCCCGCCATAGCCAACTGCCCCCAGCGCAGCACATCTTCCGGGTGTCCGCATTTGCGAGTACTGGAGAACACCGCGTCAACTTCGGCAATAGTCATGCCTTTAATCGGGTTGTCTTTGTGCACAAAGACCGCCAGAGCATCGATCGCAACAGGAATGGCGACGGGCTTGTAACCATACTTGGCTTCGAAGGCTTCCAGTTCCTTGTCCTTCATTTTGCGGCTCATCGGCCCCATATTAGAAGTGCCCTCGGTCAGCGCCGGCGGCGCTGTTGACGAACCGGCCGCTTGAATCTGGACATTGACGTTGGGGTAGACACGCTTAAAGTCTTCACTCCACAGCGTCATCAGATTAGCCAGGGTATCGGAACCGACACTGGAAAGATTACCCGATACACCCGCAGCTTTTTCGTAAACAGGCAGTGCGGGGTCAACCTCAGTGGCAGCGGCCACCCACATTGAAGAAAGGCCCATTGCGGCCGCCATCAGACATTGCTTCAGTTTCACAGGAATCTCCCGAATCGACAAATTAGCTAACACAGCTGTCATCTTAAGACGGAAATATGACGCCTTCATGACAGCAAAGCGTTATCACACTTTTGCAATCAATGAGGGGGGGAAAACGCAGCTAAAAGTACTGCCCACCCCTGGCTGACTGTGAATCTTCATCTCCGCGCGATGCCGCAGCAATACGTGCTTAACAATAGCCAGCCCTAGCCCAGTTCCCCCGGTATCGAGCGAACGACTGTCATCGACGCGATAAAAGCGCTCGGTAAGACGCGGAATATATTGGGGTTCGATACCAATACCACTGTCTTCCACTTCGAGCACGGCATGGCTGTCATTTTGATACCAGCGCAAGCAGATCCGGTCGCCTTCACCGGTATAGCGCGCCGCGTTCACCGCAAGATTTGACAGCGCGCTGCGAATCTCTGCCGCCTGCCCCTTCAGGGCCATGCTGTCGTCACATTCAATATCGATTTGGCGCTGGCCCTGCGCCGCGGAAATCACTTCATCTCTTACCATTTCCATCAACGGCCGCAGGTGAATCAGTTCTTGCTCATTGGCCTGTGGCAGCGACTCCAAACGAGACAGCTGCATTAGGTCCTGTATCAGGTGGTGCATACGCCGCGATTGACGCAACATTTGATCAATAGCGCGATCCCAGCGCGGATTATCACCGCCGTGCTCAGCAAAAGTTTCCAGATAGCCATTGATCACCGTCAGCGGCGTGCGCAGCTCATGGGAAACATTGGCGACAAAGTCCTTGCGCATTTTTTCTAATTGGTGGGTGCGGGTGACGTCGCGGGCAAACAGCAAGCGATTGCCCTCGGCGAAAAAGCTGATGCTAATACTAAGTCGAATATCTGCGTTGATCGGCGATGGCATGTCAAACGGTGCGACATACTTTTCCGCCTCGTAATAGGCGACAAAATCTGGACTGCGCAGCAAATTGAGCAGCTGCAAGCCGGAGTCATCTTCACGTCGCAGTCCCAACAAGTCCATCGCCGCATCATTGCACCATTCAATACTGCCGTAACGGTCTAGCATCACTACGGCATCCGACATGGAGGCAAAGGAAGAGCGCAAATAATCGATAATTGCCTGCAGTTGGTCGCGATCCCCAGCGGCCTGTTTCTGCATGCCATAAATCGTGTCGAAAACCTGGCCCCACATCCCGATTGCCTCTGGCGGCTCAGCCCCCGCCCCCCGGTACAGCCAATCGCTCAGGCGCTGCAATTGCCACAATAGCCAAGCGCATACCGCTGCCGTGACAAGCAGCACCGGCCACGCCCCCAGATCCAGCGTCACCGCCAGCAGCGACGCCGCGGCCAGGGGCATTACGATCCGAAGCAGCTCTGTTTTCCAGTTGTAATACCGCATGCGCTAGGCGCTGACCCCGGTGGCCGAGAATCGATAGCCGGTACCGCGCACGGTCTGTATCAATTGGCCAAAATCCCGATTATCCGTTTGCAGGGCTTTGCGAAGGCGACGAATATGCACATCAACCGTTCGCTCTTCCACGTAGACATTGCTGCCCCACACTTGGTCTAGCAACTGGCCGCGACTGTAAGCCCGCTCCTGGTGGCTCATGAAAAATTTCAGCAGTTTAAATTCCGTAGGCCCCATATCGAGGGGCTGCTCTTCCGCAAAAACCCGGTGACTCGCCGGGTCCAGCTTCAGACCGCATACCTCGATACTCTGCTCCTGCTCGGGTGCGCCGCCACGGCGCAATACGGCTTTAATCCGCGCCATCAGCTCTCGGGAAGAAAAGGGCTTAGTAATATAATCGTCCGCGCCCACATCCAGCCCCTGTACGCGATTATCCTCATCGTCCTTGGCAGTCAGCATAATCACCAGCAAATCCTGGGTAAGCTCCTCCCGGCGCAGTCGTCTCAGCAACTCGATACCACTGGTCACCGGCATCATCCAGTCCAGC
>NZ_JBFIGO010000035.1:0-27563 GCF_041602295.1 Spongiibacter sp. | reverse complement strand
GTCGAGGTCAGCGGCAGCCAGGGCGCGCTTGGCTGCCATACTGGCCAGGGTGGCGGTGGAAACGTGGGAAATACGCCTTTCTTTAATACCGGTGCGCGTGGAGATCCACTCATCAGAGGTATCCAAGAACGTCGTCAGATCCTCATTAGTCAGCACCGCCGGGGGAACACACTTACCCCAGCCCGTAATCGTTGCGTATGCCATGCGCCAATGTCCTCTTCAGTGATGAGCGGCATTATGCCGAGGCAACTCCCCGCTGTCACGCCAAGCAAATGGCGAAAAAATTTTCAGATTTGTGCAAAAACGGTCACTAATTCACAGCATGTAAGTACAATCCCTTAGGCAAATTGGTTATTTTCCGCTCATATACAAAATTACAGCGTGCTAGCATAGTGACACTTGAGCAAATAGTTAGAACCGTGTCGCAAATATAGAGCGTAGTGATATGAAAACGAATAAACGTTGGGGAAGTGGTGCCAGAGTTGATGACCTGGGTACCGGCAAAAAAATGCTGCTGGAAGCAGCCGTAAGCTGTTTCGCCGCCAAAGGCGTTAAATCTACGACGATTGAAGACATCGCCAATGTGGCAAATGTCACCCGTCGCACCGTTTACCGCTATTTCACCGGCAAATCCGACATTCTCGCCTCGCTAGTGGATATCGAACGCAATCGCATGTTTGAGCAGCTCAGGGATGTTGTCGCTGAATATCGCGATGACTTTCCACGCATGCTCGAAGAGTGCATTTGGTTCACGGCCAACTACCGCCCCGCTGAGGACAGCCATATTGGCGCCACCAGCGGCCGCAACGCCACAGAAATACTGCCGCATCTAGACAACGACGAGTCTGACCGGCTGTGGCGAGAGCTGCTGACCGAACCACTGCGCAACTACAACACTGCGACGGGCAAACAGCTGAGCATCGACGACTTGGTGCCGCTCACTGGCCGCCTGGCATTGATTTATCGCCAGCACCCGGTCAGCAAGAGCGAGTTCCACGCCAGCATGCGCGCCCTGCGCTTCTAAGCCTCGACAAGCCCCGCCAGCTGCCCCTGCGGCTGGCGCGCCCCAGTCGGCACTAAGACCCGCGCGACGCAATATGGTCACTAGGTAATTCCCACTAGCCACTACTCCGTATACTAGCGCTTGCACAACACTGCTAGGATGATTGCCAACAGCTGTCACCCCGGGAACACGATGACGCCAATCGCGCACAGTGTTTATGACAAGCAATGCCATCGAGCTGCATATCCACTCGACGACAGCCGCTCTATACGCTAAACCTCAGTAGTACAACAATAAGCTGACAGCGAATACAGCGTGCCTTGGGAGGCCACCATGCAACGCAAAGAAAGTAGCCCCAGCATATTCGGTAGCAAACGGGGCGCCAGCAAAATGATCGACAAACGCAATGAATCGCGTCGCGAATGGTGGCTCAACGTCGACTACACAGAAGAACTCAGTGACAAGCCAAAGAGCGACACATCCTCTGGGGGCTTGCGTCGTTAGACCGTGCACAGCACACACTTCAGCCCCGCGCTTCACTCATTAGGGGCTTTTCCCTATACTGCGCGGCAGCAGCGGCCACTAATGTAGCTATCCAGACGGCGCCCACTTCGGCGCGACAATCGAGGATAGTGTGATGGCAAAAACCCCCGCAACCACCCATGGCGTTTTCAACAAAGATTCGCGCGCAGGGCGCCCCATCGATCAGTTCCGCAGCAACCACGAAGAGTGGTGGTTGAATGTTAACTACGCTGAAATCATCGACATGAAAGATGCGATCAACCTCCACACCATGCGGAAAACCGTGGCACGCTAAACCCCGGCCGCGTAACGAGGGCGCGGACAATGATTAACTGGCAAGAGATCGACACCGTACTCCTGGATATGGACGGCACGCTTCTCGATCTGCACTTCGACAATTATTTCTGGACTCAACACCTGCCCCAGCGCTACACCGAGATTCACGGCGGCGACCTGCACACCGTGAGTCGCGAACTGATCGATCGCATTATGGCCGAGCGCGGCTCACTGAACTGGTACTGCCTGGACTACTGGTCGCGGGAACTACAGCTGGATATCACCGCACTGAAAACCGAAATCAGTCACCTGATCCGCATGCTGCCCAGTACCGAACGCTTTCTCAATGCTCTCCAGGCCAGTGGACGCGAGGTCTGGCTGGTCACCAACGCCCACCAGGCCGGCCTCGACATCAAACTGGAAAAAACCGGCCTGGGCCGCTGGATGCAGCGAATCATCAGCTCTCACGAACTGGCGCTGCCCAAGGAGGACGAGGCCTTTTGGCAGCGCCTCACCGAGCGCTGGCACTTCGAGCCACAGCGCAGCCTATTGATTGACGACACCGCCACCGTACTGGACTCCGCCGCCCGTCACGGCATTCGCCAGCTGCTGACCATGCGCCGCCCGGACAGTCGCGCCCCCCTGCGCGAACAGTTAAGCTATCCGGCCATTGAACACTTTGACGAAATACTGCCCATTCCTCCGCGAGACTGACATTGAACGACACACAACAACGCGTGCGCCTGGACAAGTGGCTGTGGGCAGCGCGCTTTTATAAGACTCGCAGCATCGCCAAACAAGCCGTGGACGGCGGCAAGGTGCACTACAACGGCGCCCGCTGCAAAGTCAGCAAGGACGTGGAAATAGGCGCCCTGCTAACACTGCGCACCGGCTGGGACGAACGCGAAATCGAGGTTGTCGCGCTTTCTGACCAGCGACGCGGCGCGCCCGAAGCCGCCTTGCTTTACCGCGAAACCGCTAGCAGCATCGCCAAACGCGAGCGGCTAGCCGCAGAGCGCAAGGCACTCGGCCCGGCTGCGGGCGTGCTCCGCAGCGAGCGCCCCAACAAAAAGCAGCGCCGCCAGATCCACCGCTTCCGCGAACAACAGGACTAAACAGCCACCATGAGCGACCACATCCACCGTTTCATCTTTGACAACAGCGACGTACGCGGCGCCCATCTGCGTCTGTCCGACAGCTATCGCGACATTCTCAGCAACCACCACTACCCACCGGCCGTCGCGCGTCTGCTGGGCGAATTCCTGGTCGCCGCAGCCCTGCTGAGCGTCACTATAAAATTTCGTGGCAGCTTGATACTGCAGGTACGCGGCAGCGGCGAAGTGCCACTGATCATGGCCGAGGCCAACTCCAACGGCGACATTCGCGGCATTGCCCGCGATGCCGGAGAGGCCTTGAGCGAAGACTTTCACACCCTGCTTGGCGACGCCCAGCTGGCCATCACCATCGACCCCGAGCGCGGCAATCGCTATCAGGGCATTGTCCGCCTCGACGGCGACAGCCTTGCCAGCTGCATTGAGGCGTATTTTCGTCAGAGTGAACAGCTGGCCACACGGCTGTGGCTGGACGCCGACGGCGAACACGCCGCCGGCATCTTGCTGCAAGAACTGCCCGAACAGCACAGCGACGACGCCACCTGGCAGCACCTCACCGCCCTCGCCGACACCGTACAGCCCGAGGAGCTGCTGACCCTGGACGCCGATCGCCTGCTCTACCGCCTCTACCATCAAGAGCCATTGCGGATATTCGAACCCAAAGCCTTGCGCTTTCAATGTCAGTGCAGCCCGCAACGCGTTGCCGCCGCGCTGGTTTCGCTGGGCCAACAAGAGCTGGAAGCCATTATCGCCGAACAGGGGCAAGTCGATAGTCATTGCGAATTCTGCCACCGCCAGTTCCACTTCAGCGCCACCGAAATCGCCGCGCTTTTTGGCGAAGCAGAGCCCCACACCCGGCATTGAGTGAAAAAAAACCAAAATCGGCTCCGATCCGCGCCTATCAGGGTTAGCGCCGCTAGGGGATTTTTGCAATAATAGCCGCCTTTTGAATCTGGCCACCCGCGCGGGGGGTTTACCCCGATCAACTGTGACCTCCTAAAGTCCCCATGGACGACGTGACAGGAAAACCAAAAATGAGTGCTGAAACAACTACTTACAAAGATTTAACCCCCGCCCAACTGATTGAGCAGGCGCTGGCGCGCGGCGAAGGTCAGCTGGCCGACACCGGCGCTCTGGTGGTTACAACCGGCAAGCGTACTGGCCGCTCGCCCGGCGACCGCTTTATCGTGCAAGAGCCCTCCACCGCCGACGCCATCGAATGGGGCGGGGTAAACCGCCCATTTGACGCCGCGAAATTCGACGCCCTGTGGAGCCGCGTGGAAGACTACCTGGCCGATCACGACCGCTTTGTCTCCAACCTGCACGTCGGCGCCCACGAAGACCACTACATCCCGGTGGTCGTCAACACCCAGACTGCGTGGCAGGGCCTGTTCGGCCGCAATATGTTTGTCCGCCCCGAGAAGTACAACCCCAAAGCTAAAGAAGAGTGGACCATCCTCAACTGCGCCGGCTTTGTTTGCGACCCCGAGCGCGACGGCACCAACTCCGACGGCTGCGTCATCATTAACTTCGCCCAGCGCAAGGTTCTGCTGGCCGGCATGCGCTACGCCGGTGAGATGAAAAAAGCCATGTTCTCTGTGCAGAATTTCCTGCTGCCAGAAAAAGACGTTATGCCCATGCACTGCTCGTCCAACGTTGACGAAGAGGGCAATACCACACTGTTCTTCGGCCTGTCTGGCACCGGCAAAACCACGCTGTCAGCCGACCCCAGCTGCTACCTGATCGGCGACGACGAGCACGGCTGGGCGAAGGGCTCGGTATTCAATATCGAAGGCGGCTGCTACGCCAAGACCATCAACCTGAGCCAGAAAAACGAGCCCATCATCTGGGACGCCATCCGCTTTGGCGCCATTGTTGAAAACGTGGTGATCGACCAGAACACGCGCACTGCCGACTACGACGACACCAGCCTGACCGAAAATGGCCGCTGCTGCTACCCGCTGGAAAATGTGGAAAAGCGCGTCATCGAAAACGCCGCCGGCGAGCCGAAGACCGTTATTTTCCTCACCTGTGACGTTTCCGGCGTACTGCCCCCGATCTCGATCCTGTCGAAAGAAGCGGCCGCTTTCCACTTCCTCAGTGGCTACACCGCTCGCGTGGGCTCAACCGAGCTGGGCGCCGAAGCCGGCATCCACCCAACCTTCTCTACCTGCTTTGGCGCACCGTTTATGCCGCGCCCGGCGGGTGAATATGCCGAGCTGCTGATGAAGCGCATCGCCGACTTCGACTCACAGGTCTACCTGATCAACACCGGCTGGACTGGTGGCTCGGGTGCCGCCGGTGGCACCGGCTCACGCTTCCCGATCCCAGTGACCCGCGCGGTGGTTGCGGCGGCGCAGAGCGGCGCATTGATCGGCGCCGAAACCGAGCAGCTGGATATTCTCAACCTGACCATTCCCACCGCCATCCCCGGTGTTGATGACAAATACATCAACCCGCGCAAGGCCTGGGGAGACAGCGCCGCCTACGACCAGGAAGCGGCCAAACTGGCTAAATTGTTCCAGGAAAACATCCAGAAATTCGATGTTTCCGAAGCCATTATTGCCGCCGGCCCCAAAAGCTGATGCCGCAGTAAGCAACAAAAAGGGCAGCCCTTGGGCTGCCCTTTTTTTGCCTTGCCGCAGCCCTGTCGCGCTACGCGGTCAACGCCCTGGCGCTATGCGGCGACCAAGTGGTCACTGACATCGAACAGGCGACGGCGCAGACCGGTTAACTCAAAGGGCTTCCACTGACCCTCGCGTTGAGCGAGGCGGTCCGACAGGGCGTAGAGCACCGCCAAATTATGTGTCATGCCCATATGACTGGCCGGCACACGCAGGTTTTCGCTCTGCGCACCCTGCTGCTGATGAATACAGTACTGCCAATCGACAATACCGTCGCTGGCACTGTACATCGCCGTGGAAGGCACCGGTGGCGCACTGCACCACTCCTCCCGCCAACCCAGCATCGGATCGTCCATGGCACCGGGATTAAGCGCCTCATAAAGCTTCAACACCGGACCGGATACGCCGCGCATTTCCGGGATATTAATCGGCGACCCCAAGGTAATGACCTGGCGAATATAATCGGGTTGGCGCTGCGCCAAACTGCGCGCATAAATGCCGCCGAGACTCCAGCCCACCACACTCACCTTGCGACAGTGGCGGCTGGCCAAATCTTTCACGTGGCGTTCAAAGGCCAAATACACCTGCTCGCGCAAACCGGTGTTCAAACCCTGTTCCCAACCATAGGCGTCAAAGCCTGTTTGGCGCAATGCCCGACGCATCATCGAGGTTGCGACATCGCTGGTCATAAAGGACGGTGCGATGACAACCGGGTGGCCATCGCCATTATGCAAATGCCGATGAAAACCGCGCAACGTAAACGCCGAAAAAATTTCAGCCAATGAGCGCAACTCTTTGGCAGTGCTTCGCGAAGCCGTACTGGTATTTTCCATTTGCGTCTCTCTTATTCTTTGGGGCATTACCGCGCTATTGCGCCACCCCTGTCACATTATCTAAACAATAAACTACAGCGCTGGCAATGCGAAAACACCACGCAATCATACCTAGGCCATGACTTTTTTTGCACATCCCGCCCGAACCTGCGTTTTAGTATGCCCTTTCTAATTTTTAAGCGTACTGTTCGACCCATGCAGCGAGACTACTGGCCAGCCGTTTGCCGCCGCCGCTGAAAAAAATCACATTTACGGGGTCTACCCCAAGAGAGGAAAGCATCATGAGCGACGCTAAAACTAACTTCGTAGAGAAAGCCAACACTGTAGCTAAAGACGTATTCCTGGCTCAACTGGGTCTGGCAGGCAAAGCTTTTGAACAAAGCCAAGAGCTGGTTAAGCTGACCGAAGAAAAAATCAAAGCTACCGAAGCCAAGTACAAAGATCTGTATGCCAAGCGCAGCGAAATCTTTGAAGGCCTGGTAAGCCGCGGCGAGCAAGTACAAAACGGCGCCATTGCCAAGTTCGAAGAAAGCAAAGAGCAGGTTGTTGCCAAAATCAACGAAACCAAGTCTGAAGCAACTGCCAAGTTCGAAGCGGTAAAAAGCGAATCTGTTGACGCTCGCATCAAAGAACTGCGCGAAAGCCTGGAAAGCAACCTGGAAAAAGTAAAAGGTCTGGTTTCTCGCAAAACTAACGACGCTGCAGCCACTGAAACTGCTGCATCGTAATTAAGCGTTAGGCGGCCTTCACGGCCGCACGACCACCCAGGTCCTTATCCTAACTATGCTTTGCACGGTGCGCCTTATGCTCATCGTGCTTTTTTATATCAGTGCGGAGCGCCCCTCTAGCTGATGCCGTAAAAAATTCGCACATTGGAGAATCACATGAGCAACGACAGCAAGAAAAGCCTGAAAGACGTTTCTTCCCAGGCCGGCGAGCTGGCCAAAAGCATTTGGCTAGCGGGTCTCGGCGCCTATGGCCGCGCCTATGACGAAGCTCAGGAAGTTTACGAAAAAGCGAGCAAAGACAGCCCACGCCTGTTCAAAGAACTGGTCGACAAAGGCAACAAACTGGAAGTTCAAGCCCGCGAAAAGCTTGGCGAAGCCAGCAGCATCGGTAAAACCATTTCTATTGAAGAGCGCATCAGTAAAATGCGCGCCAGCCTCGGTTTCGGCCACACCGCCAGCGCCGACGACCTGGTTCGCCTGGAAAAGAAACTGGACGCACTGAGCAAGAAAGTTGACGCGCTGAGCAAAGCGAGCAAAGCACCCGCTGCTGCCGCCAAGAAAGCGCCCGTTAAAAAGACTGCTGCCAAAAAGGCATCTGCGAAGAAAGCACCGGCAAAAAAAGCCGCTGAGTAATCGCCCCTGCGACCCGCCGCCAGGCGGGTCGCATTGCCTCTGGACAAGCAGCGGTGGCCGTGTCACGGTAACTCCCTGTTTGCGCTACGGATAGTTGTATCAGGGATGAAAACCCGCGAAAAAATCTTGCTCGCCAGCCTTGTACTCTTTAATGACGAAGGTGAGGCCAACGTCACCACCGTCGATATCGCCAATGAATTAAACATCAGCCCCGGCAACCTCTACTACCACTTCCACGGTAAAGAAGAGATCATTCAAGAGTTGTACTCCGGCTTTGAACTGGAATTGACCGATATTCTTGAAGCCCCGCTTCAGAACAGCCTCAGTCCGCAAGACGCCTGGTTTTATCTCTACATCGTCTTCGAACAGCTGTTTAAACACCGCTACCTCTACCGCAATCTCAACGACATTTTGCAGCGCTACCCGGAGATAGACCGGCGCTTTCGCAAGTTATTGGAGCTGAAGTTGCGCTCGGCCCAGGCGGTCGCCGACGAGCTGGTCGCGGCAAACATCCTCGACGCCTCAGACATACAACTGTCGCGACTCTGCGACAACGTTGTACTTAACCTGACCTTCTGGCTGAATTACAACAGTCTACGCGAGCGCCATTGCCGCGATGACCTCACTATTCACCGCGGCGTCTTCCAGCTGATGTCACTGATCGCGCCCTACCTCACCGACGATTTCCGCTATTTTTACGACGATTGCTGCGCCCTATTCGAGGTTCTCAGCAGAGACGACTAGGGGTCTCGCCGCAGGGGCCAAGTTTCTGCATAATGTGGCGTTTTACGCTGTATCAGGCCACAGACTATGCAAGCAATTTCCAGCCGTATTGCCCAGGAATTGGGCGTTAAGGAATCCCAAGTCAGCGCCGCGGTAGCCCTGCTCGACGACGGCGCCACCGTGCCCTTTATCTCCCGCTACCGCAAAGAGGTCACCGGCGGCCTAGACGACAGCCAGATGCGCGATCTGGAAAGCCGCCTGAGTTATTTGCGTGAAATGGAAGAGCGCCGCGACAGCATTCTCAACAGCATTCGCGAGCAGGGTAAGCTCAGCCCCGAGCTGGAAGCCGATATCCGCGCCGCCGACAGCAAGAACCGCCTGGAAGACCTCTACCTACCCTACAAACCCAAGCGCCGCACCAAGGGCCAAATAGCCCTGGAAGCGGGCATCGGCCCATGGGCCGACGCCCTGTTCAACGATCCGACGCTCGACCCCGCCACCGAGGCGGCCAGCTATATCGACGCCGAACAGGGTTTTGCCGATATCAAGGCGGTGCTCGACGGTGCCAAGTACATTCTGATGGAGCGCTTCAGCGAAGACGCCGACCTGATTGCCAAGCTGCGCGACTACCTCTGGGAAAGCGGCCAGCTGAGCAGTGCAGTGATGGCCGGCAAAGAAAATGAAGGCGCAAAATTTCGCGACTATTTCGAGCACAGCGAACCGCTGAAAAATGTACCCTCGCATCGTGCGCTGGCGATGTTTCGCGGTCGCAACGAGGGCATTTTGGCCCTAGCCATTGTCGCCGGCGACCCCGACAGCAAGGTTCACCCCTGCGAAATCATGCTGGCCGAGCACCTCGCCCTGCAGGATCGCGGTCGCGCCGCCGATAGCTGGCTGCGCGAAGTGCTGCGCTGGACCTGGCGGATCAAACTCTACACCCACCTGGAAACCGACTTGCTGGGCCGCCTTCGCGAACTGGCAGATGCCGGCGCAATCGAGGTATTTGCCCGCAACCTGAAGGACTTGTTACTGGCCGCACCGGCCGGGCCGCGCGCCACCATCGGCCTCGACCCGGGCATGCGCACCGGCGTCAAAGTCGCCGCCGTCGATGCCACCGGCAAGGTGCTGGATCACGGCGCCATCTTCCCCACGCCGCCGCAGAACCGAGTCGCCGAAGCCGGCGCCACCCTGCTGGCGATGATCAAGGCCCACAATATTGAGTTGATTGCCATTGGCAATGGCACCGCCAGTCGCGAGACCGAACGCTTTGTAAAAGACCTGCTGTCGGCTCACCCCGAGCTGGGCTGCACCAGCATTATGGTCAACGAGTCCGGCGCTTCAATCTATTCGGCATCGGAATACGCCGCGCGGGAATTCCCCAACCTCGATGTCACCATTCGCGGCGCCATCTCCATCGCCCGGCGCCTGCAAGATCCGCTCGCCGAGCTGGTGAAGATCGACCCCAAATCCATCGGTGTCGGCCAATACCAGCACGACGTTTCACAAACCGCCTTGTCGCGCAGCCTGGAAGCGGTGGTGGAAGACTGCGTAAACGCCGTCGGCGTAGACGTGAATACCGCCTCGCCGGCGCTGCTGTCGCGGGTATCGGGGCTCAACCTGTCGCTGTCGGCCAATATCGTCGACTACCGCGACCAGCACGGTGCCTTTCGCAACCGCGCACAACTGCTAAAAGTCAGCCGTTTTGGCGCCAAAACCTTTGAACAGGCGGCGGGCTTTTTGCGGGTGATGGGCGGCGACAATCCGCTAGACAGCTCTGCGGTGCACCCCGAATCGTACTCGGTGGTGGAAAAAATCGTCCAGCGCTGCGGGCGCGAAGTGGGGGACTTGATCGGTGACAGCCGCTTCCTAAAAAGCCTGAACGCGGCGGACTACGCCGACAGCGATTTCGGTATCCCCACGGTCAGCGACATTATTGAGGAACTGGACAAGCCCGGCCGCGATCCGCGACCGGAGTTTAAAACCGCCGAATTTAAAGACGGTATCGAAAAGATTTCCGATCTTGAGCCCGATATGGTGCTCGAGGGTGTGGTCACCAACGTCACTAACTTTGGCGCCTTTGTCGACATCGGCGTCCATCAGGACGGACTGGTGCATATCTCGGCGCTGTCAGAAAGTTTTGTCAAAGACCCGCACAGCGTGGTCAAGGCCGGCGACATCGTTAAAGTGAAAGTGATGGATGTCGACGCCGCGCGCAAGCGCATCGCCCTGTCCATGCGCCTGGGCGACAAAGCCTCGGAACACCAGGCCGAAGGCCGCGGCGGCCGTCGCCAGGAACGGCCCAATCGCGCGGTAAAAGCCCAACAGAAACAGCAGGACGCCAAGGCGGGCAACGGCACCATGGCAGCGCTGTTTGCCCAAGCGAAGCAGGGCAACAAACGCCTGTAACTGGCGGTTAGTGATTCGGCAGCTCTGACGGACAGGTCGTCGCTGCCGGCTGCGGCTTGCTCGCCGCCAGCTCGGCGGCACTGTCGGCGATATTGCCATCCTCAGGCGCCAGTAACCGGGCACGGCGAATAGCCGCCTCGGCCAGTGTTTGGCAACCGGCCGCCTGCAAGCTGTAAGCGTAGTTATTCCACAGCCCGGCGCGCTCGGGCGCCAGGTTTAAGGCTCTCTCATAGCTGCGCATCGCCAGCTCGGTGTCGGCCAGCTGATAGGCGACATTAGCCAGCGCCAGCCAGGCGACAACGTGCTCAGGCCACTGCTCGGTCGCGCGCCGGTAATACGCCAGCGCCCGCGCCAGCTGACCAGTTTCCTCAAACGCATGGGCCGCCTGCAAATAGACGATCGCCTCGGCACTGACCGGTGTCGCAGCGACGCCAACGGGCACCCGTGCCCAGTGCTGCGCTCGCGCCCAAGTGGCATAAAAAGTATCAAAACCCAAACGGTAGTAGGGGTGGCTGCCCGAGTGCAGTAGCAATTCGCCGGCCGCCAAGTCGTAACCCAGCGCCACGGCATAATGCCACTGCGGCCACCAACTCAAGCCGAGGTTTTGCAATACCAACACCGGATTACCCGCATCCAGCTCACTCAGCAGCGCACTCAGGCTCGGTGCCAGCGGATAGGGCAGCAGTCCCAGCCGCCGACTGGCGGCCTGCATCTCCAAACTTAAACTGCCCCGGCGACCCGGGATGAAACTCATAGACGCCACAGACTGCTGATCGGCGGCGACACCGCGATACTGGGCGATCGATGACAACGCCGCCGGGCCACAGTAGTAGTCCTGCTGATCAATAAACGGCACATCGAGCTGGCGCGCTGTAGTCAGGCGGTTAGCTACTGAAGAGGGGAGGCTGGGCGCGCTGCTACAGGCGGTGAGTAACAGTGCGCCCAAAAGGGCAGTAAAGCGCAAAAAAACTGCGCTTATTTTGCCGGGTTCACAAAGGGAAAGATGTCGGTGACACCTAGAATATCGGTAATGAAAAATACCAATACCAAAAAGGCCAGCAGACCAACCGCGCCAGCACCGGCCGGCATGTCATCCATATTGGCCTTCAAACTGCTCAATTCCGCCGCCGTCAGCGCGTCGATGCGGGCATCCACCGCGTCAACCGCCACGCCCAAAGACAGCAGGCGCTCGCGCACATCGCTGCGTTCCAAGGCCGACTTTAATGCCGCCTTATCTTGCTCAAGGCTGTATTCACTCACCGTACTGGCAGTGTCGATCATTGCGGCCGATGCACTGGTCGCTGCCAGCCCCATCCACGACATCAACAGACTCAGTACCACAGCGGTTAATTTGCGTGATGTAAACGTCATTCTTTCTGCACTCCCTAAGTTAATTTTATTCTCTCATCGCAGCGGCTTCAGCCCTCGGGGCCGTCCAGCTGCAACTCGCCATTGACCACTAAAATTTTATCGGCAGGTCGCTGCGCCATCACTACCGTGCCTGTTTCGCCTTTAAAACTATAGCTCACCTGATAGCCGGTCACCCGCTGTTTTGGATCCTGCAAGGTCTGGCAGCGGCGCTCGGTGCGAGTTTGCACATTCTTACCCTGCATATCTTGCTGTATTCGCCGGCCAGCATAACCGCCCGCCGCGGCGCCGGCTACCGTAGCCAATTTTTTGCCGTTGCCACCACCGACCTGCTTACCGATCACCGCGCCAAGTACCGCACCCACCACCGTGCCAGCAATCTGATTCTCATCGCGACTGGGTGCGAGCTCTTCAATCACCTCGTCGTAACACTCTTCGCGAGCCACAAAATACGTTTCCTTTATTGGCTCTACCGCGACAACGTCGGCGTAGCGCGGCTGCGCCTCCAGGTATTGATAACCGCCATAGCCACCAGCCGCAGCCAGTGCCACTGCGCCGACACTGCCGGTAATGATTGCGAGTTTAGACATTGTGATCTCCTCTTGTCGTCAGGGATTATGACGCGCAACGCAGAGAAAAGTGCCAGTAAAACGCCGCAACAATTTACGTCAGCCGCTTCAGCAACCGTTCAGTTTGTGCCACCCGCTATATCAACAGCAGCAGATAAATCAGCACTTCGCTAAGTTGCTGGGCCGCGCCCAGGGTATCGCCGGTATAGCCGCCGAGGCGGCGCTGCAAATAGCGGCCAAAGGTAAAGCGCAACACCGCCAAGCCCACGGCCAGCAACAGCCACTGTGCCGGCGAAAAGTAGCCCAGCGCCGGCAACACGGCCAGACCGGCCAGCAACCAGTGGCGACCCGGCATAGCAGTGGCCAGCGGTTTGGACTTGCCGTCGCCACTGACATAGCGCATATCGACCAGATAGGACACCGCCAGCCAGCGGCTCAGGGGCTGAGCCAGCAGCAGCGCGGCCATCGCACTGGGCAGCGCCAGTGCCGACAGGCTGACGGCCTTGATCGCCAACACCATCAGCAAGGCGACACTGCCATAGCTGCCGATCCGCGAGTCCTTCATAATGCGCAGCACATCATCGCGCTGCCAGGCGCCACCAAAACCGTCTGCGCTATCTGCCAAACCGTCTTCGTGAAAAGCCCCGGTGATCAACAGCCCCACAGCCATGCACAGCAATACCGCCAGCAGCGGCTGCGAAAATAGGCTGTAAAAGCCCCATAGTGCCAGGGCCATCAGACCGCCCAACAACAGCCCTACCGCGGGAAAATAACGCGCGGCGCCGTCGAGCTTGCGCTGATTAAAATCGGGGTCGGGGGGCACCGGCAGGCGACTGAGAAACCCCAGCGCCAGCAGAAAAATTTGCCATTCGCGGCGCAGGGGGGCAAGCGGGAAGGGAGGCTTCACAAACAGGAACCTGAGGCATTAAAAGGGCGATTCCAGCACAGCCGAACAGCCCCTGCAAGGGCGGGGCGTCAGCCCCGCCACTTATTGCACACTGATGCGGCGCGGTTCTGCGAGCGCCAACTTGGGGATATGCAGGGCCAGTACGCCGTTTTCCACCTTGGCGGCTACCCGCTCCTGATCGACGGTGTCCGGCAGGCTGAAGCGGCGCACAAACTCGCCTTGCCAGCGCTCATTCACCGCCATACGGTGCTCGCCACCGTCAATTTCTCGCCGACCTTTTACCGTCAGCACTGCGCCATCGATACTCACGTCTATATCCTCGCGACTAATCCCCGGCACATCCATACTCAACAGATAGGCGTCGTCGGCCTCGCAGATATCCACCGCTGGCGACCAGCTGCGACGCCGATCTTCACGGCCTTCCTGGCGACTGTCAAACACCCGATTCAGGTCACTGAACACTGTAAAAGGCAGATAGCTATTCATAAAAACCACCTCCAAAATATTCATCTACATTGTCCACAGCCTTTGCTGCTACGGTATATCTGGGGAGCAAAACCAATTTTTTCAAGTCAATATCTGCCGCCGCAGCGCTCTGCTACACTTGGGGCGCAGTGCACAGCCCCACCTTCACTTTCTGCATAAGGATCAAATAATGAGCATTCAAGTTGGCGATTCTATCCCCGGAGTGACCCTGAAAATCATGGGGGAGAAAGGCCCTCAGGACATCACCACCGGCGAAATTTTCACTGGTAAAAAAGTGGTGTTATTCGCCGTTCCCGGCGCATTTACACCCGGCTGCAGTGTGACCCACCTGCCCGGCTATGTCGTCAACGCCGACAAGATCAAAGCCAAGGGTGTCGACAGCATCGTCTGTATGTCGGTTAATGATGCCTTTGTCATGGACGCTTGGGGAAAAAGCCAAAATGCTGAGGAGCTGATGATGCTGGCCGACGGCAACGGCGATTTCAGCGCGGCCCTGGGACTGGAAATGGATGCCAGCGGTTTTGGCATGGGTAAACGCAGCAAGCGCTTTGCACTGATCGCCGACGATGGCGTGGTCAGCTTCCTCGCGGTAGAGCCCGCCGGGGGCATCGACGTGAGCGCCGCAGAAAAAATTCTCGAACAACTGTGAGCCCAGTGTGAGCGAATCGCAGCACACACCACGTGTGCTTATTTTTGACAGCGGTGTCGGCGCCCTTAGCGTCGGCGCCGAAATCCACCAGCTGCTCCCCAACATCGACCTGCTCTACGCCATGGATCGCGGCGGCTTTCCCTATGGGCTGTGGCAGGAAAGTGCGCTGGTGGAGCATATTTGCGCGCGCGTCAGCGATATTTTACAGCGCCACCACGCAGACTTGCTGGTGATGGCCTGCAACAGTGCCAGCACAACGGTGCTGCCTGCCCTGAGACAGCAGCTGCACATCCCGGTGGTCGGCGTGGTGCCCGCCATCAAGCCCGCCGCCGCGCAGAGCCGCAGCCGGGTAATCGGCCTGCTGGCGACCCCCGGCACCGTGCAGCGTCGCTATACTGCCGAACTGATCCGCGACTTTGCCGGTGACTGCTGTGTCATTTCGGTGGGCGACGCCGACTTGGCGCCGGCGGTGGAACGGCTGTTTTGGCAGGGCGAAGAATCGCCGGAGGTTTGGCAACAGGTGGCGGCGCAGTTTCGCCGCCATCCCCGCGCCAAGGAGCTGGATACTATTGTGCTGGCCTGCACCCATTTTCCACTGGTGCAGCCACAACTGGCCAAGGAACTAGCGGGTTTACACTGGGTAGACTCCGGCGCCGCAATCGCCCGCCGGGTGAAACAGCTATTACAGGAGCGGGGCTGGCCAACAACAGGGCCCCGCGAGGCTACTCAACAAGTTGTCATTCTCGGCGCCGAAAACGCCTCGGCGGCACTGCGCGAACGGCTACTGGAACGCGGTTTGACACTCAGCGCTGATTAAAGCGCTGCACCTCGTCATTAAAGCGGTTAATTGCCTCATACATTTCAGCCATTGCAGCGTTATAGCGCGCAATGCGATCGACCCGGCGCTCCTCGCTGTCATAGCCGGTGCCGCGCGCCGTTTTTTCCATGGCATCCAAACATTTGAAAAACCGCCCCTGCTCATCGAGATAGCGCTCAAGCTGCTGGCGCAGGCGCGCCATATCAGCGCGCTCGACCTCGGCGCCATCGGGAAACTGCGCCGGGGGCGCTGGTAGAGAGCAGGCAGCCCAGCTAGGCGTCGCCATCAGGCAACCGACAAACAGCAGGGGCATTACAGCGCGCTTCATTTGAACTCCAAAGAGATTAATTATCGCGGCCTAGTATAGCCTCAGCGAGCAACAAAAAGGGCGACCCGAAGGCCGCCCTTTTGACTTTCTCGTTGGCTGCTTACAGCGAGCGGGGATCAAAGCCGCCAGCGTAGAACTGCGAATACCATTTGCGGAACTTGGCAATCGGGCCATCGCCATCGCAAAGGATCGGCAGCGGGCGGTAGATCTTGTTTTCCCAGATCGGCTTGTCTTCTTCCAACTGGCCAACGATATTGGCAATAATTGCCGCATTGACGCCGCCTTTTTTGACTTCGCCATTGACCTTGGGCTGGGTGAAGGCAAAACGCACATGCACTCGCTCGTTGTCGATCGGCGTGGTCAGGCCCATCAAGAACGTATCGGCGATACCTTCAAACTTGGTAAAACCCTGACCGGGGCCGGCGCTGCCGGTGCGAATGCTGCCCTTAACTTCGCCGCGAGGGGTCGGCATATTGGCAACTTGCAGGCCGCGCACCATCGGACCGTCGTAGGTGGTTTCCCACTCGGGGAAAGACGCGGTGCCGTGCACATATTTAAAGTGGGCGGGGTCGGCGGCGTTTTCCGCCATTTCCTGAGAGTGCGTATCGAGAAACCACTCGTAGCGCTCCAGCGGTGACCAGTCGTCGCCGTTGGCTTCCTCGTGCTCAACCACGTCCCATTTCGGCGACTCGCCTTCGGGGTGGTACCAAGCCCAGATCACCTGGTTGGTTTCGCGAATCGGGAAGGATTTCAGGCATTTTTTACCCTGCACCTTGGGCGGCATATTCTTCGCGTAGGGCACTTCCACACACTCGCCTTCGGGGCTGAACTTCCAGGAGTGGAAGGGGCAGACGATGTTGTTGCCTTCAATGCGGCCACCGCCAGTACCCGAGCGCTCGTGGATACCGTGGCCAAGGTGGGCGCCGAGGTGGGGGCAGTAAGCTTCCATCAATACCGCGCGACCGCTCTCGGTGCGAAACAGCACCAATTCCTGGCCGAAATAGTGAACTGCGCGGGACTCGCTGGGCGCCAGCTCGTCAGAATAAGAGACCGCAAACCAGCCGAAGGGCATGGGCATCGGGTAGCGTTGTACAGTGGTTGTGGTGGTAGTCATTGTCTTGTCCTCAGCGCTAGCGCAGAAAGTTCACCGCAAGGCGGCTAAAAACCCTATAAAAAGAAGGCTTATTTACGACCTCCAGAGTAAACCCTGCCAGCTTACAGACAATGACAAAATGAGACATCCCACTGGCAAAATACGCCAACCGTGCAATCTTCCCACTTATTGCCACCAGTTTTTCAACTTCTCCATCAGCACATCGCTGCCCAGGCGAATCAGCGACTCATCGGCCGACCCCGGTTGCGCACCGGTGTAAATCATCGCCTCCTGCACGGCGATTTCTTTCGCCACCTCTTCAACCGTCTGCTGATCCACCACCTCACCATCGGCGGTTTCTATGCGCCCCTCAGCAGCGGCGCGAACCTGGGCAGCCTGTGCCGAATCCGGGTCGATACCCGCGCGCTGCATCACCGCGACCGCCGCAAAACGCTCACTGGCCTGGCGCTGACTCAGCGCCTCTCCGCGACGATCAAAGGCACCATCGTTGGGCCGCTGAGCCCGCTCCGGCGACTGGCCCATGCTAATGCGGATGGCGACAGCCTCGGGGGAGTAGGGGTCTACACCCGCCTGACTGACCGCGGCCTCAACGGCCACCGCGTTGGCCAACTGGCTGGCGGTCAACACCTCGCCATAGCGGTTGTACACCCGCCAATCGACACCGGCCTCGGCTCGCTGCTCAGCAGCCTCGTACTCGGCAGAGCCGCGCCCCGTATCCTGCGCCACAGCCTGCCCCTTGGCATGGCCCGGCGGAGTTTGCTTATGCTTGCCGTAGGCATTGCCCTGCCCGGGCTCAGCCTGCAACGCCAGCGACGACGCCAGCAGCACCGCGAATAACCACCCCTGCTTCATCCGTTTGTCCTCTTCATTAACGCACACAGGCCTCCGCCCACGCGCTGTGGTAATATTGGAGCCATGACAGCGCCCAACACGCCATTGCAAGATCGCTTCGGCCGCCAGGTTGACTACCTGCGGCTATCGGTCACTGATCGCTGCGATTTTCGCTGTGTTTACTGTATGGCAGAGGACATGACCTTCCTGCCACGGCGCGATATTCTCAGCCTGGAACAACTCTACGACATCGGCGCCGCCTTTGTGCAGCTCGGTGTGAAAAAAATTCGCCTGACCGGTGGCGAACCGCTGGTGCGCCGCAATGTGCTGTCGCTGGTGGAGCGCCTGGCGGCGCTGGACGGTCTCGAACAATTAAATATGACCAGCAACGGCGCCCAACTCGACAAATTCGCCGCTCCCCTGCACAAAGCCGGGCTGACCGGCATCAATATCAGCCTCGACAGCCTGCGCGAGGACCGTTTTAAAGAACTCACCCGCACCGGCGAGCTCAGCAAGGTGATCGCCGGCATCGACGCCGCCCGCGACGCCGGCTTTGAGCGCATTAAACTCAATGCGGTGATGATGACCGGCCGCAACGACGACGAGATCCTGGACCTCGTCGATTTTGCCCGCGACCGCCAGGTGGATATCAGCTTTATCGAAGAAATGCCGCTGGGCCAGATCAGTGAGCACGACCGCGCCCTGAGTTTTTGCAGCAGCGACGATATTCGCCGGCGCATCGACGCCCGCTATCCGCTTACCGCCAGCGCAGAGACCAGCGGCGGTCCGTCGCGCTACTACCGCATGGCGGACAGCCACAGCCGCATTGGCTTTATCTCGCCGCACAGTCACAACTTCTGCCATCTCTGCAACCGCGTGCGGCTCACCGTGGAAGGGCGGCTGCTGCTGTGTTTGGGCAATGAATATTCCGTCGACCTCAAGTCGGTATTGGAAAACGACCCCCAGCAGCTGCAGCAAGCCATTATCGACGCCATGGATATCAAGCCCGAGCGCCACTACTTTGACCTGAACGACGAACCGCAGATCGTGCGCTTTATGAATACCACCGGCGGCTAAAGCCTCGATGGATGCCGCGCAACTTATCGCCCAGTTACAACTGCAAGCCCACCCCGAGGGCGGCTACTTTCGCCGCAGCTATACCGCCGACCAGCAGCTAAGCGGCGACGACGGCCTTCGCCGGCCACTGATGAGCAGTATTTTTTATCTGCTGACCGCCGACAGCCCCATCGGCCACCTGCACCGCAACCGCAGCGATATTTTGCACTTTTGGCAGGGCGGCGC
This sequence comes from Spongiibacter sp., assembly GCF_041602295.1. Taxonomy (GTDB): domain Bacteria; phylum Pseudomonadota; class Gammaproteobacteria; order Pseudomonadales; family Spongiibacteraceae; genus Spongiibacter. The sequence goes on along the minus strand of NZ_JBFIGO010000035.1, from coordinate 8,332 downwards.
GCCCCTGCACTACACCCTGTTACTGCCAAATGGCGACATAAAAGAAGTGGTGATGGGACCCGACCTGGCCGCCGGCCAACAGCTGCAGCTGCTGGTACCCGGCGGCTGGTGGAAGGCCTCGCAGCTGCGCAGCGGAGACTACGGTTTGATTTCCGAGGCGGTATGCCCCGGTTTTGACTACCGCGACCACGCATTTGCCGACGCCGCCGATATTCGGGCAAGCTATGGCCCTCACTGGCCGCAGTTACAGCCCCTACTGCGCCGCCAACCACCCCAAGGATCGCCATGAACAGCGCACGACAGGCCATCAACACACTCATTGACGAACTGGCCGGGCAGGGCTATATCGCCAGCGAACAGATCGCCACCACCCTGCATTTAGCCCGCTGCCTGCAGCGTCCGGTTCTGATCGAAGGCCCACCGGGCGTGGGTAAAACCGAACTCGCCAATGCCAGCGCCGCCATGCTCAAGTTGCCGCTGTTCCGCCTGCAGTGCTATGAAGGCCTGGACGAAAGCAAGGCGCTCTACGACTGGAAATACAGCAAGCAGCTGCTCTACGTGCAGGTGCTTAAAGAACAGCTACAGGGCATTCTCGGTGGCGCCAAGGAGCTGTCGGCCGCCGTCGAACGACTGCACAACTTTGACGATATCTTCTACTCCGAACGCTTCCTCGAACCGCGCCCCCTGCTCAGCGCCCTGCAGAGCGACAAGGGCGCAGTACTGCTGATCGACGAGATCGACAAAGCCGACTACGAATTTGAATCGCTGCTGCTGGAAATCCTCGCCGACTTCGCCGTCACGCTACCGGAAATAGGCACCCTGCGCGCCAAGCACAAACCGCTGGTGCTGCTGACCAGCAACAACACCCGCGACCTTAGCGACGCCCTTAAACGCCGCTGCCTGCACTTGTACATCCCCTTCCCTGAAGCCGCCTTGGAAAGCAAAATTGTACGGAGCCGCGTGCCCGATATTGCCGATAGCCTGCGCGAACAGCTGGTCGCCTTTGTCCACGCCGTGCGCGAGCTGGATTTGAAGAAACAACCGGCAATCAGCGAAACCATCGACTGGGCGCGCAGCCTGCTGCTGCTACACGCCGACAGCCTGTCGCCGGCACTGGTCGACGACAGCCTGAATGTGCTGCTCAAATACCAGGAAGATATCGGCATCGTGCGCCCCGAAATCGCCGCCCTGCTCAAGTCGGGCCCCGGGAGCTAGAGCGGCGTGGACGCCACCCTGCTGCAGTTTATCCGCCACCTGCGCCACGCCGGGCTGAGTATTTCCACTGCCGAAACCCTAGACGCCATGCAGGTAGCCACCAGCCTCGGTTACGCCGACCGCCGCCTGCTGGAAACCGGACTGGCCAGCTGCTTGGCCAAGTCCGCAGACGAGCGAGTCATCTTTCACGACTGTTTTAGCCAATTCTTCGACCTCGCCGCCCCCGACCAAACCGCAGACGACAGCGCCGCGGACAATGCCAGCGACAGCCAGGAGTCACAACAGGATGGCGCCTTGCCCGGCCAGGGCGGCAGCGGCGAAGGGCAGGGCAGCGGCGGAGGCAGCGGCATGAGCAGCGACGCACTGCGCGCCGAACTGATGCGCGCCGCCGCCGAAGTCGGCCTCGACGCCATGCAATACCAGACCCAGCGGGGCATATATCGCCGCCGGATACTCGACGCACTGGGCGACAGCCAGCGACGCGACGCCATCGCTACACTGGCCGCCGGCAACCCCCAGGAACAGCGGCAGGCACAGTGGCTGGCGCGACTGCGCGACCAGCAAATCGACATGCTCGGCGAACTGCTAGACCGACAACTGCTGCTTAACAACAACGCCGGCACCCGCGAATTTCAGCAGGCACTGATGCGCAACAGCCAGCTGTCATCGCTGGATAGCTACTACCGCGACCAACTGCCACCACTGATCCGCAAACTGGCCAAAAAACTTGCCGCCAAACACCGCCAGCGCTACCGCCGTGCCAAGCGCGGCCGACTGGATCTGGGTAAAACCCTGCGCCGCAATATCGCCCACGGCGGTGTACCCTTCCATCGCTATTGGCGCAACAGCCGCCAGGAAAAAAGCGATATCTACATTCTCTGCGACCTCAGCGGCTCGGTCAGCAACTGGTCGCAGCTGCTCATGTTGTTTGTGCAGGCACTGGCCGATGTGCTGCCCAACACCCGCAGCTTTGTATTCTGTGGCCAGAGTGTCGAGGTCAGCGAGCTCTTCCGACAACACCCCGCCGAGGAAGCGCTGGCGATTATCCAACAGCGTCACGGCATGGGTAGCAGCGATTACGGCAGGGCGCTAAACAGCTTCCGCCAGCAGGTCGAAGACCGAATCAACCGCCGCAGCACCATTCTGATTCTCGGCGATGGTCGCGGCAATGGCGGCGACACGGGCATCGCCGCACTTCGCGAGCTCTACCATCGCGCGCGACTGGTGCTGTGGTTCAACCCGGAATCGCGCAGCCGCTGGAACACCGGTGACTCAGAAATCCGCCGCTACCAAACGGCCTGCCACTACGTCGCCGAATGCGGCTCACTGCGTAAACTGGAGCGACTACTAGACGAATTGCTCAGCCTGATTCACTAACTGAACCGTGCCCTGTAACAGTAAAGTGGTTACTATTAACGGCCTGTTTAGCAGGCCTGAGCACCACCACGACCAGCGAGTAACTATGAGTAAGTTCAAACACTTTATCGGCCAATCTTTTATCGGTGGCATTTTAGTTATCGCCCCCATTATCATTCTCCTGTTGGCACTGCGCTGGGCGGTCAATGCCGTGCAAAACCTGATCGCACCGCTGACCGAACCGCTGGTTAAAATCAGCGGCGCACCGCCGCTGCTGATCGACCTCGCGGTGGTCACCCTCATCTTGTTCGGCTGCTTTGTCGTTGGCACCCTGGTCGCCACCAGTGCCGGGCGCTTTGCCCAGCACTTTATCGACAAACACCTGTCGCGCTTCGCCCCGGGCTACCGCTTAATTCGCGACATACTCCAGCAGATGTTTGGCAGCGACAGCAACTCGCCGTTTACCCGCGGCGAAGTCGCCGTGGTGCAGATCTACGGTCGCGACGTACCCGCCCGCGCCACCGGGGTGGTTACCAGTCGCCACGACAACGGCTGGTTCAGCGTATTTGTGCCCACCGGCCCCAACCCCACCTCGGGCTTTGTCTACCACCTGCCCAGCGATTGCGTGGTGCTGAGGCCGGACATCAAGCTCGACGCCGCCTTTAAATCCATCATCGCCTGCGGCGCCGGCTCATCCGAACTCGGCGTGTGCCGCCCCCCAGTGACGACCGATAACTAGCCGTGAGCACAAGCCGCTTAGCGATGCCCGTCGTCAAGGTTTGCAGCTTTACCCTTGCGCTATTTGGGCTCAGCCTGTTGCTGCCACTGGCAATCGCCGCGCTCGATCACAGCAACAATACCGCAGCCTATACCGCCGTGTTCCTGATCTGCGAAAGCCTCGCCCTCAGTGGCACACTGGCCAGCTGGGACTACCAAATCAGCGCGCTGACACCGCGCCATATGTTTTTGATCACCAGCCTCAGCTGGCTGGTGATGAGCCTGCTCGGCGCGCTGCCGATACTGCTGACTGGAACCGTAAGCACCCTGACTGACGCCGTTTTTGAGGCGGTATCCGGCCTCACTACCACCGGCTCCACCGTGCTCACCGGACTCGATGCCATGCCCGCCGACATACTGCTGTGGCGCTCCCTGCTGCAGTGGCTCGGTGGCCTCGGGGTAATCGCCATGGCAGTGGCCATCCTGCCATTTTTGCGCGTTGGCGGCATGCGCCTGTTTCAAACCGAGTCCTCCGACTGGTCCGACAAGGCACTGCCCCGCGCCAACAGCACAATCCGCCGGATTATTTATTTTTATCTGTTACTTACCGCCCTGTGCACCGGCGCCTACATGCTGGCCGGCATGGATAGCTTCCACGCCGTCAACCACGCCATGACCACACTGTCGACCGGCGGCTTTTCCACCTCTGACAGCTCCTTCGCACAGTTTGGCGACCTCGGCAGTCACTGGGTAGCCATTGTCTTCATGATGATTGGCTCACTGCCCTTTGGCCTGTATGTACACTCACTGGCGCGGCGGCGCTGGCTGCTCTGGCAGGATCAGCAACTGCGCAGCTTTGTATTGCTGGTAATTGCCGGCTGCCTAGTACTCAGCAGCTACCAAATCCTGGTTAACCACCAACCGCCACTGCGAGCACTGACCCTGTCCAGTTTTAATTTGATCTCGGTTATCAGTACCACCGGCTTTGCCAGCGGCGACTACAGCCACTGGGGGCCCTTTGCAGCCGCGCTGTTCTTCTTTGCCACCTTTGTCGGCGGCTGCTCCGGCTCCACCAGTGGCGGCATCAAGATGTTTCGTTTTCAGCTGCTCGCCATCAGTCTGCGAGAAAGCTTTTCCCGCGCCCTCCACCCCCGTGCCGTCACGCAGCGAAACTATAACGGCCGCAAAGTCGACGACGCCATTCTGCTGTCCTCAGTAACCTACCTGTTTGTAATGATGATCAGCCTGGCGGTCATTACCCTGCTTCTGAGCCTCAGCGGTGTCGACTTTGACACCGCCCTCACCGGCGCCAGCACAGCCTTAATGAACGTCGGCCCCGGTCTGGGAGAATTGATCGGCCCGGCGGGGAACTTTGCCAGCCTCAGCGAGGCCAGCAAGTGGATACTCTGTGCGGGTATGCTGCTGGGGCGCCTGGAGTTTATTACTGTGTTGCTATTGTTTACGCCGGCCTTTTGGCGGTATTAGCCCGCACTGGCATCAACGCAACCAGCTCACCGCCAGGGGCACAAACAGGGCTGTAAAGGCCCCGGTCAGACACAGTGCCAGGCTGGCAAAGGCACCGGCCACCGGACTGCGCTCAAACGCCCGCGAAGTGCCAATCGCATGGGCTGCCAAACCCAAACAAAAGCCCCACAGGCGGTCGTCCTTGATATTCAGCTTGTCGAACAACCAGCTAATGGTGGTAATGCCCGCCACGCCGGTCAAAATCACCGAGCCGACAGCCACCGAGGTGATACCGCCAATTTCCTCAGTAACCGTAATGGCGATTGGTGTGGTGATGGACTTGGTCATCAGCGACAGCAGCGTTTCCTGTGTGGCGCCCAGCCACCAGGCCAGCAACAGCGCCGACCCGCAGGCAAACAGCGCGCCGCACAACAAGGTGATCAGCAGCGGCCCGGCCAGCTCGCGCAGCAAGGGCAACTGGCGATACAGCGGCACCGCCAGTGCCACCGTCGCCGGGCCGAGTAGAAAATTGAGCCAGTTGATATCCTGGTAATAGGCAAAGTAGTCGAGCTGCAAACTTTTCAGGGCCAGGGCAATCAGCACCGCACCGCTGATGGTGGGATGCAGCAGGGCCATTTTGCCACTGCGGGTATAGGCCCACATCGCACACTGATAGGCCAACAGGGTGAGGGTCAAACCAAACAGCGGGCTGTGCAACAGCTCAGTCATGCTTAGCCGCCCGCGGCTTGGCCAGCGCCTTAAGCAATAAGCCACAGAAGATCATCGTCAACACCGTGCCAACGCTGACCGCCGCGATAAACGCCGGCCACTGATCGGCAAAACCGGCGCCCAGAAAGAACACCCCCGCCGCGGGGGCCATCAACAACATCGGCAGCAACTCAATCAACCGCTGGCTGCCCTGACTCAGCCCCTCGGGCACGGCATCGTCGCAGTACAAGCCGCGCAGACACAGCAGCGCGAACAGCAAGAACATGCCCAATACTTGGCCGGGCAGCGGCAGGCCCAGGGCCCGCTGCAGCACTTCGCCCGCCAGCTGGCAGGCAAACAGGCTGAGAAAACCCGCCAGCATCAGCGGCGCACCCAGGGCAGGGCACTCACCACCGCCGCCAGACCGAGGCCGACAAAGGCAATCAACGACCAATTGGGCATGCTCAAACCAAATAGCGTCCACACCACTTCGGCGCAGTTGCCGTCGCCCATCAACAGGGTGGTGAAGGCCTCGCTCATCGGCAGATTTTCAAACATATATTCCAGGCTGGGACCACAGGCCGGCACCTGGTCTGCGGGCAGTCCCTGCAACCACACCTGACGGTAGGCGAAGCTGCCGCCGGCAATGCAGAAAATCGCCATCAAACCGCCACTGATATAGCGGCCCAGCTGCTGGGGATGGAAGATCAACGCCAACAGTGCAACCAGTGCCGTCAGTACATAAAAAATGCGCTGGGTAATACACAGCGGGCAGGGGTGCAAGCCGTCGACATACTGGCTGTAAAACGCGTAGCCCAGCAGGCCAGTACAACTGGCGAGGATAAAAGCATAAATCCAGCGAGAGCTGATAAACATGGCAATCTCTTGTTATCGGTGGCCGGTGGCCATTGGCAATAGCGAGCGTCGCCGCGCTAGCGAGCGGCAAACTCCTCTTCCAGTTGGGCGATCAGTCGCGGATAGAGTTCCAAAAAACACTGCTCTATCTGCTCGCGGCGCGGCTCCAGCACCGCGGCGCAATCGCCCAGCGGATTGTCGCGACGCAGCCGCCGGGCAATACGCGCCAAGGTGCGGTGGGTATTATGCCAGTCTTGCAGCGAGCACAGAACATTGTAGTCGGCCAGAAAGCGGCTCTGGCGCTGTGCCGACGCCGGAAAACTCGGGCTGACGCACTGCAGCCGCTGGTAGCAGTCGCGGCTGAATTCCGGCAGTGCCGGGCTCGCCAAACCGGCCCAGTCGCGCTGCCAGTGCTGGCTGAGATAGTGATCAAAACACACATCCAGAGCGATGCCGGCAAAGCGGCGAAAATCGCCGGGGAAACTGCGCAGACAGGCACTGGTCGCCGGGTCGCTGTCGGTCAGCGCATCGATGCGGCGGTGCAGGCGAATGCCCTCTTCCCAGTCGGCGGCGTAGTCACCGCGCAGCGGCCCCTTCACATGGTCGCCGAGCAGCGCGCCGATCAGCAGGCCGTCACCGCGGTCGCCGCGCTGGCGACTGAGCAATTCGGCCAAATGGAAATGGGCGAGGTAGTTCACCTTCGCCTCACAGGTTTTGGTACTGCCGATAGAAGCGCGCCAGATACTCGTCGAAGCTGCCTTCGTCACGGGCTTCGATGGCGTCCCGCTGTTCCATCGAGTCGCCGCGCAACTCGGCAAAGCGGCGGATTTGCGCCGGTGACAGCGGCGCCTCGCTGAACTCGCGGTGGTGCTCCTGAGACTGGCGCAGGGCGAAGTGGAAAAAACTGCCATCGCGCTGCTCGATCGCCTCGACAATACGCGCCGAGGGCGTCAGCGCCGGGTTGCGCAATTTCGCCCGCTGGGCAGCGCAGCTCTCGCGGTATTGGCTCTCGCCGTGGGCGGTGTCGAGCAGCTCGGCCAGTTGCTCAATACCGTCGATCAACTGCTCGCCCCACTCGGGCAGCTCGCGCAGCCCACCCTGTTCGTCCACCAGCGTCAGCCCGGGCTCGCGACCGCGATTCACCACCTTGCTCAAATTTTCGCTGATCGTACTGTTGGCGGCGTCGTCACACAACGGGCTGTCGCTGGTCAGACAAAACAGCAAAAAGGCATCGATAAAACGAATCTGCTGGGCGTCTATCCCCATCGGCAGCAGCGGATTGACATCCAGGCAGCGCACTTCGATGTACTCCACGCCGCCGCGGCGCAGCGCACCCAGTGGAATCTCCCCGCTGTCGGTGACCCGCTTGGGGCGAATCGGACTGTAAAACTCGTTTTCAATCTGCAACAAACCACTGCTCAACTGCTCCTCGCGAGCGTACTGTTCGTAGTCGCCATGGGAGGTGGTGATGGCATTGCGCAGGGTTTCAATATAGAAATCGAGATTGTTGTAGCAAATGTTCAGGCCTTTTTGCGCGTTGCTCTGGTAGCCCAAGTCGCCCATCCGCAAGGAAGTGGCATAGGGGCTGTACAGGGTGTACTCCCCCAGCGCAGTCAAACCGTGTGGCCGGCCGTTAACAAAGCACTTAGACACCGCCGGCGCTGCGCCAAACAAGTAAATCAACAACCAGGAATAACGGCGGAAATTGCGGATCAGCGCGAAATAGCGCTCGGTAACAAAGGCCTTGTCCGCCTCACCCTCGCCGCCCTGCAGTTGATACAGCGCATTCCACAGCCCCTGCGGCAGGGAAAAATTATAGTGAATACCGGCAATGGTCTGCATCTTGCGGCCGTAGCGGTGGCCCAGGCCGAGGCGGTAGCGACTTTTCATAGTGGCCGAGTGGCTGCTGCCGTATTGCGCGACCGGAATCTCTGCGTCGGCGGGCAGGCGACAGGGCATGCTGGCATTCCACAACAGCTCAGCGTCCAGGCTGCGGCTGGCAAAGCGGTGAATGCTG
>NZ_JBFIGO010000034.1:0-27653 GCF_041602295.1 Spongiibacter sp. | reverse complement strand
CAATCCCCGATAATGCCGCCTTATCGCCACCAGCCGAGATGTCAGCATGAGCCTGCCCACCCTGCGCCTAGCCAAAAACGAAGAACGCCGCCTGCGCGGCGGGCACCTGTGGATTTACAGCAACGAGGTCGACAAACAGGCCACCCCGCTAAAGAGTTTTGAGGTCGGCCAGCAGGTTGTGGTGGAGTCTGCCCAGGGCAAGGCACTGGGCGTGGCCTATATCAACCCGCAGTCGCTGATCTGCGCGCGCCTGCTCAGCGGCGGCCAGCAGGCAGTGGGGCAGAAGCAGATCGAGCAGCGTATCAGCCAGGCCCTGGCGCTGCGCGAGCAGCTGTTCGAACAGCCCTGCTATCGACTGGTCTACGGCGAGAGCGACCTGCTGCCGGGGCTGGTGGTCGACCGTTTTGGCGACCACCTGTCGGTACAGTTCAACACCGCCGGTATGGAAGCGCTGCGCGAGCCGGTATTGGCAGCGCTGAATAAGCTGCTGTCGCCACGCTCAATTTTGCTGCGCAACGACGCCTCGGTGCGCCAGCTCGAAGGCCTGCCCAGCGAAGTGGTCTGCGTACACGGCGAGTCGCCGGAGGATGTCGAGCTGGTGGAAAACGGCGTGCGCTTTCTGGCGCCGCTGAGCAGCGGGCAGAAAACCGGCTGGTTTTACGACCAGCGCCCCAACCGCGCCTGGCTGAAAGACATTGTCAACGGCAAGCGCGTGCTGGACGTGTTCAGCTATGTCGGCAGCTTTGGCGTGCAGGCCGGGGTGTTTGGCGCCCGTGAAATCTGGTGCAATGACGCCTCGGAACTGGCGCTGGAAAAGGCCCACGAAAACGCCGCCCTCAACGGCATTGGCGATCGCTTTAACACCCTGCACGGCGACGCCTTTGCGGCGCTGCGCCAACTGCGCGACGACGGCCAGCGCTTCGACGTGATCATTGTCGACCCGCCGGCCTTTATCAAGCGCAAGAAAGACCAGAAAGAGGGCATTCTCGCCTACCGCCGCATCAATGAATTGGCCATGCGCTTGCTGGAACCCGGCGGCTATCTGCTGTCGGCCTCCTGCTCCATGCATATGCCCCGCGAAGAGCTATTGGATATGGTCCGCGCCGCCTCGCGTCACATTGACCGCCACGCGCAAATTCTCGCCGAAGGCATGCAGGGCGCCGACCACCCGGTACACCCCGCCATTCCGGAAACCCGCTACCTGAAGGCGGTGCTCAGCCGCATTTGCCGCAGCTAAGCGCCGGCGCGGCTGATTACGGCGCCGGATTCGGCTGGGCGATGTGGATCGCTTCGATCTCGGCGAGCAGCTCGTCGCTGAGTGCGATCTCGGCGCTGTCGATATTGCTTTTCAGCTGCGCCAGGGTGGTGGCACCGATAATATTGCTGGTCACAAAGGGCTGGCGATTAATAAAGGCCAGTGCCATTTGCGCAAAATCCAAACCGTGGCGCTCCGCCAGCTGGGCGTATTGCTCGGTGGCCGCCAGCGCCTGTGGGTTGTTGTAGCGCTGGAAGCGCTCAAACAGCGTGATGCGGGCATTTTCCGGGCGCTGGCCGCGGCGATATTTACCACTGAGCATGCCAAATGCCAGGGGTGAATAAGCCAGCAAACCGACGCGCTCGCGAATGGCGATCTCCGCCAGCCCCACCTCGAAGCTGCGATTGAGCAGATTGTAGGGGTTCTGAATACTGACCACGCGCGGCAGCTGATAGCGCTCTGCCATACGCAAAAAGTTCAGTACCCCCCAGGGGGTTTCATTGCTCAGTCCAACCGTTTTTACCTGGCCGCTGGCCACCAGCTCGGCCAGTGTTTTCAACAGCTCGTGCTGATTGCGCTCGACATCGGCGTCATCGTCGCGGTGCTGATAGCCCAGCTTGCCAAAAAAGTTAGTATCGCGATTGGGCCAGTGAATCTGATAGAGGTCGATATAATCGGTCTGCAAGCGCTGCAGATTACCCTCAAAGGCCGTCAGCAGGCGGTCGCGATTCAGCCCGCTGCCGCCGCGAATATGGGCATTGCCCGGGCCGGTGGCCTTGCTGGCCAGCACGATCTCGCCGCGCTTGCCGCTGTGGCGCAACCACTGGCCGAGATACTGCTCGGTGCGCCCCTGGGTCTCTGCGCGCGGCGGCACCGGGTACATTTCCGCGGTATCAAAAAAATTGATGCCCCGCGAAACCGCATAGTCCATCTGCTCAAAGGCCTGCTCAGCGCTGTTCTGCTCGCCCCAGGTCATGGTGCCCAGGCACAGCTGGCTGACCTGCAGCGTGCTGCTGCCCAATTGGCGCTTATTCATTCACGCGTCCTCCACGCTTTAACAACAGGGCAGGGCGCCGTCGTCATCCATAGTGGTAAACGGCAGAGAAACACCGCAGCCCTCGAAAATACCGTAGTGACGGCTGAAGTCGCCGACAAAATCAAAGTGCCGGGCAAAGCGACTTTCGGCCAGCATCCGCCAGCTGTTGCCGCACACCGGGAACACCTTGCCGGCCTCAATAATATGGTGCTTATCGAGCACAAAATGCACCGGCTGCTGGGCAATGCTGCCGCGGTAAACCACCGCCTGACCGTAGTCCTCGCAGTCACTTTCCAGGGTGTCGAGGTTGAACAGCCGATAGGTGGCGGAGAAAAAATCCACCCCCGCCGTACTCGCCGCCACCGCCGGGTCGGTCATTTCCAGCGGCCGGTCTTCCACCAGCCGCGGGTCGCCAAAGCCCTGACGCTTGGCCAACTGAATAAAGTCATTCCAGTACAGCGCGCCGCCCAGACATTCGCCGTACAGCATCGGGTCGCTGCGCATGGCCTCGGGCACCCGGCGGCTGGCATAGACGTCGGAGAAATAAAATTCACCGCCGGGTTTAAGCAGGCGCTTCACCCCGGCGAGCACGGCGTCTTTATCCGGCGACAGGTTGATGACGCAGTTGGACACCACCACATCAAAACTGCCCGGCGCTAAATCCAGCTCATCCAGGCGCTCTATATAACCCTTTATAAAGCGCACATTATCGAAGCCGAATTTCTCGACGTGCCAGGCCTGGGTAGAACGTGCCACCTCAAGCTGCTCGTCGGTCATATCCACACCGACCACCTCACCGCGGGGGCCCACCAGCTGCGCCAGCGCATAGACATCGCGGCCACTACCGCTGCCCAGATCCAATATCCGGCAGCCCTCAAGCTCAGTCGGGCACACCAGGCCACAGCCGTAATAGCGGGACAACACCTCGGGGTGAATCGCCGCCAGCAGAGGCTTCAGCCACTCTGGCATGGCGCTGGCGTCGCAACAGGCACTGGTCTTTAAGTCGTCTGAACTTTGCAGCTGCTTGCCGTAGTAATCTTTAACAATATCGTGACTGCTCATTTCCACTTCCTTATTTTTTATCAACGCTACAGCGCGCCGCCACAGCTGCTGCCCTGCCCCGCCGTGCAGCCAAAACAGTGGCCGGCCACCTTGATCGGCCGGCCGCTTAAATCCTGCTCAAGCAACTGGCGCAAATGCGGGCGCGTCTCGGCGCCGGGCAGCGGCAAGCCGAGCTGCTGGTTAAAGTCGCAATCGTAGAGATAGCCCTGCCAGTCGACACTCACCAGGCTGCGGCACATCACGCCATCGAGGTTGGCCTCACTGTAGCTGTCGCGCAGCAGGCCCATATAATCGTTGAACTGGCCCTTGGAAATCAGCGTCGAGCCAAAGCGCTGAATCGGCATATTGGCCAGCGCGAACAGCTGATTAAAGACAATGCCGAAGTGGCTCATCAACTCGCGCCGATAGTCCTCCTGCAGCGCCTGCTGATTGGGCGGCAGCGACGGCCCCTGCGGGTTGTAAACCAGATTCAGCACCAAGCCACTGCCGGGCTGGCCGTAACCCAATTGATTGAGTTGCTGCAGGGCGGCGATGCTTTTATCGAACACGCCCTCACCGCGCTGGGCATCGACATTGTCCAGCGAATAACAGGGCAGCGAGGCCACCACCTCCACCCGGTGCTCGGCGAGAAATTCCGCCAGGCCTTGCTGGCCGGGCTCAAACAAAATGGTGAGGTTGCAGCGGTCGATCACCTGCACCCCCATCGCCGAGGCCTGCGCCACCAATGGCCGAAAGCCTTCGTGCAGCTCCGGCGCGCCGCCGGTGAGATCCAGCCGTTTGATATTGCGGGCGGCTAACACCTGTGGAATCAACGCCAGATTATCGCTGCTCATCATCTCGGTGCGGGTCGGTCCGGCGTTAACATGGCAATGCAGACAGCGCTGATTGCATTTATAGCCGAGGTTGACCTGCAGGGTATCGAGCTCAGTCCGCTGCAGCGCCGGGAACTCAACCAGCTCTAGCAGAGCGAGAGTATCGTGCATATATTTTCCCGTTATTATCGTTTACCTGCCCTATAGTTTCACAAGCGCGGCCTTTGTTACAAAGCGGCGCGCAAACACCCGCCGTTAGCTAGCCGCAGCGCTGTTTTTTGCCGCGCTGGGTAATATTCCCCCTCTATCACCCGCCGCGCGAGCGCGATTTGTTCAATAAACCACCAATCGGGGCGCGCAGCGACGGCAAATTCATTTATAATGCGCCGTTTTTACGCGACGAGAGCAAAAGCCAATGTCAGCAAAAGTCGCCCTGATCATGGGCTCCAAAAGCGACTGGGACACCATGCGCCCCGCCACCGAGATCATGAGCGAGTTGGGCGTAGACCACCACGTAGAAGTGGTGTCCGCCCACCGCACCCCCGACAAACTGATGAGTTTCGCCGAAACCGCCGTCGACAAGGGTTACTCGGTGATCATCGCCGGCGCCGGCGGCGCCGCCCACTTGCCCGGTATGGTCGCCGCTAAAACCCGCCTGCCGGTGCTCGGTGTTCCCGTACAGAGCCGCGCACTCAGCGGCATGGACAGCCTGCTCTCGATTGTACAAATGCCCAAGGGCATCGCCGTCGGTACCCTCGCCATCGGCACCGCCGGCGCCTTTAACGCCGGCCTGCTGGCCTGCCAAATATTGGCCACCCACGATGCCGAGCTGGCCCAGCGACTGGAGAAGTTCCGCCAGGCGCAAACCGAGTCGGTGCTCGACAATCCGGATCCACGGGAGGCCTAATGCAAACGGTATGGGTACTGGGCGCCGGTCAATTGGGCGCCATGCTTGAGCAGGCCGCCTACCCGCTGGCATTGCGCGTCGAACCAATGGACCCCGACGCGCCAACGCTGCCGGCAATCGGGGACCGCGATATTGTCACCGTAGAGCGCGAGCAGTGGCCGGACACCGCCCTGACCCGCCACCTCAGCGAACACCCCAATTTCGTCAATGCCGATGTATTCTGGCGCATTGCCGATCGCTTTCACCAGAAATCCCTGCTCGACTCCCTCGATGTCGCCACCGCCCCCTGGCGCGCGGTCGAAGATGACAGCCGCGCCGACTGGCTGCACAGTGAGCTGGGCGACGACGTGCTGCTCAAGCGCCGCACCGGCGGCTACGATGGCAAGGGCCAGTACTGGCTGCACCGCGGTCAGGACGGTGACGAAGTCCCCGGCGATTGGCAGGGTGCGGCCATCGCCGAACAGAAAATCCCCTTTATGGAAGAACTGTCGCTGGTGGGCGCCCGCGACAGCAGCGGCAAACAGGTGTTCTACCCGCTCACCCTCAACCTGCATTGCAACGGCATCCTGATGGCCTCGGTAGCACCGCTGCAACGCGTTGAGCATTTACAGGGCCAGGCCGAAGCCATGCTCGGCAAGATCATGGACGCGATGAATTACGTCGGCGTGATGGCCATGGAATGCTTCCGGGTTGGCGACAAATTGATTGTCAACGAGCTGGCGCCGCGGGTGCACAACAGTGGCCACTGGACCCAGGCCGGCGCCTGCGTCAGCCAGTTTGAAATGCACCTTCGCGCCGTTGCCGGCCTGCCAATCAAGGCGCCGGAAGTACGCGGCAACAGCGTGATGATCAATATCATCGGTGTCGAACGCGACACGCGCTGGATGTCTATTCCCGCCACCCAGTGTTATTGGTACGGCAAGGAAGTGCGGCCGGGGCGCAAGTTGGGGCATATCAACGTCAACCACCCAGAACTGGCGGCGGTGCGCGGCGCACTCAACACACTGCGTCAGCAGCTGCCTGCACAGTACGACGAGGTATTTGACTGGGTCGCAGCGCAGCTGTGAGGCCAGCGCTGTGGCGGCCGGCACTGCCACAGCCGCTATAACGGCTTTTCCGCGCTCACCAACAGCTGATCTAGCCGCCGCTGTGTACTGGCGGCGCTGTAGCTGGCCACCGCATAGGGCGTAAGGTAATTTAGCAGCAGCTGCGGCCAGGAAATTCCCTGCCACACTAACAGCGCATCGCCTTGATTAATCACATTGAGTACAGTGCCGACCAGCAGCGACACCTTTAGCGCCGTTCTCATCACCGCTGTCGCCAAACAATATCGCCAAAACTGCATTGTCCCCTCCCCTTGAACGCCGATTGCCCTCACCCTCAGACGCTCGACCCACGACGCTGTTACAGTGCGCCGCCAGCGGCTCAACAACTCAAGTAGTCAATTCCGCGAAAGCGCTCTGCGAGAAAATCAACAAAAAAGCTGACCTTGGCCGAAAGGTAGCGATTGCGCGGATACACCGCCCATACCGCAGTATCGGTGGGCTGATAGTCAGCCATCACCGCCTGCAGGCGACCGGCCTGCAGGTCTTCATAGACATAAAATTCCGGCAGCTGCACCAAGCCCAGCCCCCGGCGCGCAGCGGCGAGCAGGGCGTGGCCATTGTTACTGCGCCAGCGCCCCTCCACCTTTAACTCACTGTGTTGACCGTCGCGATCGCGAAACCGCCAAGTCGGCAGCGAGCCCACCAGGCAACTGTGCCCGCGCAAATCTCGCAGGGTGTTCGGCACGCCGCAGCGATCAAAGTAATCGCGACTGCCGCAGATCACTAAGCGCCGCTCGGCGATGCGCCGGGCGATCAACGAGGAGTCCTTCAACACGCCCGCGCGAATGGCGAGATCATAGCCCTCCTCCAACAGGTCGACATTGCGATTATTAAAATCGAGGTGGAGGTTAAGCGCGGGATAGCGCTGCAAAAATTCCGCCGCCGCCGGCGCCACATAGCGCTCGCCAAAAGCGCCGGCAACGGTAACCCGGAGGCTGCCGTGCGGCTCGGCCTGCTGCTCCATCACCGCCAGCTCTGTTTCTTCCATCTGCGTCAAAATACTTTTGCAGCGCAGGTAGTAGGCCTCACCGACCTCGGTGAGCGTCAGGCGCCGTGTACTGCGGGTCAGCAACTGCACCCCCAGGCGGCCCTCCAAGGCACTGAGCTGCCGACTGGCATGGGACTTGGACACCGCCAATTGCCCGGCCGCCGCCGAAAAACTACCGGCCTCGACCACCCGCACAAATACCTCAACGGCCTCCCAGTGCTTCATTGCCCCAC
The DNA here is from genome assembly GCF_041602295.1 of Spongiibacter sp. Classification (GTDB taxonomy): domain Bacteria; phylum Pseudomonadota; class Gammaproteobacteria; order Pseudomonadales; family Spongiibacteraceae; genus Spongiibacter. The sequence goes on along the minus strand of NZ_JBFIGO010000034.1, from coordinate 20,254 downwards.
CCGCTCATTGTTGCCACACAGAAACAATGAGTTTAGCAAATATCGGATTATCCTTTGACCAATAGCCATTTACACTGGCCTACAGACATTCTTGGAGAAGCCCATTATGAAAACCAAAGCCGCTGTCGCCTTTGGCGCAGGAAGACCACTGGAAGTGCTGGAGGTCGACCTGGAAGGCCCTCGCGCCGGCGAGGTCATGGTCGAATTAAAAGCCACCGGCATCTGCCACACCGACGCCTTTACCCTGTCGGGCGACGACCCCGAAGGCGAGTTTCCCACCATTCTCGGCCATGAAGGCGCAGGCATCGTGGTGGAAGTCGGCGCGGGCGTCACCAGTGTCAAACCCGGCGACCACGTCATTCCCTTGTACACGCCGGAGTGCCGCCATTGCGACTTCTGCCTGCACCCAAAAACCAATCTCTGCCAGTCTATTCGGACCACACAGGGCCAAGGCCTAATGCCAGACGGCACTAGCCGCTTCTCCCTCGACGGCACACCGCTCAAACACTATATGGGTTGCTCGACCTTCTCTAATTTTACCGTGTTGCCGGAAATAGCCGTGGCGAAAATCCGCGACGACGCGCCCTTCGATAAAGTCTGCTATATCGGCTGCGGCGTCACTACCGGCGTCGGCGCGGTGATCTTCGACGCCAAGGTAGAGCCCGGCAGCAATGTGGTCGTTTTCGGCCTGGGCGGCATTGGCCTCAATGTCATTCAGGGCGCGCGCATGGCCGGTGCCAATATGATCGTCGGTGTGGACATCAACCCCAGCAAAGTCGAGCTGGCAAAGAAATTCGGCATGAGCCACTTTATCAACCCTAAAGAAGTGCCCGATATTGTTGAAGCCATCGTCGAGCTGACTAAGGGCGGTGCGGACTACAGCTTTGAATGCATTGGCAATGTCACCACCATGCGCCAGGCACTGGAGTGCTGCCACAAAGGCTGGGGGGAATCGGTGGTGATTGGCGTAGCCGGCGCGGACCAAGAAATTTCAACGCGTCCCTTCCAGTTAGTAACGGGCCGAGTCTGGCGCGGCTCTGCCTTCGGCGGCGCCCGCGGTCGCACTGACGTACCTAAAATCGTCGACTGGTATATGGACGGAAAAATCAATATCGACGATTTGATCACCCACACCATGCCGCTCGAGGACATCAATAAAGGCTTCGAGCTGATGCACGCTGGCGAGAGTATCCGCTCAGTCGTACTGTATTAAACGGGGAAAAATATGGAACAGATCGCACAGCACCGCTGCTTTGGTGGCCGGCAACTGCGTTACCGTCACCACAGCCAGACGCTCAACTGCGCAATGCCGGTATCGGTTTTTCTGCCTCCCCAGGCAGAAACCTCAGCAGTCCCCGTGCTGTACTGGCTTTCCGGGCTGACCTGCAATGATGAAAACTTTATGCAAAAGGCCGGTGCGCAGCAGTTTGCCACGCGCTATGGCGTCGCATTAGTGGCAGCGGATACCAGCCCCCGGGGAGAAGCGGTTGCCGATGCGCCCGACGGCAGCTATGACCTGGGACTAGGCGCTGGCTTCTATGTGAATGCCAGCCAAGCCCCCTGGTCCGAACACTACCAGATGGAAAGCTACATCAGCACTGAACTTCCAGAATTAGTGAGCGCCCACTTACCTGTTGACGTTAATCGGTGTGGTCTGTTTGGCCACTCCATGGGCGGGCACGGCGCTCTGACACTCGGCTTGAAGTACCCGCAGCGTTTCCACAGCCTGTCGGCCTTCGCACCGATCAGCTCAGCCATGAACTGCCCCTGGGGCGAGAAGGCGCTCAGCCAGTACCTGGGCCCAGACCGGCAGCAGTGGCAACAGGCGGACAGCTGCGCCCTGCTTCGCCAACACGGCGCCAGGGCAGCGCGCATTTTGGTCGACCAGGGCAGCGATGATGATTTTCTAGAGAGTCAGCTTAAACCCGCCTTGCTGCAAGCCGCTGCAACCGCAAGCGGCGCCGACCTCACCCTGAGAATGCAGGCCGGCTACGATCACAGTTACTTTTTTATCGCCAGCTTTATTGAGGATCACATCCGCTTCCACAGCGAGCAGCTGGGCGAACGCTAGCGGCGGCGGACTCAGTCCGCGGTTTTTTCAAACAGCAAATCCCACACCCCGTGCCCGAGGCGCTCGCCGCGCTTTTCAAACTTGGTGATCGGCCGGTAGTCGGGGCGCGGTGCAAACTGGCCCGGGCCCTGACAGTTGCAAAAGCCCGGCGCCTCGCTCATCACCTGCATCATATGCTCGGCGTAATTCTCCCAGTCGGTGGCCAGGTGAATCACACCGCCGGCGGCGAGCTTGCGGCGCAGCAACTGGACAAACTCCGGCTGAATCAAGCGGCGCTTGTGGTGGCGCTTTTTATGCCAGGGGTCGGGAAAGTAAATCTGTACCCGGCTCAGGCTGTTATCGGCGATGCAGCGCTCCAGCACCTCCACCGCATCGTCGCAGTAGGCGCGCAGGTTTTCGATGCCCGATTCGTCGATCAAGTGCATCAGCCGGCCGACACCGGGGCTGTGCACTTCAACGCCGACAAAGTCTTTTTCCGGCGCCGCCGCCGCCATGCTCGCCAGCGAATCGCCCATCCCGAAGCCAATTTCCAACACCACCGGCGCCTTGCGACCGAACACTTGTTCAAAGTCGATGGCCCCGCGCTGCAACTCCAGCCCCTTGCTGGGCCAGTGCAAATCGTAGGAGCGCTTTTGCCCCTCGGTCATCCGCCCGGTGCGCAGCACGAAGCTGCGAATGCGGCGCATCTTGGTTTGCTGCTCACTCATGACAATCCCCGCAGTGCCGCCACCGCCAAACAGGCCCAAGCGATCAAGAACATCAGGCCGCCAATGGGCGTAATCGCTCCCAACACCTTCACGCCACTCAGCGCCAAGGCGTACAAGCTGCCGCTGAACAGCACCATGCCCAAAGTAAACAGCCACGCTGCGGCCCGCAGCCCCGCATGCTGAACGCCAAACTGCAATAACAGACCAACCGCCAGCAGGGCGAAGGTGTGGTAGAAATGATATTGCACAGCCGTTTCATACACGGCCATCATCTCGGCCGACAGGCGGTTTTTAAGGCCATGGGCGCCAAAGGCCCCCAATGCCACTGCCAAAAAGCCGGAGACCCCAGCCATACATAAAGTGATTGACGCCATAATGCCCTCGCGAAAACTGGGCGTATTGTAAAGTGCCGGACAGCCCGCGCAAAGCGGCGGCGTCAGAAAGGCAGGCGATACTGCAGGCCAAGAGCCAGATTATTGACGTCTTGCCGACGATATTGGTTAAGTCGGTATTCACTTACCGCATACAACTCGCCACGCAGCCGCCAACCCAACTGCAGCTCGGCAACCACCGGGTTCGCCGGAAAACCATCGGGCAACGTCTCATTGAAGGTGTGGTCGATAAAGCCGGCCAGATAAAGGCGGTCACTGAGGGCCGGAAAGGTGAAACGGAAGCTGTGCTCTAGCTGCCACACCGACTCGTCGCGATCGTCAATTTGTAGCGCGTGCAAGGTCAGCGCATAGCGCAAATTAAGCGCCGCCAACGCAGCCTGTAATGGCGCACTGTCGTTCAGGCGCCAGCGCAGACCGAGACGCAGGCGATCGTTATCATCGCCGCTGCGCATATTGTGCTGAATACTCAAGTCAAAGGCCGAGGCCTCACGGATTTGCCAGCGCAGGTTTTGCTCTGTGTAGTAAGCAGAGGTCTCCGACAACTCCGCTGTCGCCGGCTGATTGTATAAGTTCAACAAGCTAAAATACGACCAGCGCCCCTCCAGCTTGCTGGCAATATTCAGGGTGAATACCGCATCGCTATCGACATCGCTGAGATAGGGATAGACATTAAAATCTAGAAAGCCCTGGCCCGCCGCCGCCAGCGGCAGCACCGCAAGGCCTGCCGCAGGCAGCCAGCGATTTCGCCATTTACGCACTACTCGTCGCACCCCATCACCTCGCTCAGTGTTATCAGCCCCGCCCTTATTTAGCGCACTGCAACGCGGTGCGGGCATTTGCACCCGCCGGCCGCGATTACCGCAACACAAACAAAAACGCCCCGCAGTGCGGGGCGTTTTCTCAGGGCCATTCACTCGGCTCAGGCTTCCATCGCCACCTTGAGCTTTTTCATCGCCGCCTTTTCCAGTTGGCGAATGCGCTCGGCAGACACGCCGTAGCGATCGGCCAGCTCGTGCAATGTCGCCTTGCTCTCCGCCAGCCAGCGACTCTGCAGAATGTCGCGACTGCGCTCATCGAGCTCGTCCAGCGCCACACTCAGACTCTGGTGATTACTCTCTTCCCAATTGTCCGCTTCCAGCAGTCTCGCCGGATCCTGGCTGTGGTCTTCCAGATAGTGTACCGGCGCCACAAAGCTGCTGCTGTCATCGTCACTGTCGCGGGCGTCAAAGGCCACATCAACCGAGCTGAGACGGCCTTCCATGCGGCGCACTTCCGCGACATCCACCCCGAGATCACTGGCCACAGCATGGGCTTCATCATTGCTCAACCAGGCCAGCTGCTTTTTCGCACTGCGCAGATTGAAGAACAACTTGCGCTGGGCCTTGGTGGTCGCCACTTTAACAATGCGCCAGTTGCGCAGCACGTACTCGTGAATTTCGGCCTTGATCCAATGCACAGCAAACGACACCAGGCGCACACCCTTGCTGGGGTCAAAACGCTTGGCTGCCTTCATCAGGCCAACATTACCTTCCTGAATCAAATCGGCCTGGGGCAGACCGTAACCGCTGTAGCTCTTGGCGATATGCACCACAAAACGCAGGTGCGACATCACCAGCTCACGGGCCGCTTCGAGGTTGCCGCGATAGTAGAGTTCTTCTGCCAGCTCCCGCTCACGCTCAACGCTGAGCACGGGAATGCTGCCAACTGCCTGAATATATGCAGAGAGATCACCACCCGGCACAAGTTGCTGTACTGGCTGCAGATGGGTGCTCATGCACATCCTCCTCACTGATAAATCGCCCCCTCTAAACAAGGGAAGCCAAAAATTCCGACTGCTTATTAGATGCCTAAAAATCCAAAAGTTCAAGACCTCATGGGGCCGGAATGCCCGTATTTACTGGCAAACAGCCCATTCACGGGCACTCCACCGGCTTATAAAAACTCGCGAAACAGCGGCTCGCCGTCGAAGCGGGCGTCCAGCTGGGCAATTAGGGCGTAGACCCCCATAAGCTTGCGCATAACGTAGAGAAAATCCTTGGGCGGCAACGCAAAATAGGTGCTGATCGACGCCGCCACCGCCCGCTTGGCGATGCGCTTGGGCAAGTTACTGCGCCGCCAATCGTACAAGCCGTCTTCGCCGCGCGCCGCTGCTGGCGCCTCCGCCGCGGCGCGCAGGGGCTCGGCGATATCAATGCCAATATCGACAAAATTGCTGAGCACCTGCTCGGGAAAATCCGCCTTCATAAACCCCAGCTCAATACTGCACTGGCGAAAACTCTGACGATCGCGGCGATAGGCCGCGCGCATCATCTCGCAGAACTGGCCGGCAAACTCGGCAGGCAGCAGGCGCATGGCGCCAAAATCCAACAACACCAACTGGTCGCGCTCGCCACGGTCATCGATGCGCACGCGGTAATTGCCAAAGTTTGGATCCGTTTGCATACGCTGCCAACGAAATAACTCGGTAAGAAACAGCCGCAAAATCGCCGCGCCCAGAGCGTTGCGGCGCGACTGCGACAAGGCCGCTACCGGCGCCGCGGCCACCGCGTGCGACGCTTCGTAACTCATCGTCAACACCCGGCGACTGCTGTAGCGATAATAACTCAGCGGCACCACATAGCGGGACTCACCACAGAGCTGCTCATAGGCAAAGTCGAGGTCGCGCTTCTCCTGCTGGTAATCGACTTCCTTGTGCAGTAGCTGGCGAATATCACCAAACCAATCATCGATATTGCGCGTCGCATCCATCAGCCGCGACAACTTCAATAAAGCCATCACTGCCTGAAAATCCGCGTCGATGGTCGCATCCACCCCCGGATACTGCACCTTAATACACAACTCCTCACCGCTGGCCCGATGCACCGCGCGATGCACCTGCCCCAGAGAAGCCGCCGCCAGCGGCTCGCGCTCAATATCCAACTCCGCCAAGCGACTGCCGCCCAACTCACTCTCCAGCACTGCACGAATCGCCCGCCAACTCATCGGCGGCGTGTTGTCCTCCAGCGAGTGCAGCGCCTCAGCGACTTCCGGTGGCATCAGATAGTCGGCGTAAGTAGCCATTACCTGGCCGATTTTCACCACACTGCCTTTCAGCTGGCCCAGCTCGGCAATAAAAAACTCGATATTTTCCCGACGCTGCGCCAGCGCCTGCTCCGCGTCGTGGGCAAAGCGCTCGCGCAGCGATTGCCGCAGAGCGCGCTGGCCATAGCGCAGCCCCACCTTGGACAATTCAAGGCGGCGAGCGAAACCGCCTGTTTTCAGCCGGTGTAGGGGTTTGTCTTTATCAGTCATGGCCGAGACAGTGTCAGGCGTAGCGAGCGCTGTCAAACCGCTCCCTGTTCAGGGCCAGTCCTCGCCGTAGTCGTGCAGTAATTCCTCACCGGCCTCAATATCGCGCAGCGCCACCACGCTAAAGTCGTCGTAGTAAATCACATTGGCCGGGCGACCGTGATTGATGTACCTCAGAGCACAGCATATATCGACATCGCGGCCGTCTTCCAGGCTCAAGGTGTGCAACCCGGGCTTTACAGTGGGCTTAGTTTTACACCAGCCAATCACCGTATCGACAGCGATTGGCCGCCGTGCAAACAGCCCCTTACCATGCAGAGCGCTGCGCCTCACCGTGAACGCACGTCGCCCAAACATCGCCAGCTTCCAGCACATAGCCAGACTTAGTATTCCAGCATGCGCATCAATGCCGCCCAACTCTGGCGATCCGCCTGGGCATCGTAGCTCAACGGCAGCTGGTATTTTTTCCCCAGGGCCGTCGCGCCTGGATTAGTGAAACTGTGCTGAACACCGGGAAAACTCAGCAACTGCAAATCGACGCCTGCCGCCGACATCTCCTGGACAAAACTGCCCACTTGTTCTGCAGGCACCATCGGGTCCGCGCCGCCAGTCGCCACCAGCACTTTGGCCTTCACCACTCCGGGCTGGGCGGGCTGCTCGGTGCCTAGACTGCCGTGAAAACTGGCTACGCCAGCCAGATCTAGTCCACGCCGTGCTTGATTGAGCACCACCGCACCACCGAAGCAATAGCCGATAGCATAAATATCGCCGCCGGTTTGCCGCTTGAGAATGGCCACCGCGGCGTCAAACCGGGCATTCATTTTCTCGGGTTCAGCCAGCGCGGCGTTCATAAACGCCGTGGCATCGTTGGGATGAGTCGTCGTTTTACCGTGGCCATACATATCCACCGCAATGGCCGTATACCCCGCCTCGGCCAACATTTTCGCTCGCTGGCGAGCATAGTCATTCAAGCCCCACCACTCGTGCACGACAATCACCGCCGGCGCGTCACTGCGTTTAGCCTTATACAATATTGCCGACCCCAGTTCCCCAGGCAGGCTGACCTTTTCTCCGACACCCGCGTGGGCAACACTGGCCATCAGCAAACAGACTACCAGCCAAAAACGTGTACTACGCATGCAACTCCCCTCTTTTAATTCATCGCAGCGCCCCTGTGACAGCGCCGCTGGCCATGTTTATTGCAATTGCTCAGCGATTAAATACTACAATTCACTACAATGACAAACGCCGCCGTCAACCGATGGCAACACGGAAGCTATTGCTATGTCGATTTTCGATGTTCACCTCGGCACATCCATGCTGGCATTTGCCGGCTGTTTGGCACTGGGCTATTTTTGGTACTCTCCCAGAGTTTTCGGCAACGCCTGGCGCCTTGAGCAAGACCAAGATGAGAGCGCCGCCGAGAAGCAATCACCATTCACCACACTGCTTCTGTGCTGCCTGCTACTCAGCTGGTTCATCGGGGTGTTGGTAATGCTGATACACAAGGGCCTATTGCCCACCGGCGGCCTGACACTGGCACTGGCCAGCTTTACCGCGCTCAGCTGGTCGTCGCGGCGCATGCTCAACAAAAACCGTAACGTCGCCCTGATCGACAGCAGCTTCATCGCCGCAGCGGCAGTACTCAGCTACCTGCTACACAGTATTGTTTATTGACCGCCAAGCGCTACATCATCTCCCTCTCCAAGGCGCGCAGGCGTTTGGCATAACCGCGACAGTGTTTGCGCAGCCAAATGTCGCGCTGACGCCGCGCCCGCTTCATCGCCGAACCACTAGCGTAGCCCTTAAGTTTGCGGCCGTCGCGCAATGCCTGCTGCAACTGCACCGCCTCGCGCTTGCTGCTTTTACAACTGGCCCAGTCAGCCGCCGATACCGATAACGGCCACCACGATACTGCCAATACCCACCATACAACGCCCTTCACCACGACAACCTCCCTGTTGAATCAATGGCACCATCAAAACTAGACCAGCATCCAGCCATACGCAATGCGCTGTTACTCGCCCGGGGGCGCTGGCATAATAGCCGGCCAGATTACAGCCGACCGGAATTCCCCTCATGAGCCGCCCGACACTCTCCGACTACCTGCACAGCCAAAGTACAGCCGCCGCCCTCAGCGAGCTTATCAACAGCCTGGCCGGGGTGACTGTCGCCATCCGCGACGACTTAGCAGGTGGCGCACTCAATGATATTTTGGGGGCTGCCGGCGCCGAAAATGTGCAGGGCGAGGAGCAAAAAAAGCTAGACGTGATTGCCAATGACCGCATCAAAACGGCGTTGGCGGCGCTGTCCTCAGTGCGCGGCATCGCCTCCGAAGAAGAGGATGAAGTCGTCGCCGGCCATCCTGACGGCGAGTTTCTGGTGACCTTTGACCCCCTGGATGGCTCCTCCAACATCGACATCAACAGCATGGTCGGCACTATTTTCTCGGTACTGGGCAGCCGCGCGGCCGGCGCGGTGAGCGAAGCGGAATTTCTGCAGCCGGGACGCCAGCAACTGGCCGCCGGCTATGTGCTCTACGGCCCGTCGATGATGCTGGTATTGACCACCGGCAACGGTGTGGCGATGTTCACCTACGACCCCCGCTCCGGCCACTACCTGCTCACCGAAGAGCGGGTAAAAATCGCGCCGCAGTGCCAGGAGTTCGCCATTAATATGTCAAATCAGCGCCACTGGCATCCGGCCATGCAGCGCTATATCGCCGAGTTATTACAGGGCGCCGAAGGCCCCCGCGGCAAAAACTACAATATGCGCTGGGTGGCGGCGATGGTCGCCGACGTGCACCGCATTCTGTGTCGCGGCGGTCTGTTCTGCTACCCCTGGGATGCCCGCAAGCCCGAGCAAGCCGGCAAGCTGCGACTGATGTACGAAGCCAATCCCATGGGACTGCTGGTAGAACAGGCCGGCGGCAAGGTATGTACCCCCGACGGCAATATCCTCGACATCCAGCCCGAGCACATTCACCAGCGCGTGCCGGTAATTCTCGGCGCCGCCGATGAAGTCGCGCTCTGCCAGTCATACCACCAACAGTAAGTTGCGACGATGCTGAGCTATCGCCACGGCTTTCACGCCGGCAACCACGCCGATGTGCTCAAGCATCTTATTCAAATTCTGCTGCTCGACTACCTGCAGAAAAAAGACAAGCCGCTGCTGTATATCGACACCCACGCCGGCGCTGGCTGCTACCCACTGGCCAGCGGCTTTGCCGCCAAAAACCGCGAATACCAAAGCGGCATCAGCCGCCTGCAGCACACCGGCAATCGCCGCAATCTGCCCGCCGCGCTGCGGCGCTATCTGTCGGTAGTCGATGCCAGCTGCGACGCCGAGACCGAAGCCAGCTACCCCGGCTCGCCGCTTATCGCCCTGCAGCTATTGCGGCCGCAGGATCGCGCCGAACTCTTTGAGCTTCACCCGGCCGATTGCGACGCCCTGCAAAAACGCGCCTACCGCCATGCCAAAATTCACTTGGCAGACGGCTTTGCCGGGCTTAAAGCCCTGCTGCCGCCCACTCCAAGGCGCGCACTGGTATTGATTGATCCGCCCTACGAGAACAAGGCCGACTACCAAACCCTGGAGCGCAGTCTGCGCGAGGCGCTCAAGCGCTTTGCCAACGGCGTTTACGCGCTGTGGTACCCGCTGTTGCCCAGCGGCGAATCGCGGGGGCTGGAGGAGAGGCTGATTGCCATCGCGCCGGATAATTACCTCAGCGCCACCCTGCAGGTGAGCGCGCCCAAGGGTGAGCGCGGCATGTACGGCAGCGGCATGTTTGTAGTGAACCCGCCGTGGACCCTGCGCGGCGAACTGGAAGAGTGCCTGCCACTGCTCGCCCAATGGCTGGGTGACAACGGCGAAGGCCATTTCACCCTGCGCGGCGAGCAGCGCTGATTAAAAGCGCTTAAACACCTCAACGCCGTAAAAGCGCGGATCCCCCAGGGCCTGGGCATAGGTACCCAGCGACTCACCGGTGGCCACTGCGCCGATGTCGTAGCGCTCATCGGTGGCGTTTTTCACATAGGCGGCAATGTTCAGGTCGTTGGCGCTATTGCTCCAGCTCAGGCGCAAATCCACCAATATATAGTCATCGGCATAAACCAGACCGGGCTCGCGTTTGGCCACATCCCAGGAGGCGTTGTCCAGCCCCATATACACCTCGCCCTTGTAACTCAGGTCGACGCGCGGGGTAAACATACCCAGCTCGGTGTCGAGGGTGTATTGCACGCCCAGCGCGGCGGTTTGCCGCGGCGACACGGCAAACTCTTCGTCGCTGCGGTCGATGGCCACCAACTCCTGGGCCACCGCCAGCGGCGCCAGCGCGGTGTCCTCAAACTCGACAAAACTGTAGTTATTATTGCTGTAGCTCAGCGTGATCAGCGTGTTCACGGTCGGCAGCCAGGTCAGCTCAAACTCGCCGCCCTCAATTGTCGACTCGCCGGCATTTTGTGAGGTCACAATCAGCGAGTTGGCGGAATCGACATTGACGGTGATCAACTGCATATTTTCAAAGATCATCGAGTACAGCGCCACGTTGAAACGCAGCGAGCGCTGCAGGGCGTCTATCTTGAAACCGATTTCGCGGTTTTCCAGCAACTCTGGCTCTACCACCGCCAGGCCATCGACACCGCTGGGCTCATGGAAACCCGATTTAAAGCCATTGCTCCAGGTGGCGTAGACCATGGCCGAATCGATCAGACTGTTTTCCAGCAGCGTTTCAGGCAACACCCAGGACGTCGACGCCATCGGCGTAAATTCCTTGAAGACACTGCTGGTTTGATAGTTATCCGCCGCGCCCAGCGGGGCGCCAATAATGTCGGGAAAGGCCTCGCGCATAATGTTTTGCGCGATGCTCAGCGGGTCCTGCGACCAAGTGCCGAGGAAGCTGTGAATCCCCCTTTCCGGCTCCAGCAGCACAAAGCGCGGGTCGGCGGTGGTCAGCGCGGCGCTCACCGCGGCGAGATCGGCGCTGCGTGTCGCCAGCTCTGAATCGCGACTCTCCTCGGTATAGCGGCCGCCCAAGGTCAACTCCCAGTTCTCGGTGATGTGCCAGGTTGCCTGGGCAAAAGCGGCGGCGGTCTCACCGAAAATTTCAAAGTCCTGCACCGTGGCCAGCGGCACCAGCGCGCCAATCACCGGCGGGTTGGTGCCGCCCGGCGGCACCAGCGCCGGATTGGGCATTTCCCCGGCCAGCAGCTGGGCCAGTGTCGTAGAGTCGGCCCCCACCAGCGGGCTGCCGACCATAAAGCGCTCGTTTTTATACTCGTCCTGCCAGAACAGGCCGGCGGTATAGTCCACCGCGCCGTCAAACAGCCGGCCGTTAAACTGCAGTTCCAAGGTCAGCGACTCCTGGTCGCTGTCACCCAGCACGATACCGCGCAGGAAGGGCTGCGGACCGCCCTCGTCGGCATTGCTCTGCGGGCCGCCTTTCACCGCATCGCGGTAGCCAAAGATCCCTTTGATGCTGTGGTCGGCACTGAGCTCCCAATCCAGCGTCGCGCCCAGCAACAGCACATCCTGATTCTTCACCTGATACTGCTGGTCACCCTGATTGGTGACCAGATCCGGCAGCGCGTCGCGGTCATTGGCCTCGCAGTTCTCGCGGTAGGCGCGGGGGTTGCTGGGGTCGGTATCCCCCGGCCACAGCAAACCCAGACCGTTCACAAACAGGGCGTCGTCATTGACGATTTTGCAGTGATAGGTCGGATAGCGCTCGCGAATCTTGCCCCAAAACGCCAGGGTATCCAGCGTCAGGCTGTCACTGGCCAGCCAGCGGGTTTGGAAAATCGCCGACAGCCGGTCTACCGACTGGGTTTCACCGATACTGCGGTCTTCCAAAAAACCGTCGCGGCGGTGGCTGTTAATCGACAAGCGCGTCAGCAATTCATCGTTGACCGGCATATTCACCGCCGCGCGCAGGCGGTTTTCAGCGTAGCTGCCGAGGCCGCCCTCGATGTAACCACCGGCGACATCCTCGGGCTTGCTCAGGGTAAACACCAGCGCGCCACCGGTATTGTTTTTACCAAACAAGGTGCCCTGCGGACCGCGCAGCACCTGCACGCTTTCGACATCGATGGTGTCCAGCAGCTGGCCATCTGGGCGCGGAATAAAAATGCCATCCAAATACACACTGACCGAGGGATCAAAGCGCGCCATCGGCGCGCGCTGACCAATGCCGCGAATGAAGATTTGCGCCGAGGTGCTGTCGTTGATCTGTAAACTGGGCACCGACTTACTCAGCTCGGTGGTACTCAAAATGCCCATGGCGCGCAGGTCATCACCGCTCATCGCGGTAACCGCTACCGGGGTTTCCTGCAAATTTTCAGCGCGTTTACGCGCGGTGACCAGCACCTCCTCAATGGTGCCGCCCATTTTCTTAGCGGCGGTCTCGGCCTCCTGCCCCCAGGCAGCGGCGCTGCTCAATAACAAGACACAGCCGGGCAGCAGGCCACGGCAAATGCGGGCTGATATGCGCATAGTGAGTTCCCATCCAGTGATCGCAATAATTATTGTTATGGTTGTGTCACCGACGGCAACACAAATGTAGGCTAACTACATTAATGCAAAAGCACAATTTTTGGTCGTACGAGACATGACTGCCCGGCCCCGGTATACGCCGCCCGACAGGGCGGCGCCAGCAGTCTTAGGATACCGCGTCGGCGAGAAATTCCATGGTTTCCACCGAGGTCTCAAAGTGATCGCGGTGGCCGATCATCAGGCTGGTCACTGGCGATTTCTTCCAATCTTGCAGGCGCTCTTTGATGCGCTCTTTCGGCCCTACCAGGGAAATTTCATCCACCAGGGCATCCGGCACCGCCTTGATGGCCTCCTCGTGCTTACCCTCGTACCACAGGTCCTGCACTTTCTCGGCCTCGTCGCCAAAGCCCATGCGACCCATCAGGTTTTTGTGGAAGTTGTCCTTGCGCGCGCCCATGCCGCCGAGATACAGCGCCATGGTCATTTTGCCGGGGAACATCGCCTCTTCGAGGTTATCGTTGATAATGCAGTTCACCATGGCATTAATTTCGAAGCCCTCGGGCTTGTTCGCCAGACTCTCCTCGAAAATACCCATCCGGTAAGGCGAGACGAATATCGGCATCCAGCCGTCGAAGCGCTCGGCCGCCAGGGCTATATTCTTCGGCCCCTCGGCGCCGAGGAACACCGGAATTTTGCTGCGCAGCGGGTGGGTAATGCTCTTCAAGGGCTTGCCCAGCCCCAGTGACTCGTCGCCCTGATAGGGCAGCTGATACTGGCGCCCCTGATATTCCACCGGCGCCTCGCGGGCAATCACCTGCTGGAAAATATCCAGCCACTCGCGAGTGCGTTCCAGCGGGCGCTTAAATTGCTGGCCGTACCAACCCTCGACCACCTGCGGGCCAGAAACGCCCACCCCCAGACACAGGCGGCCATTGGAGATATGGTCCAGGGTGAGCGCCGACATCGCCGCGCACACCGGGGTGCGCGCCGAAATTTGCATAACGCCGGTGCACAGACGAATTTTGGAGGTCATTGCCGCGATGGCGGCCAGGGGGGTAAAGCAGTCGGAGCCATAGGCCTCGGCGGTATACACCGAGTCGAAGCCCAACTTCTCTGCCGTTTGTGCCAGTTCGATAAAACGATCGGTAGGCTGCTTCTGGAAATAGCCTAAATGTAAGCCGAGTTTCATACCCGCTCCTCAATACCTGTGCAAATAAGCAGTCAGTATATGAAGCGCGCCCACCAAGGCCTATGGCAAAACAGCTCAATTGCGATTTTGGCAGTGGCGAAAAAGCTCAGTGAGATGCCGCCTTAAGCGCCCACCGAGGGCGGCTGGGTGTTGGCCACCCACTCCCACCACTGGTGCTCGCCTTCCGGCTTGTCATCGTCCTGACAGCGGTAGACATTCCAGGTAACGAGGTAGTCGGGGTTCTCCACCGCCTCACCCGCGCTGTCGCGATAGACCCCGGCCGGGGCGACAAACCACGGCGCCGCCGACGACGGCAGGGTAAACTCCTCGCCACTGCGCTGGCGCAGGGTGAGGCCGTCTTTGGGCGTGACCCGCACCACGCAACCGGCGAGCAGACGCTGCTGCAGGGCCGCGCCGTCAACGTCGAAGTAGTTCAACGCGACCAGTGCAGTTTTATCCAGCAGCGCCTCAAGCGCGATCGCCTCACTCATAGCCGCCTCAGAACAGCAAGCGGCAGCGAATGGTATCGGGGATCTGCGACAGCTTTTCCTGGGCGAGTTCCGCGGTGTCTTTCTCAATATCCATAACCACGTAGCCTACCTGATCATTGGTCTGCAGATACTGACTAGAGATATTGATATTGTTCGCCGAGAACACCTGGTTAATCGCGCTGAGAATACCGGGGACATTGCGGTGCACATGCAAAATGCGGTGCTTGCCAGGGTGGGCAGGCAACGCCACCTCCGGGAAGTTAACCGACGAGGTGGTGGTACCATTGTCGGAATATTTCACCAGTTTATCAGCCACTTCCAGGCCGATATTCTGCTGGGCCTCAACGGTGGAGCCGCCGATATGTGGGGTCAGGAAAACATTGTCGAATTCGCGCAGCGGCGACACAAACTCATCGTTATTGCCGCGCGGCTCTTCTGGGAAGACGTCGATGGCGGCGCCGGCCAGGTGTGCGTCACTCAGCACATTACACAGCGCGTCAATATCCACTACCGTGCCCCGCGAAGCATTGATCAGAATCGCGCCATTTTTCATCTGCGCCAGCTCATTGGCGCCAATCATGTCCTGAGTAGAGGCCGTTTCCGGCACGTGCAGACTGACGATATCCGAGGTGGCCAGCAGCTCACCCATGCTCACCTGTACGGCATTGCCCAGCGGCAATTTGTTCACCACATCGGTGAAACACACTTCCATACCCAGGCTCTCGGCGATGACCGACAGCTGCATACCGATAGAGCCGTAGCCGATAATCCCCAGGCGCTTGCCGCGAATCTCGTAGGAACCCACCGCACTCTTCATCCACTCACCGCGATGGGCGGCGGCGTTTTTCTCGGCGATGCCGCGCAGCAGCAAAATAGCCTCGGCAATCACCAGTTCCGCCACTGAACGGGTGTTAGAGAAGGGGGCATTGAATACCGCAATACCGCGCTCGGTTGCCGCCTTCAGGTCTACCTGGTTGGTGCCGATGCAGAAACAGCCCACCGCAATCAGCTTCTTGGCCGACTCAAACACCTCGGCGGTCAGCTGGGTGCGCGAGCGAATACCGACAAAATGGGCGTCGGCGATCTTTTGCTTCAGCTCATCATCGGGCAAGGCTTTTTGGTAGTAATCGATATTGCTGTAGCCCGCCGCATGCAGCGCATCTACGGCGGACTGATGAACACCTTCTAAGAGAAGGAATTTAATCTTGGCCTTGTCTAGGGAGGTTTTTGCCATTGCGGGTGCACTCTCGGAGGGGGGAAATATGAAAGCGCAATATGATACCATAAAACACTTTTCCCGTAGCCCTATTCCGAGACAATCTGCCATGTCATCCGCCACTCCCCACTCCTCCCCAGAGCGTGTTATTGCTGAGCTTCAGAGCATCGTCGGCGACGACAAGGTGCGCACCGATGCCGACACCCTGCACAGTCACGGCCGCGACTGGACCAAGGCCTGGGAGCCGGCGCCGCTGGCCGTGGTATTTCCGCGCAACACCACCCAGGTTCAGGCCATCGTCAAACTGGCCAATCGCGAGCAACTGGCGGTAGTGCCCAGCGGCGGTCGCACCGGGCTGAGTGGCGGCGCGGTGGCTGCCAAGGGCGAACTGGTGGTGTCCTTTGACTATATGAACCAGCTCAGCGACTTCAATGCCATCGACCGCACCGTGCGCTGCCAGGCGGGAGTCATTACCGAGCAACTGCAGCAGTTTGCCGATGATCAGGGGCTCTACTACCCGGTCGACTTCGCCTCGGCCGGCTCCTCGCAAATCGGCGGCAATATTTCCACCAATGCCGGCGGCATCAAAGTACTGCGCTGGGGCATGACCCGCGACTGGGTCGCCGGCCTGACCGTGGTGACCGGCAGCGGCGACATACTGGAGCTGAACAACGGCCTACTGAAAAACAATGCCGGCTACGATCTGCGCCAGCTGTTTATCGGCGCCGAGGGCACGCTCGGGCTCATCTGCGAAGCCACCATGCAGCTGACCCGCCAGCCGCAAAACCTCACCGCCTTTGTATTGGGGGTGGAAAACTTCGACGGCATTATGAATCTGTTCAACCGCTTCCAGTCGGAAATGGACCTCACCGCCTTTGAGTTTTTCTCCGAGCAGGCCCTGCAAAAAGTCATTGAGCACAGCAAGCTGCCCCGCCCCTTTGAGTCCACCTGCCCCTATTACGCCCTGCTGGAGTTTGAAAAACTCAACGAGGCAACGGAAGAGCAGGCCATGGCGCTGTTCGAAGCCTGCGTGGAAGAGGGCTGGGTGCTCGACGGCGTAATGAGCCAAAGTCTGGAACAGCTAAAGAATTTGTGGCGGCTGCGCGAGGACATCTCCGAAACCATCTCACGCTGGACGCCCTACAAAAACGACATCTCCACGGTCATTTCCAAAGTCCCTGGTTTCCTCAGTGAAGTCGAGGCCCTTGTCACCAGCGAATACCCCGACTTTGAAATCATCTGGTTTGGCCATATTGGCGACGGCAATCTGCACCTGAATATTCTCAAGCCCGACAACCTCGACAAGGCGGTGTTCTTCGAGCAGTGCGGCAAGGTCAGCCTGGCGGTGTTTGATATTGTCCAGCGCTTTGGCGGCAGCGTTTCCGCCGAGCACGGCGTTGGCCTGCTCAAGAAAGACTATCTGCAGTACTCGCGCAGCGCCGAAGAGATTGCGCTGATGCGCCAGGTCAAACAGATCTTCGATCCCAACGGCATTATGAACCCGGGGAAAATTTTCGACTGACAGGGAGCCCGCTATGTATCGTCAACACCGCTTTGTCGACGGCCGCAGCTTCGCCGCCGCACCGGGAAAAATTGTCTGCGTGGGCCGCAACTACGCCGCCCACGCCAAAGAATTAAACAACCCCATTCCCGAGCAGCCCATTCTGTTTATCAAGCCCGCCAGTGCCCTGGCGGATTTGGCGCAGCCGCTGCAGATACCCGCCGACCGGGGCGAATGCCACCACGAACTGGAGTTGGCACTGCTGATTGGCGCCGAGCTGTCGCAGGCAAAACCGGCAGACTGTCTTAACGCCGTGGCCGGCTACGGCCTGGCACTGGACCTCACCCTGCGCGAGCTGCAAGCCGAACTCAAGGCCAAGGGCCACCCCTGGGAGCGCGCCAAGGCCTTCGACGGCGCCTGCCCGCTGTCAGCCTTCATTCCCGCGACCGAAGTCGACGACTGGCGCCAGCTCCACCTGCAATTGCAGCGCAACGGCCAACTCCAGCAAAGCGGCCAGTGCGCCGACATGCTGTTTCCCATTGAGCAGCTGCTCAGTGAAATCAGCCAGAGCTTTCGCCTGCAAGCCGGCGATGTCGTACTGACCGGCACCCCCGCCGGGGTTGGCCCGCTGCAACGCGGCGATACCCTGCACTGCGAACTGCCAGGGCGGCTCGAGGTCACCACCCGCGTTGCCGACTAAACAATAAATACCGGCCATAAAAAAACCGCCTCGAGGGCGGTTTTTTTATGGCCGAAAATACGCCTTAGGCTTCCAGCGTACGCCAGTCGACTTTCAGCTCTTTCGCCCAGGTTTTAATTTTCTTGTCGACCTGCGGCGCGCGAGTTTCAGCAATCTCACCGGTCTTGGGGTGCTTGAATTTACGCAGCGGGCGCGCGGCCTGCTTCTTGCGCGGCTTCTTGGCAGCGACTTTAGTGGCCGCCGCCGCAGCGGGCTTGCGACCGCGTTTCTTTGGAACCGACGCGGGCGACTCACTCAAAATCTCCAGCAGCCCCTCAGGTGTCTGGCCGTGCTTTTTCATCAGCGCCTGCAAATCAGAAATAAATTTGAACTTTTGATCAAGGGCTTTGTGCTCGGCTTCGAGCTGCTTTTGGAGCTTAGCGATATCCATTAAGAGACCTTTCTATTAACTAACGACACAAGTTTGAATTTCGGCGTCATTAAAAATACCAATAACGCCGCACCCAACCTCTAATACCTACTCACCATAAGTATAGGCGCTATTATTAACTAGCCAAGCAAACAAATAAACCAATATTAATATTTGATTAAAAAAATAATCGAAAAATTAATATTTATATGCGCGCCTCAAACGCTAAAAGACGCATTGCCGCCGCAACAATACCCTCATAACCAACGCTTATGCCGAAAATAAACCAGCATCAAGGATGCAACAAAAACCAGCAAACCCACGAACATTAAAAATGCCCATTCGTTATCGGCACCGGGAATACCACCGACATTTATACCCAATAAACCTGTGGCAAAACCCAGCGGAAGAAACACCGCAGAAACAATCGACAAAATATACATTCGCGCATTGGACTCTTCGGATATCTGATTCACCAACTCCTCCTGAGTCACTGCCGCGCGCTCACGCACACTGTCCAAGGTTTCAATATATTGCGCCAGGCGATCGCCGGACTCGCGCACCTTGGCGCGCGCCTCAACACCGAACCAGGCCACCCGTTCGCTGAGGATCCAGTTCAACGCCTCGCGCTGCGGCGCCAGATAACGGCGCAGGGAAATAGTTTGCCGGCGCAAATCACTCAGCTGGCTGCGCAACCGCGCTCGCGGCGTATCCAACAAAGCTTCTTCCAGGGTATCGACACGCTCTTCAGCCTCGTCAATCGGCCCCGACATACGACTCACCAAACGCTCGCAGAGCAGCGCCACAAACTCATCACTGCAACAGGGGCCCTCACCGCGCTCGAAACGCCCCACCACATCGTCGACCGACAGCAGACGGCGCTTACGCGAACTCACAATATGAAATTGGTCGGCAAACAGCCGCACCGAAACCATGTCCTCGGGGTCGGCATTGGGGTTCATATTTACGCCGCGCAGCGCCATTAACAAACCACCATTATGCGCCGCGGCCCGCGGCCGAGTCTCTTCAGCCATCAATGCCGCAACAGCAATATCATCCATCGCGGTATTGTCGGCACGATTAGCGAAAGCGGTCAGCCATTCGCGGACACCGGGCTTGCTGTAATCCACATGCACCCACAGCAGCCCCTGTGCCGGACTCCAGTCATCAATCTCGGCTTCCGTCAACGACTGAGCACCACCCTGGCCATCCAACACATAGGCGTAAATAATAAAATCGCTCATTGCAGTCTCCTTTGTGCGTGGATCATCGCACGGTCGCCGCTCACCGGCCAGCATTGCGAATATCGCCTTTCTGGGTGAGTCACTACACTTGTTTAAAGCCTAGAATAGCTAAAAACAATAGTGAGAGCGGTCATGAAAATCGGTGTTTGTCTTCCCTATATGAAGCGCGGCCTCAGCCGCCAGACCTTTAAGGATTGGTGCGGCATTATCGATCAAGGCCCCTTCCACAGCCTGTCCTGCGGTGAGCGCGTTACCGGTTACAGCATGGAAATGCGCAACATCCTCGCCTTTGCCGCCGCCAGCACCGAGCGCGTGCGTATTATTCCGGCGCTGTACGTACTACCCATGCACAGCGCAGTACAAGCCGCCAAGGAAATTGCCACCCTCGACATTCTCTCCGAGGGACGGGTCACGCTTACCGTCGGTGTCGGCGGCCGCGAAAAAGACTACCAGGCACTGGGCGCCGACATGAAAGGCCGCTTCCAGCGTATGGACGAACAGGTTGCGCTAATGAAACAAGTGTGGCGCGGCGAGCAAATTGCCGACTACGACGAGAT
>NZ_JBFIGO010000033.1:0-27657 GCF_041602295.1 Spongiibacter sp. | reverse complement strand
CGCAGCAACCCTTACCCACACAAAACAAACAGCGCTCTTAAACCAGAAGCCACGACCAAGCACCCACCCAAAAACCCACCAGCAGAAACCAGCCAGCAAAGCCAAACGATGTAAAACAAAGGAAAGGGGGAGAACAGAGAGGAAAACACGGGAGGGCATTGCACCCTCCCGTGAGTAAGCACTTACAGTTGATCTACATCCCGCACCGCGCCTTTGTCGGCACTGGTCGCCATTTTGGCATAGGCCCTCAATGCCGCCGACACCTTGCGCGGACGCTCTTTAACCGGCTTCCAGCCATCGGCGCCCTTGGCGTCCATGGCCTTGCGGCGCTTGGCCAGCTCGGCGTCGTCGAGCAGCACATTGATGGTGCGCGCCGGAATGTCGATGCGAATGATGTCGCCCTGTTCGACCAGACCAATGGCGCCGCCAGCCGCCGCCTCGGGGGAGGCGTGGCCGATAGACAGGCCCGAGGTACCGCCGGAGAAGCGGCCGTCGGTGAGCAGCGCGCAGGCTTTGCCCAGCCCCTTGGATTTGATGTAGCTGGTGGGGTAGAGCATTTCCTGCATGCCGGGGCCGCCTTTGGGGCCCTCGTAGCGCACGATGACCACATCGCCGGCTTTTACGCGGTCGTTGAGGATGTCGTCGACGGCGTCTTCCTGGCTTTCGCAGATGTGGGCGGGGCCCTCAAAGATCAGAATGCTTTCATCGACACCGGAGGTTTTCACTACGCAGCCGTCTTCGGCGATGTTGCCGTGCAGCACCGCCAGACCGCCTTCCAGCGAGAAGGCGTGGTCGAGGGAGCGAATGCAGCCGTTTTCGCGGTCGGCATCCAGCGACGGCCAGCGGGTGTCCTGGCTGAAGGCGGTTTGCGTGGGAATGCCCGCCGGGCCGGCCTTGTAAAAGGTTTTCACCGCGTCGTTATCGGTGACCATAATGTCCCAGGTTTGCAGGGCCGAGGCCAGGCTGCTGGCGTGCACGGTGGGCAGGCCGGTGTTGAGCAGGTCGGCGCGGGCCAGCTCGCCGAGAATCGCCATGACGCCGCCGGCGCGGTGCACGTCTTCCATGTGGTAAAGCGGGGTGTTGGGCGCGACCTTACACAGCTGGGGCACGCGGCGCGACAGCTCGTCGATGTCTTTCATGCCGAAGTCCAGCTCGGCTTCCTGGGCGGCGGCCAGCAGGTGGAGAATGGTGTTGGTGGAACCGCCCATGGCGATGTCCAGCGCCATGGCGTTGTTGAAGGCGTCGCGGTTGGCGATGTTGCGCGGCAGCACGCTGTCGTCGTCTTCTTCGTAGTAGCGCTTGGCCAGCTCGACAATGCGGCGGCCGGCTTCCAGGAACAGTTTTTCGCGGTCGGCGTGGGTGGCCAGCAGCGAACCGTTGCCGGGCAGCGACAGGCCCAGCGCCTCGGTGAGGCAGTTCATCGAGTTGGCGGTAAACATGCCCGAGCAGCTGCCGCAGGTCGGGCAGGCAGAGCGCTCGTACTCGGCCACGGTTTCGTCGTCGGCGTTTTCGTCAACGGCGATGACCATGGCGTCGACCAGGTCGAGTTTGTGTTCCGACAACTTGGTTTTACCGGCTTCCATCGGCCCACCGGAAACAAAGATCACCGGAATATTGAGGCGCATGGCGGCCATTAACATTCCCGGGGTGATTTTGTCGCAGTTGGAGATACACACAATGGCGTCGGCGCAGTGGGCGTTGACCATGTATTCCACCGAGTCGGCGATGATGTCGCGGCTCGGCAGGCTGTAGAGCATGCCGTCGTGGCCCATGGCGATACCGTCGTCGACGGCGATGGTGTTGAATTCTTTGGCGACGCCGCCCACTTTCTCGATCTCGCGGGCGACCAGCTGGCCCATGTCCTTAAGGTGAACATGGCCCGGCACAAACTGGGTAAAGGAGTTGGCGATGGCGATGATCGGCTTGTTGAAATCATCGTCTTTCATGCCGGTGGCGCGCCACAGCGCCCGGGCACCTGCCATATTGCGGCCGGCGGTGGAGGTTTTGGAACGGTATGCAGGCATGCTGACCTCTTGTTGAATCGTCTCTCCAGTGAAGCCCTTGAGTTTAACACAGGCCGGTGCGCTCCCCCTACGGCTGTGCGCGACGATCGCCGCGCCCTGCCGGCACGCCCGCAGCACTATGCGCCGGCCGCGCGGCACTCTACACTGAGCAGCACAAATTATTGACTGAAGAGCGCACTATGGAACAGGCTTTCGACGTCGCCCCCGGCGCATTTCCCGACTGGCTGAGCCAGTGGCTGCCGGCGCTGGTGGCCATGCTGTTGCTGACGCTGGCCTGGCTGTTTACCCGCCAGGTGTTCAGCGTGCAGAAGGAACACGGCGCCGACACCCGCTATCGCGAGCAGGGCACGCGGCTGATCTTCCGGCTGCTGGGACTGGTGATGCTGGTGGCCACGCTGCCGATGGACAGCGAGTTGCGCGGCCAGCTGTTTTCGCTGATTGGCCTGCTGGCCTCGGCGGCCATCGCGCTGTCGTCGACCTCGGTGATGGGCAATTTAATGGCCGGCTTTATGCTGCGCACGGTCAACAGCTTTAAGGCCGGCGACTATATCGAGTTTCGCGACGAGCTGGGCCGGGTGAGCCAGCGCGGCCTGCTGCATGTGGAGATTCAGAACGAGACCAGCGAGCTGGTCACCGTACCCAATCTGCTGCTGGTGCAGGAACCCTACAATGTGGTGCGCGCCTCGGGCACGGTGATCAGCGCCGAGGTGTCGCTGGGCTACGACGTGGACCGCCGCGATGTGGAGGCAGCGCTGCTGGTCGCCATTGAGCAGGCGGAGCTGAGCGATGGCTTTGTACAGATTCGCGAACTGGGGGATTTTTCCATTACCTATCGCGCCAATGGCTGGCTGGAGGAAGCCGGCCTGCTGGTGAGCGCGCGCTCCAAACTGCGCGGCCGCATGCTGGACGCCCTGCACGAGGCCGGCATTGAAATTGTGTCGCCCAACTTTATGAACCAGCGGCTGCTGGACCCCGCCGACAAGCTGATTCCCGACAAGCGCCGCCACAAAAAAGAAGAAAATACCGATGGCCGCGCCGAGGAACTGCTGTTTAACAAGGCGGAGCTGACCAGCGCCGTGGCGGCACTGGAAGCGAAAACAACCGCGCTGAAAGCCCAGCTGAAAAGTGAGGAAGAGCCGCTGGAAGGCGAGGCCCGCGAAGCGGTTAAGGTGGAGCTGGGCCGCCTGACCGAGGAGCTGGAAGCGGCGCGGGTGATCGCCAAAAACGAGGCGGAAAAAGACCGCGGCACCACCAGCGAGGAATAGTGGGCGCGCCGCTAGCGGCGGCTTTTCAGCCAGTCCTCAATGGCCAGCCCGGTGCCCATATTCCAGCCCTTGAGCTTGTCGATGGGCACAATTTTGTAGTCGTCCAGCTCGTGGTT
Source organism: Spongiibacter sp. (assembly GCF_041602295.1). Lineage (GTDB taxonomy): Bacteria > Pseudomonadota > Gammaproteobacteria > Pseudomonadales > Spongiibacteraceae > Spongiibacter. The sequence continues at coordinate 24,252 of NZ_JBFIGO010000033.1, read as the reverse complement.
GAGCTGGATGTCGCCCGCCGCCTTGACGTGGTAGGCAATAATCACCTGATTCTGTTGGGCAAAGGGATAGACGCCCACCAGCTGGGTGTCCAGTGCGTGCAGATTCAATTCTTCCAGGGTTTCGCGCCGGGCGCAGTCCAGCGGGTCTTCGCCGGCCTCTAAAAAGCCGGTAATGATCGAATAGAACTGCTGCGGCCAGCTGACGTTGTGGGCCAGCACCACCCCGCCCTCTACCTCGACAATCATCGCCACCACCGGCACCGGGTTGTTGAAGTGCACATAGCCACAGCTGCGGTCGGGGCAGCCGCTGCGGATTTCGTTGTCGATCAGCACCTCGGCAATGGGGCTGGCACACTGTGGGCAGTAGTTCATGGCGGCTCCTTGGACGCGACAGAGTAGGGGCATAAGTCAGCGATAATGACGGCTGCTGGCAACCCGCACAAGTGCCGCCGCCGGGCCGCGCCCACTGACCTATAATTACACTCCATGAAAGCCGCCCTGCAATTTAGCGCCCTGGTCTCCGCCCTGCTGCTACTGCTGGCCTGCAGTGGCACGGCGCGCCCGGACTTGCAACAGCTGTACCGCTACCACGCCTCGGCAGAGCAGCCCCAGCTGCCGCTGATTATTATTCCCGGCCTTAGCGGTTCGCGGCTGCGCGACCGGGTGAGCGGCGAAGAAGTGTGGCCGGGCAATTGGTGGCGCATTCTCAGCAGTAACTACCGCGACCTCGCGCTGAACATTGACCCGCACACACTGGAACCGGTAGCCGACAACTACCAGGCCGTTGGCCTGACCGAAACCGCGCTGGGCCGCGACTACTACCGCCCGCTGATCGACACCCTGGAACAGGCCGGTGGATTCACCCGGCGCCGCCCCGGCCAGCCGCTGTCGCGCCCCGGCCGCCACTACTATGTGCTGGCCTACGACTGGCGTCAGGACAATGTGCAAGCGGCCCGCGCACTGGACGCATTAATCGCGCAAATTCGCCGCGACTACGGCCAGCCGGAACTCAAGGTGAATATTATTGCCCACAGCATGGGCGGGCTGATCACCCGCTATTTTCTGCGCTACGGCAGCGCCGACGTGCTGGATGACAACGACTTTCCGGTGAGCCTGGCCGGGGCGCAGAAGGTCAACAAGGTGATACTGCTGGGCACGCCGAATCTCGGCGCGGTGCAAACCCTGCACGGTTTTCTCAACGGCAGGCGCGTGGTCAGGACCATTCCCAATGAGGTGCTGGCGACTATGCCCAGCACCTTCCAACTGTTCCCCCACCCGATTAGCCCCTGGCTGATTACCCGCGACGGCGAGCCGCTGGCGCGCGACCTGTTCGACGTAGAAATTTGGCGGCGCTTTCAGTGGTCGGTGTTCGACCCCAAGGTGATTGCCCGTATTCAGCGCCACCATCCCGACCCGGACTATCTGCAGACCTTGCACCGCTGGTTTGAGAAACGCCTGGAGCGGGCGCGACGCTTTGTCTGGTCGCTGACCGTGCCGCTGCCGCAAACGCCGATCAAGCTGATCGTGTTTGGCGGCGACTGCACAATGACCCCGGCGCGGGTACTGGTAGAAGAAGTCGCGGGGGAGTCGGTCATTCGGCTGCGGCCGAGCGACATCGCCGCGCCGCTGGCCGGCGTCGACTATAGCCGCGCCATGTTAGAACCGGGCGATGGCGCGGTCACCAAACCCTCGCTGCTGGCGCGCAATGCCCTGGACCCGACGGTGCCCCGCCATCGCTATAGTTTTTTCCCACTGGCCTATTCATTTTTTCTCTGCGAAAAACACGACCGGCTGACCAGCAACATCAACTTTCAAGACAATCTGTTAAATGTTCTTCTCGGCGGGGAATAGCGGCAAAAAACGCGACCTCACCCGATGCTTAGCACATAAAATACACAAGCACCTTGGCACAGCGCTATTGCGCCCCGGCCAGTTCCAGGCGGGGTGTAATAGCAATGCGATTGCGTCCCTGTTGCTTGGCGAGGTACATGGCGTGGTCCGCAGCATTCACCACGCTGCGCGAAGTACAGCTCTTGCTGGGAACACTAGAGTTAACCCCGGCGCTAACCGTAATGACCTTGGCGGCTTTAGAATCGAGATGGGGCAGGCCGAGTGCTTCAACGCCTTTACGCACATCTTCAACGTGCTGCATAAACGCATCCGTGTCGGCGTCAGCTGAAGACAGCACAACAAATTCCTCGCCGCCATAGCGCGCCACAATGTCACCGGCGCGGGAAAAATTGCGCTGAATTTCCTGGGCGACACGTTTCAAGGCGCCGTCGCCAGCAAAGTGTCCGTAGCGGTCGTTATAGCGTTTAAAGTAATCGACGTCGAAAAATGCCAGATTAATCAGCAAACCGCGGCGCTGATGAAAGGCGATCATGCGGTCCAGCTCTGTATCGAAAAACCGGCGGTTGTACAAGTTGGTCATGGGGTCGTGAACCACCAGTTCCTGCAGCAGATCATTGGCGTTCGCCAGCTCGCGGTTGCGGCTCTCTACGGCAAACTTGTAGTTCATTAACTCGCTGATATCGTGACAGACAAATATCAGGTGGCTGAGACGGGCGCGCCGATCGAACACCGGCGAAATACTCATGCAACCTTGAAATACGGCGCTGTCTTTGGCGCGAAGATTTAACTGCAAGCTGACACTGCTGCGCGAGGCGATCGCCTGGCGTATTTTATTGCCAACATCTTTGTCGATGGTCAGCCTGCGCAAAAACTCTATATCCTTGCCCAGCAGCTCTTCGCTGTCGTAGCCCGAGATTTTTTCAAAAGCCCGGTTTACATACTCCACAGCTCCGGCGATGCCATTTTTGACCGACAGAATTAACACGCCTTCGGAGCTTGCATCCAATGCCGCCTCTAGTAACGTCCTATCACTCATTCGAGCCTCCTGGCTTCCGGTAGCAGAGGCTATCTAACTACCGTGGTTTACACACCCTTGAGTCAATTACGCTACACAGAATATTTGGCTGGCACGATATGTAAATACCGATGATAAATTATCACGTATCACTCAATGCGTTAGAGTGAAAAAATTTTCTTCTATTAAGGGAATATCCAGCAGAAATTAATATAAAAACCGCGGCTAAAGTCTGTTGACAGAGACCAACAGAGCTGCCGGCGTCACGGCCATATTCGCCGCCGGCCACTGCGTGACAGACCTGTCAACAAGCTGCCAGCTTGTCGAAGCCAGTGATTTCATAGGTCACCCCGTCGCTGCTGTTAATACCGCCCTGACCCGCGGGTCCGCGCTGAGAATTAACATATAAACGGCGGCCGTCGGGACTAAAACACGGGCCGGTTACTTCGGAGGCCGGCTGACCGTCGAAACGCAGCAGGGGAATAATTTTGCGCTCGGGGGTCAGCACCACCAACTGCATATCGTCGCCATCTTCAGCAATCAGCACATCGCCCGAGGGCGCGATCACCACATTGTCTACCCCCGCTAAAAAGTTTTGGCCCTCGGCGGCGGTAGCCTGGTCGTAGACAATCATCAGTTTGTCAGCGGCCGAATCCAGCAACCACACCCGGTTGTCGCCCTTGGTGGTGAAGTACACCAGACCGTCTTGGTACCACAGGCCCTCGCCGCCATTAAACTGACTGGCGCCCAGCGAATCGAGAAATTGTGTCTGGGAGGGCAGCGTCGGTTCCGGCACATCGAGCCACTCCAGCGCGACAAAGTCCCGCTCATTGGCGGCGCCCAGCAATTTGGCCACCTGCAGGCGGCCCGAGTTCAGGGACGGACGCTCGCCCTGCCAGTCGTCGGGGACAAAACGGTAGAAATAGCCGGTGGGAAAGTCTTCGGTGAGATACAGCACTTTTTTTAGCGGATCGACAGCCACTGCCTCGTGAGAAAAACTGCCCAGCGCCGGTTTGACCACCGCGGCGTCTACGCCATACGGGTCGCATTCATAGACCCGGCCGTCGGGCTGTTCTTCGCAGGACAACCAGCTGTTCCAGGGAGTTTTGCCGCCGGCGCAGTTCTGCCGCGTCAGCGACAGGATCTCATAGGCATCGACAATATTGCCTTTGGCATCGAAACGCATCGCCCCGGCGCCGCCGTCGGGCACCCGTTCGCGATTAGAGACCAGCACCCAGCCGCCATCGGGAAGGGCAAAGGTAGCCGAGCCGTCCGGCGCCGGATGCCAGACGTAAGCCGTGCCCGCACCATCGGTGGTCATCACCTCCTGACCTGAAACCGCGACAATTCTCGCGGAAAAGCCCGCGGGCAATTGGATGCCGTGGTCATCGGCGGCCTGCAGCGGACCAATATTCGCCAGCGAGCCGCAGTGGATAGGCAGTGCCGCGCCAGCCCGGCTAGGGCTGTCACCACAGGCGGTGAGAAAATTGGTGGCGCCAACGGCCCCGGCGGCGGCAAGACTATTTAACAGGAAGGAACGGCGCGATAGTGGCTTCGGCATAGTAGCACCCAACAAAAAATGACAGCTGCTCGAACACTATACAAGTTATATGACCATGCTGTTACAAGGCCGCTTACTCGCTGCCCAGAAACTCGCTGAGAATACTGTCGATAAAGGCAAAGCCGCGCTCGCTGCAGCGCAGCATACTGCCATCGTTAATCAACAAATCGCGTTCGCTCAGCGCCGCCACTTGGGCACCGATCACCGACCAGTCCAACCCGGTGCGCTGGCTAAACAGGACGCGCGGCACGCCGCCGCGCAGGCGCAGGGCGTTCATCATGAATTCAAAGGGCAGGTCGGCCTCGGCGACCCGCTGCTGGGCGCTGCTGCGCGACGGCGCGCGGCTGAGGTAGTCCTCGGGCTTGCGGGTTTTTTGATAGCGCAGCACGCCGGCACCGTCGCTGATCTTGCCGTGGGCGCCGGCGCCCAGCGCCAGATAATCGCCAAACTGCCAGTAGTTAATATTGTGACGGGCGCGGTGACCGGGGCGGGCAAAGGCGGAAACCTCGTAGCGCTGAAAACCGGCCGCGGCCAGCAGTTCAAAGCCGGCGCGCTGCATGGCCAGCATGTCGTTTTCCTGGGGCAGTTCGGGCGGGCGTTTGTAGAATTCGGTATTGGCCTCGATGGTCAGCTGATACCAGCTGATATGCGGCGCGCCGGCGTCGATGGCCTGTTGCAGGTCGGCCAGCGCCTCGGCCTGACTCTGGCCACTGAGGCCGTGCATCAGGTCGACATTGAAATTATCGTAACCGGCGTCGCGGGCACTGGCAATGGCGTGCAGGGCGTCGCCGCTGCTGTGAATACGGCCCAGCTTGTGCAGCTGGGCGGGGTCGAAACTCTGTACACCAATCGACAGGCGGTTGATGCCCAGCGCGCGATAGGCGGCAAAGCGGCCCTGTTCCAGAGTGCCGGGGTTGGCCTCGAGGGTGATTTCAATATCGTCGGCAAACACCAGGCGCTGGCGCAGACCGGCAAATAGCTCGGCATAGGCCGCGGCCGAAAACAGGCTGGGGGTGCCGCCGCCGATAAAGATCGACTGGATGGGGCGGCCCTGCACATAGGCCAGATCCTGATCCAGGTCTTCTAGCATGGCGGCAACATAGGCCGCCTCGGGCAGCTCGCCCTGCTGGGCGTGGGAGTTAAAGTCGCAGTAGGGGCATTTGCGCACGCACCAGGGAATATGGATATACAGCGACAGCGGTGGCAGCGAGGCCGGGGCGATCATTCCAGCCCCAGCTCCGACCAGATGTCGTCGATCTTCTTCACCACGGCAGGGTCCTTGGCAATGGGCTTGCCCCATTCGCGGTCGGTTTCGCCGGGCCACTTATTGGTGGCGTCCATACCCATTTTCGAGCCCAGCCCCGACACCGGCGAGGCGAAGTCGAGGTAGTCGATGGGAGTGTTTTCCACCATTACCGTGTCGCGCTGGGGGTCCATGCGGGTGGTAATGGCCCAGACCACGTCGTTCCAGTCGCGGGCGTTGACGTCGTCGTCGCAGATAATCACAAACTTGGTGTACATGAACTGGCGCAGGAAGGACCACACGCCAAACATCACCCGCTTGGCGTGTCCGGGGTATTCCTTTTTGATCGTCACCACCGCCATGCGGTAGGAGCAGCCTTCCGGCGGCAGATAAAAGTCGACGATCTCCGGGAACTGGCGGCGCAGCAGCGGCACCAGCACTTCGTTCAGGGCCACCCCCAATACCGCCGGCTCATCGGGCGGGCGGCCGGTATAGGTGCTGTGGTAAATCGGATTTTTGCGGTGGCTGATATGGGTAACGGTAAACACCGGAAAGCGATCGACTTCGTTGTAGTAGCCGGTGTGGTCGCCGTAGGGGCCCTCGTCGGCCATTTCCTCGGGGTCGATATAGCCCTCGAGAATAAACTCGGCGTTGGCCGGCACCTGCAGCTCGTTGCTCAGGCTTTTCACCAGCTCGGTTTTTTCGCCGCGCAGCAGGCCGGCAAAGGCGTATTCACTGAGGGTGTCGGGGATCGGCGTGACGGCGCCGAGGGTGGTGGCCGGATCGGCGCCGAGGGCCACCGACACCGGAAATTTTTCCCCGGGATGGGCCGCCTTGAACTCCTGAAAGTCCAGCGCGCCGCCGCGGTGCGACAGCCAGCGCATGATCAGCTTGTTTTTGCCGAGCAACTGCATGCGGTAAATGCCGAGATTCTGCCGCTCTTTGTTGGGCCCGCGGGTAATCACCAGCGGCCAGGTAATCAGCGGCGCGGCATCTTCCGGCCAGCAGGTTTGAATGGGCAGCAGGTGCAGATTGACCGCGTCGCCCTCGATAATTTTTTGCTGGCAGACCGCCTTGGACACCAGTTTGGGGCCCATATTGAGCACCTGCTTGAACACCGGCAGTTTGCTCCAGGCGTCGCGCAGGCCCTTGGGGGGGTCGGGTTGGCGCAAAAACGCCAGCAGCTCGCCGACTTCGTGCAGGGCCTCGATGCTGTCTTGGCCCATGCCCATGGCGACGCGCTTTTCGGTGCCGAATAAATTGGCCAGCACCGGCACCGAATAACCCTTGGGGTTTTCAAACAACAGGGCGGGGCCACCGGCGCGCAATACGCGGTCGCAGATCTCGGTCATTTCCAGATTGGGGTCAACCGGGTAGCTGATGCGTTTCAGCTCGCCCTGTTTTTCAAGGTGGTCGAGAAACTCGCGGAGGTCTTTGTGCTTCATAGTGAGCTGTCCGGTGCCCGGCGGGCAGGGCGGGGGTCGCCAAGGCGACGGCCCCCGTCAGCGGCCTTACTTGCGCTTCATGGAGTCGAAGAATTCGCCGTTGGTTTTGGTGTCTTTCAGCTTGTCGATCAGGAACTCGATGGCGCCGGTGTCTTCCATACCGTGCAGCAGCTTGCGCAGAATCCACATCCGCGACAGCTCTTCTTCATTGGTCAGCAGCTCTTCGCGGCGGGTACCGCTGCGGCGGATATTGATGGCCGGATAGACGCGCTTTTCGGCAATCTTGCGATCCAGGTGCAGCTCGTTGTTGCCGGTGCCCTTGAATTCTTCGTAGATAACTTCGTCCATTTTTGAGCCGGTGTCGATCAGTGCGGTGGCGATAATCGACAGGCTGCCACCCTCCTCGACATTACGCGCGGCGCCGAAGAAACGCTTGGGGCGCTCCAGGGCGTGGGCGTCGACACCGCCGGTCAGTACCTTGCCGGAGCTGGGTACGATGGTGTTGTAGGCGCGGGCCAGACGGGTGATGGAGTCGAGCAGGATCACCACATCTTTTTTGTGCTCGACCAGACGCTTGGCCTTTTCGATCACCATTTCCGCCACCTGAACGTGACGCGCCGGTGGTTCGTCGAAGGTAGAGGCGACCACTTCGGCGCCGCGGGCACCGACCGAGCGCTGCATTTCGGTCACTTCTTCCGGGCGCTCGTCGATCAGCAGCACGATGACGTAACACTCGGGGTTGTTGCGAATAATGCTCTGGGCAATATTCTGCAACATCAGTGTCTTACCGGCTTTTGGCGGCGCCACAATCAAGCCGCGCTGGCCTTTGCCGATGGGGGCGGCCAAATCGATGATACGACCAGTGAGGTCTTCGGTTGAGCCGTTGCCCAGTTCCAGGGTCAGCCGCTCGTTGGGGAACAGCGGCGTGAGGTTTTCGAACAACACCTTGTTTTTGGACTGCTCGGGTCGGGTAAAGTTGACCTGGTCGACCTTCAGCAGGGCAAAGTAGCGCTCACCCTCTTTGGGGGGGCGAATCTTGCCGGCGATGCTGTCGCCGGTGCGCAGATTAAAGCGGCGAATCTGGCTGGGCGAAACGTAAATGTCGTCGGGGCCGGCCAGGTAGGAGCAGTCAGCCGAGCGCAGAAAACCAAAGCCATCCTGCAGGATCTCCAGTACGCCGTCGCCGTGAATGTCTTCACCGCTTTTTGCGTGGCGCTTGAGTATGGAGAAAATAATGTCTTGCTTGCGAGATCGGGCGATATTGTCGAGGCCGATTTCCTTGGCAATTTCCAGCAGTTCTTGGGCAGGCTTGGTTTTAAGGTCAGTAAGATTCATAGGTTTAGGATTGTTGGCTTTAATGAGATAAGGCTTGGGCGAGACGCAGGAACGACGCAATAGCAGTCGATACGTGCTCGACGAGTTAAGCAGAAGCGAAAAAACAAAGGGTGTTATTTGAATATTTTTTTGGGGATTGGCCGAACTCTAGCACCGAATGACGGAGCCGTAAAGCGTAAAAAACGGCCCCGCGCATTGCGGGGCCATTTTATTACAGTGCGCCGTCAATAAAGTCGCAAAGTTGCGTCTTGGACAGGGCGCCCACTTTCGTGGCTTCGGCATTACCGCCTTTGAAAATCATCAGCGTCGGGATACCGCGTACGCTGAACTTCGCCGGGGTTTCTGAGTTGGCGTCAACGTCGATCTTGCAGATCTTGATCTTGCCGGCATAATCGCCAGAGATCTCGTCGAGTACCGGCGCGATCATCTTACAGGGGCCACACCACTCAGCCCAGAAATCTACCAATACGGGTAGATCGGACTTCAGCACGTCTTCTTCAAAGCTGCTGTCAGTGACGTGAACGATGTTGTCGCTCATCTTGGTTCTCCAAGTTGATATCGTGAATACGGAAACGCGGATCATAGCACAGCTGCCGCGACGATGTGCAAGGCGGCAACATTGCCGACACTGGCCAGCGCCGCGCCCCGGCGCTATGCTAGCCGCCGTATTGTCACTAAGCCCCAAGCCCATGCCGCGCCTTTTATACAGCCTGTTCTTTTATTCAATTCTGCCACTGGTGTTGCTGCGCCTGACTTATCGCGCTCTGCGCGCGCCCGACTACCGCCGCCGCATCGGCGAGCGCTTTGGCTTTATCACCCCGCCACCGCAAACCGGCGGCCTGTGGGTACACGCGGTGTCCGTGGGCGAGAGCATCGCCGCCGCGCCGCTGATTCAGCATTTTCTCGACCACCACCCCCAGCTGCCGGTGATGGTCACCTGTATGACGCCCACTGGCTCGGCGCGTATTCGCGCCATGTTTGGCAATCAAGTGCACCACGTTTATGCGCCCTATGACCTGCCCGATGCAGTGGCCCGCTTTCTGCGCCGCAGCCAACCCCGCGCGGCAGTCATCATGGAAACCGAGATCTGGCCCAATATGGTGTGCCAGACCGCGCGACGCGGTATTCCCATTGTGCTCGCCAACGCCAGGCTGTCGGCGCGCTCGGCGCGCGGCTACCAGCGGCTATCCGCCCTCAGCAAACCCGTGGTACAGGCCTTTAGCCGCATTGTCGCCCAGAGCGACGACGACGCCCGCCGCTTTACCGAGATTGGCGCTAGCCGCACGCAGCTGCGGGTGTCGGGCAGCATTAAGTTTGATGTCGACATTGCCGACCCGCTGCGCACACAAGCGGCGGCGCTGCGCGCCCAGTTCGGCGCGCCGCGCCCGGTGTGGATCGCCGCCAGCACTCACGAGGGCGAGGACGCCATCTTGCTGGCCGCCCACCAGCAACTGCTGCAACAGCAGCCGCGGGCGCTGCTGATTCTGGTGCCCCGCCACCCGGAGCGCTTCGAGGCCGTTGCCAGCCTCATCGCCCAGCAGGGCATGCGCTATCAACGCCGCAGCCAGGGCTGCGACAGTGAGACCGACATGCAGGTGCTGCTCGGCGACACCATGGGCGAACTGCTAATGCTGCTGGGCTGCGCCGATGTCGCCTTTATCGGCGGCAGTCTGGTGCCGCGCGGCGGCCACAACAGCCTGGAAGCCGCCGCCTGGGGCATACCGGTACTGGCCGGCCCCAGCGACTTCAATTTTGCCCAGATCAGTCAGCTATTGCAGGACGCCGGCGGCCTGCAGCTGCTGACCGATGCCCCGGCCATTGCCGACGCCTTGCAGCAGCTGTTGAGCGACGACAGCCTGCGCCGCAAACGCGGCGAACAGGCACTGGCGGTGGTGGACGCCAATCGCGGCGCCCTGCAGAAATTAATTGACGAGGTTGAGGGCGCCCTGCAGAACTAGGGCACTCGGAAGCCAGCCTAAGCCTTACCGCTTAGCCCTTGTTGCCACTTAGCCCTTGTTGCCACTTAGCCCTTGTTGCCACTTAGCAACACGGCGTCGCCTTCTTTCAGCCACCCGTTAAGGCCCTGAATATCGGCGGGACTCAAGGTGCCGGCATTGAGTTTCAGCTTCAGCATATCCACCACGTAGTCGTAGCGGGCGTTGCTGTAGTCGCGCAGCGCGGCGTAGAGCTTGCGCTGGGCATCCAACACATCAACCACATTGCGGGTACCGACATCGTAGCCGGCCTCGGTGGCATCCAGGGCACTGCGCGCCGAGATGATATTGAGCTTGCGGGCCTTAACCGTTTGCACAGCGGTATTGACCGCAATGTGCTGGGCGCGGGTGCCGGCAACGACCTGGCGCTGGGTCAACTGGGCGCTGTAGCGCGCCGCATTGTACTGCTCGTAGGCCTGGCGGCGACTGGCACTGACGCCACCCCCGGCGAACAGCGGCATCGTTAAGGTCACGCGCAGGGCCTCGGTTTCAAACTCGCTGTCCGGCGGCACCGCAAAGGAGCTGCTGGGGTTGAAGCGGCGGTCGCCATCCAGGTCTTGTTTGACATAGCTGAGGCTGCCGCTGATCTTGGGCAGGTGCTCGCTTTTCTTGGCGCGGGCATTGTCGTGGGCCGAGCCGGAGGCGGCGTTGGCGACTTTCAGCTGATAGTTATTGGCCAGCGCCAGGTCTACCCAGGCGGCGCGGCTCTCGGGCTGCGGCGTGTCGATGGGAAAGTCTTCTTTCAGCGACCACAGCTTGCCGTGCTCCTGGCCGGTGAGAATGGTGAGATTTTCGCGGGCAATGGCCAGCGCGCCCTCAAAACCCAGGCGCTGGGCCACGGTCGAGTCGTAGACCGCGCGCGACTCATGGACATCGGTAATGGCGATCAGGCCGACGTCAAAGCGCTGCTGGGTCTGCTCTAGCTGACGCTTGGCAGCGCGCTCTTCGGCGCGGGAAGCATCGAGATTTTCGCGGGCTTTAAGCACCTCGAAATACGTTTCGGCGGCGCGCACCATCAGCTGCTGCTGGTCGTAGGCCAGTTGCGCCTCGGCGCGCTCGCTCACTTTTTTACCCGCCTTAAAACTAAACCAGGCGGGCAGGTCGAACAGCGCCTGACTGAGACTCAAGGAATAGTTTTCCGTCTCCGAGTCGGTGTGAACTTGTTGGTCAATCACCGACGTCGAGCCACCACCCAGCGGCCCGGAGCTGAAGGTCGCGCTCTTGGATTGGGAGTCCGTCTCGGCATCCTCGTAGTAGGCCTGACCCACCAACTGCGGCAGCAGCGCCGAACGGCTGAGCTTCTCCGATTCGATATCGGCCCGATAGGTCGCCTCGGCCGCCTTTAACTGGGGATCGTTTGTTACCGCAAGTTCGTAAACGTCCAGCAGGGTGTCGGCATTGGCGGCAGAATTCACGGCGGCCAGCGCGATGGCAACACAGAGGAAGTGACGTTTGGCAATCATAGAGTTAACCTGTTCTGCTAACGGAGGGGCTGCGTCAGGCCCGAAGTGTATCAGACTCGCTTTGTGCGAGAATGATTATTAACAAATCTTATTGAATTACAACGCAAATTCGGGAGTGCTGTGAGCAAACCCCACTACCAAGCCAACCTCAATGCCCACCTCGCCGACTGCGAGCTCAACTACCTGCGCCTGCGCAAACTGCTGCCCGACAAACTCAACGCCGGCCAGCAACTGTGCATTGGCGTCGGCAGCCACGCGCTGCACATCGACGTGCGCGAATGCGCACCCTATACCAGCTTTTTAGAAGTGAGCCTGGCCCAGGCGAAAACCCAAGGCTGGTCTGCCATGCGCCTGCAACTGCGGATCTACCACGACGCCAAGCTGGCCGAAGTAACGGGGTCTAGACAGGTATATGCCCTGCGCCAGCGCTACGACTATCCCAACAAGCAGATGTTCCATCGCGACGAGAAAGCCCAACTCAACCGCTTTTTGGGCGAGTGGCTGAGTCAGTGCCTGGCCCACGGGCATCGCAGTGATATCACCGTGACCCCGAGCCTGGATCCCACCGGCACCAACTAACCCCAGCGAGACAGCGCTCGCAATTTGTGTCTTTGCGACGAAACTCCACTAAATAGCGTGTGCGGTCGCTGGATTTGTGCCTACCCTTACCGTATAACAGCCGAAGATACCGACGGGACTTGCTGTGACCACCGCCAACGCCGCTACCAACACGCCACTCTGCCTTGTGCAGATTAGCGACTGCCACCTGGGCGCCAAGCCGGGCAGCACGCTATTGGGCATGGATACCGACCACAGCCTGGACGCAGTGCTGGCGCAGCTGCGCCGCCAACACCCTGATATCGATGTGTTGGTGGTGTCCGGCGACCTGTCCTGTGACGGCGATGCCGCCTCTTATCAGCGCCTACTCCCCAAACTGAACAAAATCGCCAGGCGTATTGTCTGGCTGCCGGGCAACCACGACGACCTCGCCACCATGCACAGCTGCGTCGACAGCGCGCTGCTGCCGAACCACATCCAGCTCGGTGACTGGCAACTGCTGTTTCTCAACTCCGCGGTCAGCGGCAAAGTCGGCGGCCACCTGAACGATGCGCAGCTCGCGCTGGCCAGCGAGCAGCTCGCCGACCGGCCCAGCCTGATCTTTGTCCACCACCACCTGCGACCGCTGGGCGCAGAATGGCTGGACGAGCAGTGCATCGACAATGCCGAGGCGCTGTTCGATATTCTCGACCAACAAGCAGACGTCGCCGCCATTGTCTCCGGCCATGTACACCAGGAGTCGGACCAGCGCTATCGCGGCCAGCGCTTGCTGACCACGCCCTCAACCTGTATACAATTCGCTCCGGGCAGCCGCAATTTTGCCCTCGACACCCTCAATCCCGGTTATCGCTGGTTTTCACTCGGCGCAAACGGTAACTGGCAAACCGGCGTCGAGCGCGTCAGCGGCGTTGAATTTACAGTAGACAGGACGGCAAACGGCTACGCATGAGCGCAACAGTCATTTATATCCACGGCTTCTTATCCTCTCCCCAGTCTCACAAAGCACAGCAGGTTAACGACTATTTTTCTCGGCATCACCCCGACATCCGCCTGTGTGTACCGAGCATGCCCAACCAACCCGCCGACGCCTTCGCCAAGCTGGCGCAGGTGATCGAGGAGGAAAGGGCAAAAGCCCCTGCGCAACTGGCGCTAATCGGCAGCTCGCTGGGCGGCTTCTTTGCCACCGTACTGGCCGAGCGCTACGGCCTTAAAGCGGTGTTGGTGAATCCGGCGGTCGCCCCCGGCGACTGGGGCGAACATTTCATCGGCGAGTACGACAACCCCTATACCGGCGAGCATTTTGCGGTGAGCGACGGTGACCTCGCCTGCCTGCGAGAACTCAACCCCGGCCAGATCAGCCCCGAGCACTACTGGCTGATGGTTCAGGAAGGTGACGAAACCCTGGATTACCGCCTGGCGGTAGCCGCTTACCGGGAGTGCCGGCAGCTGGTAGAGCCGGGCGGCGACCACAGCTTTGTTGGTTTCGAAAAGCATTTGCCGGCAATAGTGGAATTTCTGGGCGTGGCTGGTTAACAATAGCCCACCCAACCCATTCATTCACGACGCCGCGCAGCGGCCTCGCAGTGGTAACGCATGTCACAATACACATCACAATCGATAGAAGTCCTCACGGGTCTTGAGCCGGTGCGCAAGCGCCCGGGGATGTATACCGACACCACCCGCCCCAACCACCTGGCCCAGGAAATTATCGACAACAGCGTCGACGAGGCGCTGGCCGGTCACGCCAGCCAACTGATCGTCACCCTGCACGACGACGGCTCGCTGAGCTGCGCCGACGACGGCCGCGGCATGCCGGTGGATATTCACCCGGAAATGGGCCTGCCCGGCGTCGAGGTCATTCTGTCCACCCTGCACGCCGGCGGTAAATTCTCCAACGATAACTACCAGTTTTCCGGGGGCCTGCACGGGGTCGGGGTATCAGTGGTCAACGCCCTGTCCACCCTGCTAGAGGTCACCATTAAGCGCGACGGCCAGGTGCACCGAATGCGCTTTGCCAACGGCGACAAGGCCTCCGAACTGGAAGTGATCGACAGCTGTGGCAAGCGCAACACCGGCACCCTGCTGCGCTTCTGGCCCGATGCCCAGTACTTCGACAGCGCCAAGTTTTCGGTGCGCCGCCTCAAGCATGTATTGCGCGCCAAGGCCGTACTCTGCCCTGGCCTGAAGGTGATCTTTGCCGATGAAACCGGCGCGGAGAGCGAAGAGTGGTATTACGAAGACGGCCTGCCGGATTATTTAGCCAGCCACACCCGCGAATACGAAACCCTGCCGAGCCAACCCTTTGTCGGCCACTTTAGCGGCAATACCGAGGGCGTGGACTGGGCCGTGCAGTGGCTGCCCGAGGGCGGCGAGCCGCTGACCGAGTCCTATGTCAACTTGATTCCCACCGCCCAGGGCGGCACCCACGTCAACGGCCTGCGCAGCGGCCTGCTCGATGCCATGCGCGAGTTCTGCGAATTCCGCAACTTGATTCCGCGCGGCGTCAAACTGACTCCCGACGACATCTGGGACAAGTGCAGCTATGTGCTGTCATCCAAACTGGCCGACCCGCAGTTCTCCGGCCAGACCAAGGAGCGCCTGAGTTCCCGCGAGGCCTCGGCCTTTGTCTCCGGCGTGGCCGAAGACGCCTTCAGCCTGTGGCTGAATCAGCACACCGAGGAAGCCGAAAAACTGGCTGAGCTGTGTATCAGCAATGCCCAGACGCGGCTGCGCAAGGCCAAAAAGGTGGTGCGCAAAAAAGTGTCTGCCGGACCGGCTCTGCCGGGCAAACTGGCCGACTGCTCCGGTGTGGAAAGCGAGCGCTCCGAACTGTTTCTGGTCGAGGGCGACTCGGCCGGCGGCTCGGCCAAACAGGCCCGCGACCGCCAATTTCAGGCGATCCTGCCGCTGCGCGGCAAGATTTTGAACACCTGGGAAGTCGATTCCCAACAAATTTTGGCCTCCCAAGAGGTCCACGATATCTCCGTGGCGCTGGGCGTAGACCCCGACTCCAACGACTTGACCGGGCTGCGCTACGGCCGCATCTGCATTCTCGCCGACGCCGACTCCGACGGCGCCCATATCGCCACCCTGTTGTGCGCGCTGTTTTTGCGCCACTTCCGGCCACTGGTGGAGCAGGGCCATGTGTTTATCGCCATGCCACCGCTATACCGCATCGATATTGGCAAAGAAGTGTTCTACGCCCTGGACAACAATGAAAAACAGGGCATTGTCGACCGCATCGAAGCAGAAAAGATGAAGGGCAAGATCTCCGTCACCCGCTTCAAGGGCCTGGGCGAGATGAACCCCCTGCAACTGCGCGAAACCGTCATGGACCCCGACACCCGCCGCCTAGTGCGCCTGAGTATCGAGCCCGGCGACGACACCGACAGCCTGATGGACATGCTGCTCGGCAAAAAGCGCGCCGCCGACCGCAAGGAGTGGCTGGAGCGCAACGGCGACGAGGCGGAGGTATTGATTTAACGGCCTGCCCGCCCACGCCACCTGCGGTCTTTGCCTTTGGGCCAGCACGGCCAATACGGCCGTGCATTAGCATTGGCCGCAATTTCCCCTACACTTGCTATCAACCACCGCGATAGCCACCGCCAATCACGCCGCAACAACTAGGCGACAAAGCTCAGCAGCGACGGCCTTACAAGGGAGAGGAGCATGGCAGAATCGCCCATCACACCACCGACGACCAGCCCCTTCGACGACTATTTGACCGCCTGGCAGCGTTACGCCGACTTCAGTGGCCGCGCCTGCCGAAGAGAATATTGGTATTTCATGCTGTTCAATATTTTGATCAGCCTGGGACTGAGCTTTATCGACGCCGTCATTGGACTGGGCAACCCCGAGGTGGGCATGGGCTTGCTCAGCGGCCTTTACGGCCTGTCGATACTGCTGCCATCACTGGCCTATGCCGCCCGCCGCCTGCACGATAGCGGCCGCAGTGGCTGGTGGCTGTTGTTGCTGTTCGTGCCCCTGCTCGGGCCCCTAGTCATTCTGCTATTCACCCTGCTCGACAGCGAAGCCGGCAGCAACCGCTATGGCGCCAACCCCAAGGGCATAGACGCCACATCGCCCTAAGCGATCAGTGTTACCGTATCCTCCAGCGGCGCGCGGTCCATAGTGACCTTATTGATCTGCTCATCGGGCGCTTCATAGCCAAAGGACAGACCACAGATAATGGCGTGCCCCTCGGGCAACTGGGCAATTTCCAGCAGCGTTTTGGGAGCGCCGCGAAAGCCTCCCATGCCGGGCAGAATGCCCCTAAAGCTACGCATAGCGGCGAAGCGAAAGTTCTACCCTGATATTTCGGGCGTCACCTACCAAAACGGCGAACTCAAAGGGAGGCGATAATTGAATGCCAAGGTAAAGGCCTTGGCCTTATCCGGCACGAGAGCATCCGCGCGCAGCTGCAGCGCCACATTGCCGCGCTGCAGAGACAAGCCCAGTGCACGTCGCTCAATATCATAACTGGCCTGCCAACGGCTGGCCGCCGCCTGCCACTGCACCGCCAATTGTGGGAACAGGTATTTATCGTGGCTTTGCAGCGTCAGACTTAGCGACACCGGCTCTCGCCATTGATACTGGGCGCCCAGTGACAACTGCCTCGGCAAGGTCTGGCGGTGGTCGCGGTAGGACTCCCGCCCCGAAACCGCCGGCCGGGCATTAATGCTGCCGTCTTCGTCATAGCTGATGGTATCGCTGATCGCTGTCGCGCGGGTGTAGGTGACATCCCGCCACCATATCGCCGACAACAGGTCACGGCTGTAAAAATCCACTCGCCAGTGCGAGGCGATCTGCCAGTGCAGGTCGACGTCGAGACTCAGGCCATTGCCCCGCACCCGCTCCTCCTCGCGCTTTAGTAAGGCGTCGCGAGAGTAGTTGTAATCCAGTTGCAGATTGGCTTCGACGCTGTCTTCCAGAGCGTGTAACTCGCCCGCCAGCTTGCCGTCGCTCAGTTGCGAGGCGCGCAAGTAGTTACCGCGCAAGCGCAGAGAAAATGCCGCAGAAGGGGCGAAATAATAGCCGACACCCACGCCCCGGGCGCGCAGGGTATTGGGCTGTAAATACACCTGGTAGCGACGATTTTTTTCTAGCTCGATAGCATTTTTATCGGCGTAGGCGAGCTCCGCCGTATCATTGTTAAATTCCAGAAAATAATCATAGCGCGCGAAGACCCCCACCTCCCAGGGCCCACGGCGTTCACCCAACTCCAGCCAACTGTGGCTAAAGACCAAATCACCGCGGTCAAATTTCGGCCCTTCAAGGTCATCTAACAACTGTTTGATTGGTGCGATTTCACTGTAGGAGCTGGACTCCAGCGCGGTGTAGAAATAGTGGGGCTCACTGCCGGCATAGGCCGCGCAGGAGACCAGCACAAGGAATAAGCAAAAGCTCGCTGCTTTCATAAAGGATACCGTTCTCGGCTAAAAGCTTCGTTAATCAAAAAGGGAGGCAAATGCCTCCCTGGGGTAAAAAGACTAGCGAAGCAGCGGTTTACAGGGTTTCGAATTCACCGTCGCTGTAGGTGACCATTGGTGCACCGGCATCTTCGTCGATGACCGCATACTGCACACCATCCTGCTCAATCACACCGCTGAGTTCGCCATCGGCATCCTCGTTCAGCGTCATGACCACATCGTTGTGGTTGCTCACCGTTACGCTGCCACCCTCAGCTGCCTCTTCAGAGAGGTCGGCCACGTGCGCCAATGTCAGCGACTTGCCGCCGTAGCGCAACTCGAGATCCAACTCCGCTTCTCTTAAGCCTGAGCGCGTGCCACTGGCAGTAACCGCAATCTTGTCGGCCAAACCGGCGATCTCCAAGCCGAAACTGACAGTGACATTTGCCGCGCCATAGCTCTCTTCGGTCTCGTCCAGCTCGCACTCGCCTTCAGCTTGATATGGGCTAGTGGAAGAGGATGAACGCTGATCAGTACATGTCATCGAGAAGTTGTCGGCCTGTAGCGCGATACTGGCAGATAACTCACTGCCATCTTGATCGAAAGCGCGACCGGACAACAGCCACTCAAAACCACCCAGGCTGGAGGTTGTAGTTTGATCAATGCTGAAGTCGTAGCCCTCATCGCGATCATAGCTATCGTGATAGGTTTCATCCGACGCCGACGAGAAATCTTCAATGTCGATCGTCATCAAGCCCTCAAAACTCACCGGATTGTCCCCGGTCAGCTGGGAAAGGGTCATACCCAGCGATATCTCAAGATCATTAACGGTAAGTTCCTCGTGACTGACCTCATCATCGCTGTAGCCGCTATCCGACTCGACTTCAGTATTTTCAAATGTCGACTCACCGTGCAGTGTCGCGGAAAACCCCGAGTCCTCGGCAATAGCCAGCCTGACGGTGCTGCTGGCAGCCGAACCATTGAGGGTGAAACTGCCAGAAATACTGCCTGCTGACTCGGTGGTCTCGGTGTCGCCATCAAGGGTTTGTGTCTCGGTGAATTCACTAGCCACTTCGTCAGCGGCAACCACGTCAACAGCGACCGACGTCTCACCTACCAGCACAGACTCCTCGACACTGTATTGAACGCCAGCGGCTGTCTCTGCAATAGTGACCAGAATACCGTCCCCATGGGAATAGGAGGTCGGTGCCGGCTCACCCTCTTCCGCCGCCTCTGCATAGGCCTCATAGGCATAGGAAATGGCATTTAAGGCCCTGGCCAGACCTTCCACCACGGTTTCAGCATCGGCAGACAGCACTTCGCCAGCCATCTCCAGCTGCTCGCCAAACGCCCGCGCACCGCTGTCATCTTCCATCAGACCGGCGCTGGCCAAGTCGCGTAGCTGGGCGACAAACTGCTTGCTTGCGCGCAGGCCCTCGGAACCGACATCATCGGGCACCTCGCCCTGACTGGGCTGGTCCGAACCGCTGTTGCGCGCCTCGGCCGTTTCGGCCTCCAGCTCGGTATCAGCCTCTTCAACAGCAGCGTTGTCAACGCCATCCAGCGCCTTCACCTTGTCCAACAGCACTTGCGCCTGCTGCAGGATTTCCTCGATGCTCGCCGCGTCGTCGTCGGCGGTTGATTCATAGTCGGCAACACCGGCATTTTTATACTGCTCAACAAATTGGCCGAGGGCCTGCTCCACGGTTTCGCCATCGCCCAGTGCCGCGGCGACGGCCGCCGCCGCTTTCAGGTTGTAGTCCAGCTGTTCCTTGCTCGCGCCATTCACCGCCGCAGCGCTGGTAATATCGATAATCGGCTGCGCCGTCAGGTCGTTACTCGCCAGGCCAAAGCGGCTGGCAACCTGGGCATTGGCTGCCGCGGCGGCGTCAGCCGGGCGCGCACCACTGGCCACCTTACTTAGTGCCAGTGCCGCCGCCGTGCTGGTCAGTGGTGTAATACTGGCCGACACACTGCCGGAGGCCTCGGGCAGCACCGCGCTCAAGCTGAAGTCGCTCGCCAGCGGGTAGTCCTCGCCAAAGCTGACCGTTGGCGCCCCATTGCCGTCGCGCTGACACACCGCCAGATCGCAGCGCATCACCGTGCCCTCGGCAGTAGTGATCTCAACCCACAGTGCACCGCCGCTGTAATTGCTATTGAGCGTCAGGCTGTAACTGCCATCGTCCGCCGTGGTCGTCGGCTCAGCCAAGGTTTGGCTCTTATCCACCTGGCCGCTGTCGTCGATGGCGTAGGCATTCACCACGCCGCCGATAATGATGCCCTTGGAGGCGCCGCCGTTAACACTGCTGGCAGCACTGCTACCGCCGCCACTGCTGCTACCACCGCCGCAAGCAGCCAGAACGCTGGCCACCGCCGTTGCTAAAATCCAATTTTTTTTCATCGCGTTTCTCCATAACAAACAAAGGCTCCTAACAGACGACCAAAGGCCCTGCCGTGACTGGCAGTAAGAGCAGAATTTACTGAAGGGATGTAGAAAGAATCTTCCCTGATTATTTGAAGCAATTACGGTGACCTGAGAATCCATTACCCAAATCAAACACCAACAACACCTTATCCGCGACCAAGGCCACAATTACTTCCTAAAGTGCCGGAGCATCACTTTTATAACGAATCTATTGCGCCATTTCAAGACGCCGCCAGCCTCAAAGCTGACCATAGCGCCGCCGGTATTCCGGGGGCCACGCCCCAGATAAGATAAACAAGCCACAAGGCAGAGTGGGCATCGCACCCATCCTGCCAGCGGGCCGAACTCAGGAGAGTAAAGTCACCGTATCCTCCAGCGGCGCGCGGTCCATGGTGACCTTATTGATCTGCTCATCGGGCGCCTCGTAACCAAAAGACAGGCCACAGATAATGGCGTGCCCCTCGGGCAACTGGGCAATTTCCAGCAGCGGATCGGGATAGAAGGCGAGCGCGCCCTGGGGAATACTGGCCAGCCCGTAATCCACCAACAGCAACATCAGGGTTTGCAGGTAAATGCCGATATCGACGGCGTTTACCGGCCCCATGCTCGCCGGCATGGATAAAAAGGCGACGTGCGGTGCACCAAAGAACTGCCAGTTTTTCAGCATCAGCGCCTGGCGCTTGTCTTTTTCGTGGCGCTCTATGCCCATGGTGCCGTAGTAACCCATCGCGCAGGCGTACTGGCGCTCCTTATACACGCCGCTCAATTCGGCATCACCAGGTTTAAAAGCCGGCGACGGTGCTTTGCCCGAAAAAATCTCTTCGACCATCGCCTTCTCAAGACGCTGACGGGCCTCGCCCGATACCACCGTGAGATGCCAGGGCTGAGTGTTGCAGTTAGAGGGCGCATGGCGGGCGAGGTCGAGGATTTCACGCAGCAACTCATCGGGCACTGGGTCTGGTTTAAAACCGCGAATTGAACGGCGAACTTTTACTGCTTCAGCAACACGCATTATCGATGACCACCCTGTAAGCAAATAAGCCAGTCTAAACAACTGACGGCGGCGAGCAAAGTCATAGAAATAGCGGGAATTTGTGACAGCGGCCACCAAGATTACATACAATGCCCAACGCTACACAGGGAAATCGCGTGCCAGGGCCGGCAATAACAGAGAGTACCTTATGTCATTGCGACGGCTGATTCGCAACTACTATTCTCCGGCAGCAGCGGCCAGCCTGCTGGCCGACGTGCGCTATATCCACCTGCTCGCCAGTGTCGGTGCGGCAGCGCTGATGACGGTGCTGTGGCAAGACCTGCCACCGCACTTCGCAGTCGGCTGGTTCACCGCCTTATTCACCATACAATTGGGAATGACGGCCGTGTCTCTGGGTTTTCGCCAGCTGAGTTGCACCAACGGCGTCCGCCCCTGGCTAATTTGCTACTGTCTGCTCAGCGCCCTCGGCTTTCTGCTGTGGGGCTGCCTCAGCTTGACCTTTATTGACTACCTGAATCTCTGGCAGCAAATTTTAGTGCTGCTAATGATGTTTGTACTGCTGACGATGTCCATGTCGCTGCAATCGCGTTTCTACCCGCTGTTTTGCCTCAATGTGGTGATGTTATGCCTGCCATTTGTAGTGTTGATCAGCCGACACCAAGCTTTTGACTGGCAACTGCTATTTGCCACCGGGCTGCTAACACTGGGAGTCGTCACACTACTCATTCGCAGCCACACAGAAGCGCGGCGACACCTCGACACACTGAAGAAAGACCCGCTGACCGGGCTGCTTAACCGCAGTGAATGCCTAAACCTGCTGGCGGCAAACCAGCACCTTGCCGGCGGCTTACTGGTTTTCCGCCTGCACAATTACCGCGCTATCTGCGACACCTTTGGCAACGCCGCTGGCGATGCCGCTTTGCAGCACTGCGCCAACAGCCTGCGCTACATCAGTGAGCAACGGCAACTCTCCGCACGCATTAGTGAAAATGAATTTGCACTGTTGGTCGATCCACCTGAACTGCAGCAGTGGCAGACGCTGGGACGCCAGCTACTGCGCCAGGTTGGCACTCAGCTCAACTGGGGACAGCACTCTGTAACTCTGGACAGCGGCCTGGGGCTGGCGGCACTCAGCAACAATGGCGAGGCCGCACTGCGCCGGGCACAACTCGCGGCCACAACCAGCCGCCAGAGCAACAACATCGTTCACTACCGGCCCGAGCTGTGGGAACAATTGCAGCGCGACATCACCATCCGCACGGCGCTGCAACAGCCCGAAATCACCGAGCAGTTAAGTCTGCATTTTCAGATCAAGCAATCGCTGCGCGACGGCAGCATTAACGGCGCAGAGGCCCTGCTGCGCTGGCAGCACCCGCAATTGGGCGCGGTCGCACCGGATGAATTTATCGCTATCGCCGAGCAGAGTGGCGCCATTCTCGCGCTTGGCGATTGGGTAATCCGCCAAGCCACCGATTGCTTGCTGCGTATCCCCGGCGACGCCCCGTTTAGCATTGCCGTCAATGTATCAATGGCGCAGTTTACCAGTGACCAGCTTTACCACAGCCTGCAGGCAGCGATGGCAAGACTGCCGGCCCATCGCCACCTGGAAATCGAGCTCACCGAAAGCGTGATGATGCTGGACCGTGCCCTGGTGCGCCGCACCTTGCAAAGACTGTCCGCACTGGGCGTTAAGATTTCACTGGATGATTTCGGCACTGGCTATTCGTCCTTGCACTACCTGGCCGAACTGCCCATCGACATACTGAAGATCGACCGCAGCTTTGTCGCCAATATGCTGCGACAACCCAAGCAGCGCGCCATTGTGAAAATTATTATCGAAATGGCCCAAGCGCTGAATATCACTGTGGTTGCCGAAGGGGTTGAGCAGGCCGAGCAACTGGAGCTGTTACAGCAGTGGCAGTGCAACACCGCTCAAGGCTATTTTATCGCCCGCCCCGAGCCCGGCACACAAATGTTAAAGCGCCTAGAAAAGACCCTACACAGCCAGCAGCTTTAGTTGCTGCCGGGAGTCTGCTCCAGCGCCAATATGGCATCACCCAGCTCATCAATGCGGCCGCTCAGCAGCGACTGAGCGTCGTAGAGGCCGCGATTGTAAAAATAGGCTCCTAGCTCACGGCTGACAAAGTCGAGCAAAAACTCCGCCTCAAACTGCCCCAGCTCGCGATCCAACTCCTCACTGAAGTAAGCCTTGAGCGCATCGCTCATCGCGTCGCGTTCCTGTCGTGAAAACTGTATCATCGCCACCACCTCCACCGCGCGGCCGACAAATTTGTCGCCAGCCCTTACTCAGCCTAGCCGCTGCGGCGAAAATTGCCCAACTGCAGGCCGCCAAACACAGCACTTACCATGAACGAACTCGCCCTCTATCAATATGTGCTCATCGCGCTGATTTTTATCTGGAGTGGCTTTGTGCGCTCGGGTCTGGGCTTTGGCGGTGCGGTGCTGTCGCTGCCCTTTCTGCTGTTGGTGCACAACCAGCCACTGGTCTTCCTGCCGCTGATTTCGGTACACCTGCTGGTGTTTTCAGCGCTGACCGTCCTCGGTAACCAGCGGCGCCAGCGTCGACTCCCTGAACACGAAAGTACCGGGCCGACGGTGGACTGGCCCTATCTGCGCTATGCCCTGGTCATCATGATCGTGCCGAAATTGATCGGAGTGTTTGGCCTGATCACGCTGCCGCCAGCCCTGATGAGCAGTATCATTTTTTCGATCGTTGCGGTGTATTCCGTCAGCTACATCCTCAACCGGCCTTTTCACAGTAAAAGCCGGGCTGTGGATGCGCTGTTTCTCGTTCTGGGAGGGTACATCAGTGGTACGTCCCTGATCGGTGCGCCGCTTATTATTGCGGTGTTTGCCACTCACGTGCCGAAAGAACGCCTGCGCGATACCCTGTTCGTGCTGTGGTTTATCCTGGTATCGATCAAAATGGCTGCCTTTGT
>NZ_JBFIGO010000032.1:0-28031 GCF_041602295.1 Spongiibacter sp. | reverse complement strand
CATCCATGAGTACGCCGAGGGTGTGCAGGTCGAAGGACAGCGGCGATTGAATATAGGCCTGGGAGCCGAACAGGATCAGCCCCAGTTTGTCGCCCTGACGCTGTCTGACGAATTCATTGACCACGGCCTTGACCACGGTAATACGCGGCAGCGCGTTACCTTGAATTTTCATGTCTTGCTGGGCCATGGAGCCGGAGATATCGACCGCCAGCATCAGGTCGCGACCGCTGGCGGGCAGCGCTTGCGGGGCGCCGACCCACTGCGGACCACTGGCGGCAACCAGCAGGCTCAGCCACAGCAAACTCATCCACAGCAGGCCGAGCCGGCGCGTACTGCGCAGTTTCTGCTCGGGCTGTGCACCGAGGCTTAGCAACTGCTGCAAGAAGGGCACGCGCAGCGCCGCGCCGCCCTCGGCGCTGCTCGCCGCAGGCGACAGCCAGCGCAGGATGAGCGGCAGCGGCAGCAGGGCGAGTAGCCAGGGCCATTGCAGACTGATCACGGCAGTGCCCTCCGGTGTTTGCTCAGCCAGTTAGAGACTTGGCTGTGCAGTGTACTGCGCGCCGTCAAGGCACTGGCCGGTCGGTAGGCGGCGGCCTCCAGTTCGGCGAGCAAGTCAGCCTGCAATAGCGGTGTCTTGCAGGCGCTGTTGAGGTAGTCGCACCAGCGCCGGCCGCTGAGCGCGGCGGCGTCGCGGCCCAGCGCCAGCAGCGCAACGCGGCGCAGCAACTGATTGACAGCGCTGGCGTAGCGCTGATCGTCGGGCTCCTGCGCCAGTAGCTGTAACTCCGCCAGTGCGGCGCGGCGATAGGCATTGGCTTGTCGCCGGCGCCATAGCAGGAGGCCGGTGATCGCCAGTACTAGTGCGGCGGCGCCGAGCACCGCGAACCAACCCCAGGCCCAGGGAAAACTGGGCACGGCGGCGGGCAGGTGGATGTCGGCGAGTTGCGCCAGCGGGTCGTGCTGCTGAGGGTTCATGTTAAGCGAATCTCCCTGCTAAGTACGTCAAGGAGGTCGTCGTCGGTACGCAGTTGCAGCAGGGCAACGCCGAGCTGGCGCAGGCGCTGCTGCAGTTGTTCACGCTGCTGTAGGTAGTGTTGTCGATAGCGGCCCTGCAACGATTTGTCGATATCAACCCTGCGCCGCTGTTGGCCGTCACTGAGTGGCAGCAAACCGTGTAGCGGCAGTGTTTCTTCCAGTGGGTCGCTGATACACAGCGCGACGATGTCGTTGTGACGGGCCAGTAACAGCAGTTGGCGGTGGGCGTCGTCGTCGTAGTCATGGAAGTCGCTAATAATAAACACCGACGAGCCGGGGCGAGTGATGCGCCGTAGCTCTTCCAGTGCGTGGGCCAGTCGCTGAGGTGGCTGCGGATCGCCGGTGGTGTTCAGCAGGGCCTGATTGACGTCGCCGGCGCGGTGTAAAAAGTGCAGCACTGCGCGGGCACTGCGGCGCGGGCGGCTCTCACTGTGGCTGTGGTCAGCAAAGATAAAACCGCCGACACGGTCACTGCTGTCCAGAGCGTTCCAAGCGAGCAGGGCGGCGGCGTGGCAGGCCATTACCGATTTGAAACACTGGCGACTGCCAAAGGCCATATTGCGGCGCTGGTCGAGGCCGATCACGATGGGGCGCTCGCGCTCCTCTTCGAACAGCCGGGTGTGGGGCTTGGTGGTGCGCGCGGTCACCCGCCAGTCGATGTGGCGGATTTCGTCGCCGCCCTGATAGGCGCGCAGTTGCTGAAAACTCAGGCCGCGACCTTTAAAGGGCGCCGGGTGGCTGCCGGCCTGCCGGGCAACATGGCGACGTTGCTGGCGCAGGCGCAATTGGCGGGCGGCCAGTCGCGCGTCGATCAGCGCGGATTGGCTGACGCTGGCGCCGCGAATGGCGTAGTGGCGCTTGGCGATGGGCTTGCCGGTCATTGCGGGCCGACCACTCTCAGGCAACCGGCACGAGGCTGAGCAGGCGGTCGATCAGCTGATCGCGCTGCACGCCTTCGGCCTCGGCGGTGAAGCTGATAATCAGCCGGTGGCGCAGCACATCGTGGGCGACCGCCTGAACATCGTCGGGGCTGACAAAATCGCGGCCAGCGAGCCAGGCGTGGGCGCGGGCGCAGCGGTCCAGTGCCAGGGTGGCCCGTGGGCTGGCGCCGACATCCAGCCACTGGCCGAGCTCGCTGTCCCACTGGCCGGCATTGCGGGTGGCGACCACCAGCTGCACCAGATACTGCTCGACGGCTTCGGCCATGTGCAGGGTCAGCACTTGGCGGCGGGCATTGAATAGCGTTTGCTGGCTGATTTGCGGTGCAGACGGTGTTTCACCCTGGGCTTCGGCGCGCACGCTGCGCAGAATGGCCAGCTCGGCCTCGGCGCTGGGGTAGTCGACGTTGACGTGCATCAGAAAACGGTCCAGCTGGGCCTCGGGCAGTGGATAGGTGCCCTCCTGTTCCAGTGGGTTCTGGGTGGCCATGACCAGGAATAATTCTTCCAGTGGATAGCTGTTGCTGCCGACGCTGACCTGGCGTTCGGCCATTGCTTCAAGCAGTGCCGACTGCACCTTTGCCGGGGCGCGGTTGATCTCGTCGGCCAGCAGCAGGTTGTGGAAAATCGGGCCGCGTTGAAATTCAAAAACGCCGGTTTCCGGGCGGTAGATGTCGCTGCCCGTGACGTCGCCGGGCAGCAGGTCCGGGGTGAACTGGATGCGTTGAAAGCTGCCTTCAATGGCGTCGGACAGGGTTTTGATCGCCTTGGTTTTAGCCAGCCCCGGCGCGCCCTCGACGAGCAAGTGGCCGTCGGCAAGCAGGGCGATCAGCAGGCGCTGGGTCAGTTGCTGCTGGCCAATAATCTGGGTGTTCAGCCAGTCGTTTAATTGGCTGAGCTGCTGGTGTTCGGTCATCGGGGATTCCCTGTTGTTGTTTCTACTTATTGCCACTAGGTGGGGATGGTCGAGCATTTTTCAAGCGTATTGTCCTGCTGCCGGCTGCAGATGTAGACCGATGGCGGCGCGATTCATTCCCCGCCGGCAGGAGAAACTGCCGCGCGCTGCAGCAGGCGCAATCGCACATCGAGGCTCAGCGCCATGGGCGCCTGTGCCAGCAGTTGTTGCCGCGCATCGGCGCTGGCGCGGTAATAGTGAGGCGTCATTTGCAGCAGCTGCGTTAGTTCCTCGGCATTGAGGTCGGCGGTGTGGGTCTGCAGGCGGCGCTCCGCGATGACCGGGCCAATGTGCTGTTGGCCCGCGTCGAGACTGGGGGCGTCGCTGCGGCGCACTTCGCGATACAGTTGTTGGCGCATTTCCAACAGGTGGTCGGGGCCGCTGTCCACCTGCAGGTAGAGGCCGCCGGGGCGCAGCAGGCGGGCAAATTCGGCATACACCGGAAAGCCAAAGGCGCACAGTAAGATGTCGACACTGGCATCGGGCAGGGGCACTTGGCGATTGCTGGCGACAATGCCATTGAGCTGGCGGTTGCGCTGCAGACAGCTGCGCAGTGCCCACTTGGAAATATCCAGGCCAGTGGCGACAAGCTGTCGCTTATCGCGATCCAGACTCTGGCTCAATGCCTGTAAATAGTAGCCGTCGCCGCAGCCGGCATCGAGGACTTGCAGCGTGTGTTGGTCATCGGTGTTGTCGTTTAGCAGTGCGTTGATCGCCGCGGCGATGGGGGCGTAATGGCCGCTGTCCAAAAAGTGTTTGCGGGCGGCCACCATCTCCTTGCTGTCGCCGGGGTCGCGGGATTTTTTGTGCTGCACCGGCAGTAAGTTGATGTACCCTTGGCGGGCAATATCGAAGCTGTGGCCGGCAGGGCAGCGCCACTGGTGTTGATCGCGCTGCATGGCGGCGCCGTCTAGCGGGCAGCACAGCTGTTGTAAAGCGAGTAAGGGCATGACTGTTCACGGTTTGATACAGTGCGCAGCATACCGCGACAAGGCTGGGCGGCGCCACGCTCAGCTGGAGATAAAAGGAAACAAGATTGCCATGCTAAAAAAACTCCGTCGGGAAAAGCGCCAGCAGCGCGCCTTGGCTGAGGCCATAGACCGCCGTGTTGAAGCATTGACCCAGCGCTTTGAAGCCGATGCCCTGTGGCGCCGCGACAGCGGTGTGGCGGCAAACAGCCCCCGCCAGTTAGTGGTATCACTGACCAGCTTTAGCAAGCGTATTCACGATGTGTATTTGACCATTGAAAGTTTGTTGCAGCAGGCGCACAAGCCCGACCGTATTGTGCTGTGGTTGTCGGCACAGGAATTTTCCGAGGCGGATATTCCGGCGGTGCTAAATTTACAGCGCCAGCGCGGCCTCGATATTGAATTTGTCGAGAAAGATTTGGGGCCCTACACCAAGTTTTTCTACGCCTTGAAAAAATACCCCGACGCCCTATTGCTGACCGTCGATGACGATATTCTGTACCCGCAGGATATGATCGATCAGCTTTACCGCGCGCATTTGCGGGCGCCGCAGCAGATTCACTGCACCCGCGGGCACCGCATTCGCCTGGATGAAAAAGGGCAATTACTGCCTTATAAGCAGTGGTGGCGGCGCAGCGATGATCGCGATAGCTCGCTGATGATTTTTCCGACTGGGGTGGGCGGCGTATTGTATTTTCCCGGCTGCTTTGCCGAGGAGATTGGCGATGCGGATGCTTTTACGCGTCTGGCACCCAACGCCGATGATGTCTGGCTAAAGGCGATGAGCCTGAAGGCCGGCACGGTGTGCTCCATGGTCGAAGGTCGCGGTGTGTGGATGCAGCGTTATCCGATCATCGCCGGCAGTCAGCAGGTCTCGCTGAAACAGCGCAACAAGAGCAAGGGCGGGGGCAATGATAGCCAGATTGACGCGGTATTTAACGCTTACGGGCTGATGCCAATACTGCGTGAGGTCGCGGCGCAGGAGCCGGGCCTGTAGCTCAGTCGGCAGCGACTGCGCGCTGTTGGCACCAGTGGCGCAGCGCCGCTATTTGCTCGCTCATGGTGATGGACAGGGGTACGGTGTTGGTGACTTCACCGATAATATGCGCGTTGCTCAGTGTTTCGTCGCGAGCCCTTGCGGTGTAGCCGGCGGCGACAACGGCCTGCTCGATTTCGGCGCCGGTAAAGCCGTCGCTGGCTTCACTGAGGGCCGCCAGAGAAAAGCGGCTGCTGTCGTGGTCGCGTTTTTCCAAATGAATACGGAAGATCTCGGCGCGGACTTCGGCACTGGGTAAATCGACAAAAAAGATTTCGTCCAGCCGGCCCTTGCGGATGAGTTCGGGTGGCAGTCGCTGGATATCGTTGGCCGTGGCCACCACAAATACCGGTTTGCGCTGTTCTGCCATCCAGGTCAGCAGGGTGCCGAGTACTCGCCGGGCGGTGCCGCCGTCGTTGTCGTCGGCGACGATACCTTTTTCAATTTCGTCTATCCACAATACGCAGGGTGACATGGTTTCGGCCAGTTGCAGCGCCTCGCGGACATTGCGCTCCGATTCGCCAAAAAACTTATTGAACATGGCCCCCATGTCCATGCGCAGCAGGGGCAGGCCCCAGAGGCCGGCAACCGCCTTGGCCGCCAGGCTTTTGCCGCCGCCCTGCACACCGACCAGCAAAATCCCCTTGGGAGAATCGGCCTGGGCTTTTTGGAAGGCGGCCTCGCGCTTGCTTAACCAGCTGCGCAGGCGGTTTAGGCCGCCGACATTGTTGAAACTGGCGGTGTCGTATTCAAAGCTCAACACGCCGTCCATATCGAGCAGTTCGAACTTGGCCTTGTTAACTGCGTGAATGTCGGAGTGGGTGATGGCGCCGTCGTGATAGATGGCGCCGCGCGCCAGTTTGCGGGCATCTTCCAGCGGCAGGCCGCGCAGATTGCTGACCAATTTATTCAGGGCATCGCGGTCGGTGCGCACTTTGCGGCCCTTGTCGCGGCTAAATTGCTGGGCCTCGCGGTGAACGGCCGCCAGCAGTTTGTGGTCCTCGGGCATGGACAGTGAGAAGCGCGCCGTCATGCGTTTAAACTCGGCGGGAATGCGCAGGGCGTGACTGATTAGAATTAGCCGCTGGCCGCTGTCTTCAGCCTGCATGGCGATTTCTTTAATGAGTCGCACATTGAGGGGTTCGTTTTCCAGATAGGGGTGGAAATCGCAAAGGGCGTAGAGGCCCGCCTGCCTTGCCGCGCGGATATGCTTGAGCACGGCCTCGGGCTCGGCGGTGTGGGCCAGCTTGGCGGAGGGGGTGATATCCGCACGCTGCAGGCCCTCGGTGGCCGACCAGGCGAACACCGGCAGGGCCAGTTGGATGCCGAGTTTGCTGAGCAGTTTCAGCGCCCGCGGCTCCTCCCAGGTTTCGATGACGGTGATGGGAATGCGCGACTCCATGATGAGTCGCAGATCGTGGCTATTGTTCATTGCTCAAGGCTGCTGTTCATCGCTCAGGGCTGTTGTTCGTCGCTCCGGGCTGTTGGTCATCGCTCAGGGCTGTTGTTCGTCGCTCAGGGCTGTTAGTTGCTCAGTCGCCACTCAGTGCGCTTTCGGCTTGCGGCGTTTTGATGAGTGCGTCTCGCAAGTCATTGTAGGAGCGCTGCAGGCACTCGGTGTAAAACGCCGGGTCGGGCATCATGTCGCGACAGGCGGTGAAGGACAGGGCGATGATACCGCGCTTGTTTTGCACACTGCTGTAGACAATGTGGAACAGGCCGACATTGGGCAGCAGTGGCCCGAAGTTCATGCCATTCACCAATTTTGCACCGCAGAAGTACAGTTGCTCTCGGGGGCCCGGGACGTTGGTCACCACGGTGTTGAAGATGACGGCGGCCTCGGACAGGCCGGTGCTGGCCGCAGCGCGCAGCGCCAGCTGCAGGACACCGCCGTGCAGTACATCGGTGACGTCGACGGCGAC
Source organism: Spongiibacter sp. (assembly GCF_041602295.1). Classification (GTDB taxonomy): domain Bacteria; phylum Pseudomonadota; class Gammaproteobacteria; order Pseudomonadales; family Spongiibacteraceae; genus Spongiibacter. The sequence goes on along the minus strand of NZ_JBFIGO010000032.1, from coordinate 21,177 downwards.
TCTTGGTCCCAGTGCATTGGCGTAGGCTTTGCTTTCCAGCGAGGCCTGCTGGATAGCGGCTAAGCGTTCAGCGGGGTCGGCGATGGTGCTGCACAGCGATAGCGTCATAAAGCCAACCATATTGCCGCCGCTGCTCTGCTCTTCGGGGCTGCGCACGTCAATGGGGCAGCCGCTAACCAGGGTTTTCTCCGGCAGTTCGCCCTTGGCGCTGAGGTAGTGGCGAAGGGCGCCAGAGACGATGCACAGCATCACGTCGTTGATGGTGGCGCCGCTGCACTGTTGCTTGATTGCGCGCACTTCAGCAAAGTCGAAATTGACCGAGTCCACCACGCGGTGGGGAGACAGCTTGCCCTGAAAGCGGGTGCGTTGCTTGTCTTCCAGAGCGCGAAAGTCGTTTTCCTTTTTGCCCCGACGGATGCGCTGCCAGGCGGGGAGCAAGTCGCCGACTAGCTTTGCTGTTTTTGCAGGCTTGCGCAGATTGTTGACGGCGGCAGCCTTGAGGATCTCGGTCTTGCTCAAACTCTCTTCTTTGTCGGCGGTCGGCACCGGCAGGGCGGCCACGGTGGGACTGAGGTCGTGTAATAGCGGCAGGAAGCGGGCGCCGGTAGCGCCGTCCATGGCGGCGTGATGAACTTTGATCATCACCGCAAAGCAGTTTTCCGGCAGGCCGGGCACATTGTCCAGGCCCTCGATCACATACATTTCCCACAGCGGCTTGTTGAGGTTCAGCGGGCGTGAGTGAATGCGGGCGGCCAGAATACACAGCTGCCGCCAGTCCCCGGGTTTGGGCAGGGCCATATGGTGGATATGGCGTTCGACTTCCGGCTGATCTATCGCTTCCCACCAGGGCTGATCCAGCCCCCAGGGCACGCGTTGCAACTGGCGGGTGAAAATCGGCGATAGCGGGGCGCGGGCCTCGATCAGTTCGATGATCTGCTTCAGTCGCACCAGCCCGCCATCGGCGGTGGATTGGTCGTAAATGCCGAGGCTGCTGATGTGCTGTGGGATGCCCGCCGCTTCGGTGTGGATAAACATGGCGTCCTGGCCGGATAACTGCTGCATAGTCTTTTCCTTCTATTGAATCTTATTGTTGTTCTGCGGTTGATCACTGCGGCGTTCACGCTGCTGCAGTGTCCACAATTGTGCGTAGCGGCCGCCGGCGGCGAGCAGTTGCTGATGGTTGCCCTGCTCTACGATACGCCCCCGGTGCAGAACTACAATACTGTCTGCATCGACGACGGTCGATAGGCGGTGGGCAATAACCAGCATGCTGTGTTGCTCGGCGATATCGCGCATGGCCGCCAAAATGGCTTGTTCGGAGTTGCTGTCCAGCGACGAAGTCGCCTCGTCAAAGACGATAATCGGTGCGCCTTTAAGTAGCGCCCGGGCGATAGCCACCCGCTGTTTTTCGCCGCCGGACAGCTTCAGGCCGCGCTCGCCAACCAAGGTGTCGGCACCCTTTGGCAGACTGGCGACGAACTCGTCGAGGTGAGCCAGGCGGATGGCTTCATTGACCTCGTCATCGCTGGCGTCGACGCGGCCGTAGCGAATATTGTCGCGAATACTCTGATTAAACAGCACGGTGTCTTGCGGCACGATGCCCAGGCAGGCGCGCAGTGATTGCTGACTGACCTCGGCAATGTTCTGGCCGTCGATCATAATGCGGCCGCTGTCGACATCGTAAAAGCGAAACAGCAGTTTAAGCAGAGTGGACTTGCCGGCGCCGCTGCTGCCCACGATGGCCAATTTCTGGCGCGGCGGTAGGCAAAAGTTGATGTCCTGCAGAATCTGCCGATCCCGATCGTAGGCAAAACCGACCCCTTCGAAGACCAGCTCGCCGCGGCTCAGCTTGAGATCGGCTGCGTCAGGTGAGTCGGTGACGGTGGCGCGCTGGCGCAGCAGGGCAAACATCGCCTCGATATTGGCCATCGACCCCTTCATTTCCCGGTAGACAAAACCGAGGAAATTCAGCGGCATGAAAATCTGCATCATAAAGGCGTTGATCAACACAAAGTCGCCGATACTCATGCTGCCGCTCAGGGTGTGCTTGGCGGCGAGGATCATCGCTGCAGTCATGGCGGTGGCGATAATCAAGGCCTGGCCGCCGTTGAGGGCAAATAGGCTCAGGCGGTTTTGGCGCCGGGCCTGTTCCCACTGCTGTAATTCCTCGTCGTAGCAGCGCGCTTCGTAGTCCTCGTTGCCGAAGTATTTGACGGTTTCAAAATTCAGCAGACTGTCTACCGCGCGGCTGCTACTGCGCGACTCGGCGGCATTGGCGCGGCGAATAAAGCCGGTGCGCCACTCGGTGGCAAATACCGAAAAGCCCACATAGCTAATTACCGAAATTAATACGATGACGGCGTAGTAGATACTGTACTTCCAGCCCAGTAGCACCAGCACCATGCCGATCTCGATGAACGTGGGCACAATGTTGAACACCATAAAGCGCAGCAGAAAGCTGATGCCGCTGGTGCCGCGTTCAATGTCTCGCGACAGGCCACCGGTGCGGCGATTGAGGTGAAAATCCAGGTCGAGGCGATGCAGGTGTTGAAACACCGTCAGCCCTATTTGGCGCATGGCGCGCTCGGTGACGCGGCCGAATAAGGTGTCGCGCAATTCGCCAAACAGCACATTGGCAAAGCGCAGGGTGCCGTAGGCCAGCAGCAGGCCGATGGGGGCCAGGCTCAGGGTGTTGACGCCGCTGTTATCTAGATAGTCGACAATATGCTTCAGCGCGAAAGGCAGGCCGACACTGGCCAGCTTGGCGGCAACCAGGCACAACAGCGCCAGGCCGATACGCGGCAGGTGGGGGCGCAGATAGGGCAGCAGCTCCAGCAGGGTGCGGGCATTAAGTTGTTGGTCTTCGCGGTAGGGGGTATTGCCGTGCATCGCTTAGTGGATTCTCTCGTCGGGCAGGCGGTGGGCCTGTAGCTGGATGGATTCAATGTGCTCGCCCAAGGTAATGACCCGACCCTGATAGCGTTCGTCGCCCTGGGCGCTGAACTCAAAGTGATAGCGTCGCCACAGGCAGAACTGGCCGCGGCGATTGCGTTTGAACCACAGCGCGCGCAGGGCAATATTTTCGTCGAGCAGTTGCAGATCCTGGCTGGCCAGGTGGCGCTGCACCGCCACAATGCAGCGTTCGCGCAAACCCTGGGCGCGCCAGATGTGGTAGATCAGTAAAAACAGCGCTAGGAGCAGGGCAAGGTCGGTGAGTGCTACCACTAAAAGATCCAGGCAATCATCAGCCAGAACACCAGGAAGAAACTAAAGAAACCACCGAGAATATATTGCAGTTCACCCAATAGACCGTCGCCGGCGGCAAAGGCGAAGACCACCAGGGTGATAACCGTGACAAAAAAGGCAATCACCGCGGCGTCGCGTAAACCGAGGCCGGGGCTGAAGTGCTGCTCAATAAAGCTGCTGAGCAGCGGCATCATCATGGCAGATGCCAAAACTAGCAGCGCGAGCAGCGCCGCACAAAGGCCGAATACTTTCAGCGCTTGCTGTCGGCCCGCTGGCATTTAGCTCTCCGCCTGGCTGGCTTTGACTAGCTCGCGGAAGACTTCGGGGCGGGGCATGCCACTGGCCTGTACTTCGGGGTTGTCGCCGGCGGTAAAAATGCTCAGGGTGCCAACACCGAACATGCGGTTTAACAGCGACTGGCTGATTTTGACGGTGCGGATGCTGGAGGTGCTCAGTTCAGTGCGATCCTTGCTGAGCAGGCCGCGCTCTAGCACGATCTCGTTGCCGTTAATTTCCAGTCGGGTGGCTTTGCACTGCAGGTACCAGTACAGCAGGATGAGTATGCCGATGCCGACCGGCACCAGTAGCAGTGCGAGAATAAAGCCCAGGGGCTTGTTGCGGAACATTGCCGGGTGTTCGGCATATTGTTGGCTCACTGCGAGGCTCTCTCTGTTGCTGAAGGTTTTCTGCATTTTACACACTATTGGCGATCTGGCCACGGCTATTGCGGGGCGATGACAGCTCTGCCGTAGCGCTCATTAAACACCGCCGGCATGCGCCGCGGTTTGCCATTGCTCAGGCGAATACATACCAGCTGCCAGTGGCCGCGCAGCAGGGTGGCGCCATCGTCGCTGCGGCGCAGCTGAAAGCGGCGCTCCATCGTCAGGCGTTGATCGCTGGCGGTCAACCAGGTCGCCATTTCACAGCGTTGGCCCTTAAACGCGGCGGCGATGTAGTCGTAGTTGGCGCGGCGGATCACCATCGCGGCGTCGAGGCGGTGGTAATCGTCCAAGGTTAAGCCCAGGGCCAGGGAGTGCTGCCAGCCGACATCTTGGCACCAGTTGACGTAGACGCCGTTGTTGACGTGGCCGAGGCCGTCGATATCTGCGTCGCTGACTTGCAGGGACTGGCAATAGGCATCGTCGAAGTCCCAGTTATGGTTTGCTGAGGTCATATCACCTTCCTGTGAATAAGCGTCCATTATCGACAATGGCGGAGCGATGGGAAGGGGGGGAGGTGTTGCGTCGGTGGGAGGCCGGCGGCTAAGTAATATTGTTTTTGTGATGTGCATCACGCTTTATTGGCTTTCAAGGCCCGCGTACTTCGGTTTTCCCTTACTTCAACTACTTCTCGCCGCTGCTTCAATGTCCGCCACATGTCTACATGGAAGGCACCCACCGGCGCAGGCATGCGGTGTTTAGCACCCCGGTTATTCCCCTAATCGCAGTTTGCAGCCAACCCTCGATAATGTTTACGGAGTAAGATGCATGTTCAAAAAGAATAAATTTAATCGCGCAGCGATATTGGGTTTTAGCGCCGCGCTGGCGTTGACCGCTTGTGGCGGTGGTGGCGGAAGCTCCAGTGCCTCTGCCAAGAATGAGCAGGCCACTTACCAGGGGGTCGAAGGGCCGCTGGATGCGGTGCAGCAGCCATTATCTGAACAGGTACTGGGCCAGCTGGCGTCCGCGGCAGCCGGTACCCCGCTGGAAGGCGCGGTGCAGTGTGTTGACCAAGTGGTGGTGCAAGACACGGTAGATATTCTCGATAGTATTTTGGCGTCGGTGAACCCCGAGTCGATTAACGATCCCCAGCAGGCGCTGAGTGACGCGGCAACCCATGTGCAATTGGCCGTCAACGAGTTGCTGGCGGACCTGCCAAACTTGTTAACTTCTTTAGCCGGGGAGGGTGACTGCACGGGGCCGAGTGGTGGGCCTATGGGTAGCAATCCCCTGGCAGGCACGCCGCTGGCTGCGCTGGGCGACGCCTTGGCACCGCTGCTGACCGCGGCCGGTGGCAGCGGCTTTGGCAACGGTGAGAACCTTGACTTGACCGCTTTGAAATCGTTGACAGAGCAACTCACTTCGGCCTTTGATGAGGGCTTGAGCAATCTGCCGGCGGAAGTGAGCGAGGCGCCGGTGCTGGGCGGGCTACTGACGACGCTGCAAGCGACCTTTAGTGATCTGGACAGCGCCATTGCGGCGGTCGACAGTGGCGACGGTGCGGCCACCGCAGCCGCTGTGGCGACCACCTTGGATAATTTGCTCGGCAACTTGCTGATTGAGGTGGTGCCGGTGGCCCTGCTCGAAGAGCAAACGGGCCAGCAGGGGCTGTTCAGTAGCCAGATTGAGGCCGGTATCGCCCAAGTCACGACGCAACTGAATAACGGCTTGGGTACGGTGTTGGACCCCGCCTTTGGCGCGCTGTTTGGCGGCGCTCTGGACCCGCTGTTCGGTGGCCTCAATACGCTGCTGACTCCGCTGGGCGAGGCAATTAGTGGTGGCTTGGCCTCTGGCGGTTCCGGTGCGGGTCCGACGGGGACACCATTGGACGCCCTGCTGAGCCCGCTAGAGGGTGTGACTGCGGCGCTGCAAGCTGGCGGCAGTGGTGAGGGGCTGACGGGCACGCCGCTGGACCTTCTGCTTGACCCCGTGGCTTCGGCACTGGGTGGCGGCGCTGCCTGTCCTCTGGATGCCACGCCACTGGCAGCGGTGTGCAGCATTGTTGGCGAGCTGCAGTCGGCCTTGTTGGCGGATCCGAACGCCGACCCGCTGGCGCTGCTGACCGGCCTGCTGAACCAGTTGCTCGGCGGCCTGCTCGGTGGGCTGCTCGGTTAGCGATACGGGATCAGTGTTTAAGAGGGCGGCCTTAGGGTCGCCCTTTTTTATGCCGCTGTGACACGCAGAGGATGGTTGGTGACCCCCGCCGCGGCTTGTCTCCGCCACTGGCGCTTGTGTAGTATGGCGTGTTTTGCGCAACTTAGGCGCTGCGGCCCGGTGTTACCGCCGGGGGCGCGAAGACTACCCGAGTGCGATGGACTCACTATGCGTGATCATTACAGAATAACTATTACCAGTTTTGAAGGCGCGCGCCACTACACCTTAACCCAGCTGGCGCGGCGCTTTATTGCCGGCCTTGGTGCCCTGTTGGGGCTGATGTTCCTGGGCGGTTTTCTATCCATTTATTTACTGAGTAGCAAGCTGGATTCGCTGAATGGCGAGTTGCTGGTATTGCAAAGCCAGCAGCGGGGCATCAAGGCTGAGAACACGGCGCTGCTTGCCGAGCAGCAGCGTTTGCAGGCCTCGGTTGAAGAGAAAGTGGCGGCGCTGTCGATGATGGGCGATGAGCTGGACAGTATTGAGAACCTGATTGGTTTGAAGCCCGCGCCGGGCGAGGCCCTGATTGAGCGTTTGGACACCGCGAGTCAGACGGTGCAGGAAAAACGCTATATGTTGACCGCTATTCCCAGCGGTTATCCCCTTGAAGATGCTAAGGTCACCAGCTTTTACGGTGTGCGTAAACACCCGGTGCTGGGCAAGATGAAACTGCATGGTGGCGCGGACCTGCGCGCCAAGGTTGGTACGCCGGTTTTTGCGACCGCCGATGGGGTTGTGGAGTGGGCCGGGATGCATGACAGCGGTTTGGGGCGGATGATTAAGCTAAACCACAACTTTGGTTTTTCGACCCTGTTTGGTCATTTAAACAAAACCGCGGTGGCGGTTGGTGACTTTGTGCGCCAGGGGCAGCTAATCGGCTATAGCGGCAACACCGGCTTGTCCAGTGCACCGCATCTTCACTACGAAGTCCGGCATTTACATCGCCGCTTGGCACCGCGACCGTTTATGGAATGGTCGCTGGAAAATTACGAAACGCTTTTCACCCGCGAGGAGAGAATAAAATGGGATTCACTGGCAAAAACCCTAAGAAAGCAGATGGCGCTCCCCGAACGACGATTATCGCAGCGGGCACCAGCCTTGTCGGCGACATCGAGCTAAAAGATAACTTTCACCTCGACGGTAAGATGGAGGGATGTTTGAACTCGCAGGGCGATGTGGCCATTGGGCGCAGCGGTCGTTTTAAAGGCGAGGTCAATGCCAAGCGGGTTTTGGTCAGCGGGGTTTTGGACGGCAAGGTCGATGCTGATCGCATCGAGATTGTCGCCTCGGGGCAGGTGACCGGCGAAATCAATGTGCGTGAGCTGGTGATTGAGTCGGGTGGTCAGTTTATCGGCGCCAGCCATGTTAAAAAGCACGATACTCCGGTGCTGACGCCGGTCGCGGCTGGCGGTGAGGCTAGCGGTCAGGACAGCGCCGTTGGCTGAGAGCAGTATGGTTTATACTGCGGCGCTTTTGGACGGGGGCAATGATGATTGATCAGGCGTTAATGGCACGCTGCCAGGGGCAGTGTGAGTTGTGCGGTAGTTGCGAAGCGCTACAGAGCTACGCGGTTAATGGCCCCGATGAGTCCGCCGAAGTCGTGGTATGCGGTGGCTGTGCTGAGCAGATTGACGGTGGCGAAGCGCTTCAGGCGGCGCGCTGGCACTGCTTAAATCAGAGTGTGTGGAGTGCAGAGCCGGCAGTGCAGGTATTGTCTTACCGTGTGCTGAAGCGACTCAGTGCCGAGCCCTGGGCCCAGGACCTGCTGGATATGGTATTTCTCGATGAGGCCACACAGCGCTGGGCCGATGCTGGTGTCGCCGACAGCGAGCAAGCGGTGACATTGGACGCCAATGGCGCGGTGCTTCAGGCGGGCGACAGTGTCACGCTGATCAAAGATTTGAATGTGAAAGGCACCAGTTTTACCGCTAAGCGCGGCACGGCAGTGCGCAATATCTCCTTGAGTGACAACCCCGAGCACATCGAGGGCCGGGTGAATGGTACGCGCATAGTGATCATCAGCAAGTTTGTTAAAAAGTCATCTTAAGCCCAGCGCCCCTCCTCAGAGGGGCGTATTAGGGGCTTAGGGGCTCGTCACCAATGCCGGTTCCTGAGTAAAGTTTACTGTACTGGTTTCCCCAGCGTTTACGGTCACCGCAAGCACTTCGGTAAAGTCGATGTCGTCATCGCTTTCCGGGTTATCCTGCGTTGCCTCACAGGTATAGGCAACGCTGTATGCTTGTTCGCTGGCTTCGACAAAACCCAGGGTGAAGCCGAAACTGCCGTCGCTGTTCTGGGCAACGTCGGCACTGGCAATGGGCCGCGCGCCGGTGGCGTCGTCGCTGTCAAAGTAATCTTCTGCTGCACTGCTGTCGCCCGACAGGTCACCTTCGTAGAGGTACACCGCGCCATTGCCTTCTTGGCTAACGCAGCTGGGATGGTTTAGCACATTGCTGGCTACAGAGCCGCTGATGGTGCCAACCTCAAGGTTGTTGAGTAGCCGCATCGCTGGGCGCAGCAGGTAGTAGTCTTGATTGGCGGGCTTGGTTAAGCCTTTGCGCAAAACAAAGTCGATGGTGAAGTCGCTGTTACCACCCGCGGCAACGGTGAATCCGCTATTTAGCTGCAGGAATCGCGCTTGACCGTTGCTGTTGCCATTTTGCTGGCCGGGAATAAACAGGTCGGTTTCGTTGCCCAGTTCTGGGGTCACCGTGGAATGTGGGAAGCCTCCCTCTACGTATAGCCTGATCCAGTTGTAATCGCCGGCCGGCACCCTGGTGTCGTCGAGAATGGGGGCCGAGGCATTGCCGGTCAATTCCAGCAGATTGTCGATGGTTACCGGTTCGTCAAACTGAATGTCGACAATGTCTGCGCCTTCTTTTGCCGGTTTTAGGTCAATGCGGCTAAAAGTCACTTTTACTGCCGAGACATTATCCACCGGGGCATCGGTGACTGAAAAACTGGCTGTGCCGTCGCTCTTTGAGCTAGAGCCGGAGCCATTGCAGGCGCTGAGTAGCGCGGCACTGGCGATGGTGAGTACGAGCGGGGTAACGCCGAATGGGCTGAGCTTGCGCTGTGTCATTATGCCTCTCCTAATGCTGTTGTGGTGTAGAGGCGTCCTTCCTCATTGAAATGGCGATATCTTAGCTTAGTCGCTTTTTCTGCAAGAGAGTTCACTCTGCTGCTGTTCGCGCTTGCTGGTGCATTGCCGCTACCCGCTTGTCTTGGTGGTTAAACTTGTGTTTTAGCGGCTTTGCGCCACGCTGAAGTGGCTTTTGGGAGCAATGCGACCGGGGCGCTGCCGCTATGCCTGAGGTGGCGCTTTTTGCCGTGCCCGGTGTGTCGCGGTGTTCGCGTTGGGGTGCGGCCGGCTGCCGAGCAGTTTGTTGCCCGAAGTTCGCAGATATAGCGATATTTTTCTAATGAATTTTGCTTGGGGCTGTGCTGTAATCGCCAGTGACAAGTACGTGTTAGCTCACCAAGCCCTAATAAATAACAACGCAGCAGGGGGAGCATTGAAACCGACCGACGTCAACGACCCGGAGTACTATCACAAGGTAGTGGATTGCCAGTACGCCTGCCCAGCGCATACTCCGGTGCCTGAATATATCCGTTTGATTGCCGCCCGGCGCTATACCGATGCCTATATGCTCAATTGGGAATCCAATGTGTTTCCCGGCGTGCTCGGTCGCACCTGTGACCGCCCCTGCGAGCCGGCCTGTCGCCGGTCTCGCATTGAGCAGCAGCCGGTGGCGATTTGCCGGCTGAAGCGGGTGGCCGCCGACCACAAAGGCGATATCAGTGAGCGCTTGCCGCCGCTCCCCAACAAGAAAAATGGCAAGCGCATTGCCTTGGTCGGCGCTGGTCCGGCCTCGTTGACGGTAGCCAGGGATTTACTGCCGCTGGGCTACAGTATTGACCTGTTTGACGAGCAGGCCGCGGGCGGCGGTTTTATGCGCAGTCAGATTCCCGCCTTCCGCCTGCCCGAAGAAGTGCTGAATGAAGAGGTCGATATCATTCTCGATATGGGCGTGGTGACCCACTTTAAACACTATGTAAGCAGTCTGAAAACGTTGCTCGACGACGATTACGACGCGGTGTTTGTCGGCAGCGGTGCGCCGCTGGGCCGCGACCTGGATATCTCCGGTCGCGCTGAGGCGGCTGCCAACGTGCATATTGGCATTAACTGGCTGGCCAGCGTCGCCTTTGGGCATGTGGAGAGCATCGGCAGCCGGGTGCTGGTATTGGGCGGCGGCAATACCGCAATGGATTGCTGTCGCACCGCGCGGCGTCTCGGCGGGGACGATGTGCGGGTGGTGGTACGCAGCCCCTTTGAAGAGATGAAGGCTTCGCCCTGGGAAAAAGAAGACGCGCAACGCGAGCATATCCCGATTTATGACAACCACGTGCCCAGGGCCTTCCTTGTTGAAAAGGGCAGGCTGGTGGGGATGCGCTTTGACAAGGTGAAAGCCGTTTACGAGGACGGTAAACGCGAGTTGATATCGACGGGAGAGCCGCCGGTCGATATGGCCTGTGACGATGTGCTGGTGGCCATCGGGCAGTTGAACGCCTTTCCGTGGATAGAGCGCGATAGCGGCGTTGAGTTTGACCACTGGCAGTTGCCGGTCGTGGACGCACAGACGTTTCAGTCTAGCCACCCTAAAGTGTTTTTTGGCGGCGATGCTGCCTTTGGCCCGGAGAATGTCATCACTGCGGTCGCCCATGGCCACCAGGCGGCGATTTCCATTGATCTGTTTTGTCGCGGCGAAGACCTGAGTCACAGGCCGCCGCCGGGAAGCAATTTGGTCAGTCAGAAAATGGGCATTCACGAGTGGAGCTACGACAGCCGCGTTGAAGACGACGCTCGCTACCCGGTGCCCCAGGCTGAACTGGCTGAGACGCTGGGTGATCGGCGCCTGGAGGTGGAGTTGGGCTTTGATGCCGCCACGGCGTTTCACGAGGCTCAGCGCTGTTTGAATTGCGATGTGCAAACGGTGTTTACGGAAAATTTATGTATTGAGTGTGATGCCTGCATTGATATCTGTCCCACTGATTGCCTGAGTTTTGTTGTCAATGACGTCGAGGAGTCGGAGCTGCGACAGCGTTTGCGGTTGTCGGCGAATAATACCGAGCAGGATCTCTATGTGTCGCAGGAGCTGCGTACCGGCAGGGCGATGATTAAAGACGAAAATGTCTGCTTGCACTGCGGCCTGTGCGCCGAGCGCTGTCCGACCGCAGCTTGGGATATGCAGCAGTTTTTTTACCACGTGACCAAGGCCGGCCAGGGAGTCTGAGAGGATGCGTATAGAAGCGGTCAATGACTTCGTGATCAAGTTTGCCAATGTGAACGGTACTGGCTCGGCCAGTGCGAATAACCTGTTTGCCAAGGCCTTGTTTCGCATGGGGTTGCCGGTCAGCCCCAAAAATATTTTCCCCTCGAATATTCAGGGACTGCCGACTTGGTTTGAGGTGCGGGTGAACGAGCAGGGCTATCTGGGGCGTCGGGGCGGCGTCGACATGATGGTGTGTATGAATCCGCAGAGTATGGCGCGGGATATTCAGGAGTTGGAGCCCGGCGGCTATTTTTTATATGACGCCAGTAAGCCATTGGATTTGCGTTTGCTGCGCAGTGATGTTCAGTTTATCGGCATACCGCTGCGCGACCTCTGCCGTCGTGAATTCAGCGATGCCCGGCAGCAGCAGTTATTTCGCAATGTGATTTATGTGGGCGCCTTGGCGGCGCTGCTGGATATTGAGTTTGAAGTGCTCACCGCGCTGGTGGCGGACCAGTTTCGCGGCAAGGAGAAATTGATTACGCCCAATGTGCGCGCCTTGGAGTTGGGTTACCACTACGCCAGTGAACATGTGGATTGCCCCTTGGGCATTCGCGTGGCGCGTCGCGATGCGGTTGGCGATAAGATTCTGATCGATGGCAATACTGCCGCAGCGCTGGGTGCGATCTACGGCGGTGCGAGCGTCGCCGCATGGTATCCCATTACGCCATCGACCTCGGTGGTGGACGCCTTTGACAAATACTGCCGGCGTTTGCGTATTGATCCCGCCAGTGGCAATAAGAACTACGCCATTGTCCAGGCGGAAGACGAGCTGGCCGCCATTGGCATGGTGATTGGCGCGAGTTGGAATGGCGCGCGCGCGTTTACCGCGACCAGCGGTCCCGGCATTTCGCTGATGAGTGAATTTTTGGGGCTGGCCTATTTTGCGGAGATTCCCTGCGTGCTGATTAATGTGCAGCGTGCTGGCCCCTCCACCGGGATGCCCACTCGCACTCAGCAGTCGGATGTGATGGCCTGCGCTTACGCTTCTCACGGGGACACCAAGCATGTGCTGTTGTTTCCAGCCTCGCCCGCCGAGTGCTTTGAGCTCAGTGCCGAGGCTTTTGATTTGGCTGAGGAATTGCAAACGCCGGTGATTGTGATGAGCGATCTCGATCTGGGGATGAACGATGGCCTGTCGCCCCCCTTGCAGTGGGACGACCGGCGGAAATATCGCCGCGGTAAGGTTTACAGTGGCGAGCAGCTGGAGGCGATGAGTGAGCGCTTTGGCCGTTATTTAGACAGCGACGGCGATGGCATTCCCTACCGGACATACCCAGGTGCCCACCCTACTAAGGGGGCATTTTTTACCCGCGGCAGCTCGCGAGACGAATACGCGGTGTACAGTGAGGACAGTGCTGACTACGAGCGCAATATGCAGCGCCTGCTGAAGAAATGGCAAACCGCCAGGCAGCGGGTGCCGGCGGCCGAACGCCGCGATGCCCTCAGTAGCAGCCGCGTTGGGGTGATTTACTACGGCACTAGCGACGAAGCTACTCGCGAGGCACTGGCCAGTTTGGCGGCGGCAGGTGTTGCCATAAACGCGCTGCGCCTGCGCGCTTTTCCCTTTGATGACGGTGTTGAGGCGTTTATTGAGGCGCACGACCAGTTATTTATTGTCGAGCAAAATCGCGATGCGCAGATGCGCAGCCTGTTGGTGAACGAATGTCTGATATCGCCGCGGCGCTTGTTGCCGATATTGAATTACGGCGGCATGCCGATTACCGCCAGGCAGATTGAGCGGGAAATTCGGCAGCATCTGGATGACGACAAGGTGCAAGTCTTGCACACGGCCAAGGAGAATGCCTGATGAGCTATGTGCGACCGAGTTTTCGTCACCCCGAGCTGCCGCTTAATGAATTGGGGTATAGCCGTCGCGATTACGAGGGGCCGCTGTCGACGCTGTGCGCCGGTTGTGGCCACGATTCGATAAGCGCGGCCATTGTGCAGGCCTGTTTTGAGCTGTCGATAGCGCCTCATCAAGTGGCCAAATTGTCGGGTATTGGCTGCAGCTCGAAAACGCCGAGTTATTTTCTGGGCAATTCCCATGGCTTTAACTCGGTACATGGGCGTATGCCATCGGTGGCTACCGGCGCCAACCTGGCCAATCGCGAGCTTATTTATATCGGCGTGTCCGGTGACGGCGACAGTGCCTCGATTGGCATGGGGCAGTTTACCCATGCGGTGCGACGCAACGTCAATATGATGTATGTGGTAGAGAATAACGGCTGCTACGGGCTCACCAAGGGGCAGGATTCGGCTACCGCCGATGTCGGCTCGGCGAGTAAGAAAGGCGAGCCCAATCCCTTTGCGGCCATCGACTTGGCAAGTATAGCCCTGCAGTTGGGGGCCAGCTTTGTGGCGCGAAGCTTCTCTGGCGATCGTCAGCAGTTGGTGCCGTTGATCAAGGCGGCGATCAGCCACCGCGGTTTTGCGTTTATTGATGTCATTTCGCCCTGCGTGACCTTCAATAACAACCCGGCGTCGACCAAGGGCTATGAATATGTGCGCGATCACTTGGCGGCCACGGGAACGGTGGACTACGTGCCCTTTAAACAGGAGATCAGTGCCGATTACGACGAGGGGGAATGCAAGTCGGTGACCCTGCACGATGGTTCTGTCGTGCAGCTGCGCAAGGCCGACCCAGAGCTGGATTTAAGCAGTCGCCGCTCGGCATTGCGGTTGATTAAAGACTACCGTGCCAACGAGCAGGTGCTGACCGGCCTGCTCTATATGGATGAAGATTCTCAGGACCTGCATGAGATTATCGGCAGCAGCAAAACACCGCTGCGGGAATTGGGCGAGGCTGAGCTGTGTCCCGGTCAGAATGTGCTCGATAAGCTGAACGACAGTCTGCGCTGAATCTGCGGCGGCTATTTCTCCGCTGTTTGGGCGCGATGCCCCGCCGCTACGCTACTGATTGTGCGGCCCCAGAGGAACGGCGTGTATCGCTTGTGGGCTGGATAAAGTCCCTGCCTTTATACGGCGTGACAGGCTTGTTATGTCAGTCATTGCCGCCCACCTTTCCTAACGTCAAGCGTATCTGCCGCGAATCCCTGTGCGATGTCCTTTCGGCCCAATGGCGGGCCGGGTTTGGGGGCGTGTTCGCTAGTGCAGTTGCGGCGCAAGTGGCGGTCATTGCTGGGGGGAAGATTTTGGTTTAATGGCAAAAGCATCGTCAGAGTTCAAGGCTTGCGCGGCGTAGAATTGCGCGATATCAAATTGCCGGTCGGTTTTTCTATGAAAAAATGCATTTTGATAACTTCATCACAAGCTTGTCCTATTATAAGTGTTCGGCAATCGCTGGGTGCGAACAGGCGGTGTCAAAAACACGGAGCTATGCATGAGGGAGTCATGACTGAGGGTAAGCCGAAACAAACGCGTAAGGGCAATCGCGAAAGATTGATGATGGCGGCTCTTGGCCTTATGGAGCAAGATCAAAGTGGCCTTTCCGGCATCAGCCTGCGACAGATCACCAAGGCCTGTGGGCTTAGTCCGCCGGCATTTTACAGCCATTTCGCCTCTGTCGAGGAGTTGGGTTTGGCGCTGGTCGAGGACGTTGGCGAGAGCCTGCGAGAGGTGTTGAAGGCGGTGCGCGATGCCGAAACGAAGGAGGCCGTTATTGCCCAGTCGGTCGCGGCAGCTTTCAGTTATATTCGCGCTAATGAGGCGCTGTTTGTGTTGATTACCCGTGAGCGGGCGGGTAACTCGGCGCGGCTGCGCGCGGCCATTCGCTGCGAAGTGCGCAGAACGGTCGAGGAGGTCGCCAACAATTTCTATCAACTCAGTTTGTTCAGCCGTTTTAACCTGGAGGAAATGCATGCGGTCGTGGCGGCGATCGTGGCGCTGGGCTTGAACTTAATCCCCGATCTTCTCGATTTGTCGCGCCAGTCAAAAGAGCTGGGTGACGCCCTGCTGGCAGAATACGAGTATCAGATTAGGTTGATGCTCTTTTAGCATGGTGAATGGGCGCCGCGCGGCGGCGCTCCCCCAGTCGCGTTATTTCAAGGCGATGGTCATATTGGGTTGGGCGGAGCTGGCACTGTCTTCCGGCCAGCGCGCGGTGATGGTTTTTGTCTCGGTGTAAAAGCGTATCGCTTGTTTGCCATAGGCGTGCAGGTCACCCATAAAGGATTTTTTCCAGCCCGTGAACGAGAAAAAGGGCAGCGGTACCGGAATGGGGATATTGATTCCCACCTGGCCGACTTCGACCTCGCTCTGATAGCGCCGCGCCGCCGCGCCGGAGGCGGTAAAGATCGACGTGCCATTGCCGTAGGGATTGGCGTTGACCAGCGCCAGGGCTTCGTCGAGATTGGCGACGTGTACGGCGCAGAGTACCGGGCCAAAAATTTCCTCGCGATAGATGCGCATATCGCTGCTGACATCACTGAATACCGTTGGGCCAAGCCAGTTGCCGTCGGGGTAGCCAGCGACGCTGCAGTCGCGGCCGTCCAGTTTCAAGTTGGCACCTTCGGCGACGCCTGCGGCAATCAAATCTGTTACGCGCTGCTTGGCCGTCTGGCTGATCAGCGGGCCAAAGCCGGCGGCGGGGTCGTCCCAGTGACCTGGTTGAATCTCCGCCAATTTGGCGCAGAGCTCATCCAGCCAGTGAATACTGTCGCCGACAAACACCGCCACACTGATGGCCATGCAGCGCTGACCGGCAGCGCCCACGGCGGCGCCGAGCAGGTTGTTGATAACGGTGTTTTTGTCGGCGTCGGGCATGATGACCATATGGTTTTTGGCGCCCGCCATGCACTGCACGCGTTTGAGTTGATGGCAGCCGCGGCGATAAATGTGTTCGCCCGCTGGCACCGAACCGACAAAGGAAATGGCGCGGGTGGCGGGGTGGTCAAGCAGGGCATCGACTTGCTCTTTGCCACCGTGGACCAGCTGTAAGACGCCGGGCGGGCAGCCGGCTTCTTCGAACAGCTCGACTAGGCGCAGTGCAGTCAGCGGCACCTGTTCTGAGGGCTTGAGCACAAAGGTGTTGCCGCAGGCGATGGCCAGGGGAAACATCCACAGCGGTATCATTGCCGGGAAGTTGAACGGCGTGATGCCGACGCAGACGCCCAGCGGCTGGGTAATGCTGTAGGTGTCGACATCGCGGGCGACGTTTTCCACGGTCTCGCCCATCAGTAGAGACGGGGTATTGCAGGCCTGCTCCACTACCTCTATGCCGCGCCAGACGTCGCCCTTGGCATCCTCAAAGGTTTTGCCATTGTCTTCGGCCAGTATGCGTGCCAGCTCATCGTGGTGGTCTTTCAGCAGTTGTTGGTAGCGCAGCATCAGTCGCGCGCGCTCGGGCACCGCGACTTTTCGCCAGTGTTTAAAGGCCTCAGCGGCGCCGGCTACCGCACGTTGAATATCTGCCTCGCTGCTCAGCGGCAGTGTGGCGAGAGTAGCCTGATTGGCGGGGTTGATAACCGCCAGCTGTTGCGGCGACTGGCCAGCGACAAACTCGCCATTGATATATTGGGGAACGATCTTACTCATGCTGCACCTCGGCGTTGTCATGCGCTCAGTGTAGCAAGGGCGGCGAGCCTTGTAGAACTCCGGCGCGCCGTGTTGGCAAGCCGGAGTCGGCAGGCAAGATTAGGCGCGTTGGCGTCAGTGCAGCTGGGCGTCTTTGAGGTCGTCCTCGGGGCGGGATATCGGCCGGTGTTCTTGCCGGCCCATCAGTTCCATAAACGCCGCCCGGCTCAGGTGGACGAGGTGCTGGTGGTCACCGCCTTCGAAGTAAATATCGTCCATGTTTTCAAAGCACTCGTCCCAGATTACATGCATGCCGTAGACCTGCCCCAGTGCGGGAATTGCGCCTTGGGCACAGTCGTCAAACAGCCACTGCAGCTCCTCCTCCGAGGCTAAGCGAAAATGACCACGCATATGTTGGTCCAAGGCGCTGAGCAGCAGCCGGTGGTTGGCGGGTATCACGCACATACAGTAGCGGTCGCCGTCGTGGGTGATAATGGCTTTGGCGAGTTTTTCCGCCGGCAAGTGGGCGGCTCGGGCACTCTGGTGACTGTTGTGACTCAGCGGGTGTTTGATGAGTTCGTAGCTTACACCGACCTTTTCAAGGTGGGCCTCTACGCGGGGCGCCATAGTCATGAGAAATTCCTCCCAGTAAACAGCTGGCGCGAAAAAATGTCGCGCTGTCAACTCATTATGGGAGTGCTTCGCAGTGCTGTCTAAGACTCGATACTTGTATTAGCGTAGCGGCTTACAAAACTGCGCTATAACAGCCCCTTGCCTGCCAGCCACTCCCGGGTGGTGGTGACGACTAACTCAACATCTTCTTGCAAGGCCATATGCCCTACCGCCGGCAGTATGGCGTGTTCCACATAGGGAGAGCAGCGTCGGGCATGCCAGCGGTAGCTGTGTTCTTGGTACATAGTGGAGTGTTCGGCCCGCAGCATCAGCGTGGGCAGGGCTATGCGTCGCAGCGCCGGCCAGGGGCTGTCGACCTGGCGGAAGTTGTGGGCTTCCCAGCGGGGGTCGTAGCGCAGCGAGTACTGTCCTTGCGCCCCTTTGGCGAGCACCGCGTTGGCATAGTGCTGGAAGGCCTGTTCGCTAAAGTTTCGGTAAGCGGACTTCGGTCGGTGATAGTCGATAAATTCTGCGTGGCTGGACCACTGCCGGCGGCGGCTGCGGGTGCTTCTGACCAGTCCCATGCGGCCGGTGAGCCAGGGTGATATCAGCGGCTTGAATGCCGGTAAGTGACGACCCGGCAGGCTCGCCGCATCGTACATGACTAACGCGGAAAACAAATCGGGGCGGCGCGCGGCGGCGAGCGCGCTGACGGTGGCGCCAATGGAGTGGCCGAGGGCGATAACCGGCTGCTGGCCCGGCTGAGTTTCCAAAAAGCGAATCAGGTCGCTGGCGTGCTGCTGCCAGTTAAAGCGCAGTGACGGTGGCGGGCCGCCCCAGACGCCGCGATTTTCTAGCCCTAAGATCTGGAAGTCGCTGGAAAAATGCTCCAGAAAAAATTGATAGCTGGCGACGGGAAAGCCGTTGGCGGCAGCGAAATGCAAGCGTTTAGCGCCGCTGCCACCGCGTTGCCAAACGGCATCGCCGCGACCAAAGTCACCCTGAAATTGCTCTAGCATACCGACCTCTGTGCACGATAAAAGGGCACGGTATCACGGTGGCGGGTACGGATAATTGGCCGCTGCTGCGCGTTGGCTGGCAGCAGCGGCAAATCCCCTGCTAAGCGTGCAGGCCGTGCTCGATCGGACACTGGCCGCGGGCCAGTTTGCGGGCCCGCTCTACCAAGGTGTCTTCCATGGTTTCGCGGCCGATCATAATGACAAAGTCACCTTTGTGCAGGCCGTCCAGGGCAAAGCGCGCCAGCTCGTCCAGGTCCTGCACCGGCAGGTCGACACCGATGTCCTTCATGCCCTTCATAAAGTCGTCAAAGGTCATTTCGGCGCCTTCTGGCGCAGGTTTTTCCCGCGCCAGTTCGGCGGGGCGATTGCGCCGTGTGGTCCAAATGCCGGTGGGCAGGATACCGCCGGAGGGGTAGAAAATGCAGGCGCGCAACTTGCTTTCCTGACCGACCAGCTGGGCGTTGAGGCACTCGGTCATAATCGAAACACCGGCCTTGCTGGAGGCGTAGACCGATTGATCGGCCAGGGGTGAAATGCCGCCGTCACCCGAGCTGGTGTTCATGATGATGCCTTCCTCGCCGGACTCCAGCATGCGCGGTACAAAGGCCTGCACACCGTGGGCGATGCCGCGCAGATTGACGCCGAGCACCCACTGCCAGTCGTTGGGGGTGGTGTCCCAGACGTTGGAGTTGGGCACGCTGACGCCGGCGTTGTTGCACAGTACGTGGCAGGCGCCAAATTCGGCAAAGACGGTCTCGGCCAGCGCATTGACCGATTCCGCTTTGGACACGTCGGTGACAATGGCGCGCACGGCAGCGCCGCCTGCGGACAGTTCTGAGGCAGTTTTATCCAGCGCTTTTTGTTCTACGTCGGAGATTACCACCTTGGCGCCCTCGTCGAGAAAGGCCTTGGCCAGAGCGCGGCCGATGCCGCTGGCACCACCGGTAACGACGACCACTTTGTCTTTAAAACTTTGCATACTGTTCTCCTTATTGTTGGCTTGTGTGCTGTGTCTAAATCAAAATTGCTGGCGAAGGTCGATGCCTAACATGCGCGGCTCGCCCCAGGCTTGGTTGTAGACGCCGGAGGAGTCGGCCACCGCGACTACGCCGATGCGGTAGCGCTCGTCGGCGAGGTTTTTCGCCCAGGCCGAAACCGTGAGGTCACCGGCGGGGTTCTGCCAACTGACGCGGGCGTCCAGTAGCTGGTAAGCGGGCTGGCCAGCTTTGTTGGCGTCTTCTTTAAAGGCGGTGTAGGAGCCCGGATCAAAGCCGTAGAACACCTCGCTTTTATAGCTCAAATCCACCCGCGAGGTGATCAGGCCGAAGTCGCCCGTCCAGGTATATTGCACGCCGAGGGAGGCGGACTTGTCGGGCGATACCGGGAAGGTCTCGTCGCTGCGGTCGACATATTTTTCCTGGCCGAGAATCGCGGCCTGCAGCTCGAGCTCGCGAAATTCCAGGTAGCGGTAGTTGTTGATGCTCAAACTGGCGTTGACCTGCAGGGCCAGTGTCGGCAGCCACAGCAACTCCAGCTCGCCGCCGGTGATTTCTGACTGCCCGGCGTTGCCAAACACCACCTGAACGGTTTTTGCCGAGTCGAAGCCGACGGCGATCAACTGCTGGTCCTCGAAATCCATTTTGTACAGCGCGCCGTTGAAGCGCAGGCTGCGCTCGAAGGCGTCGATCTTGAAGCCGATTTCGTGGTTGGTGACCACCTCGGGGGAAATTCGCTGCAGGCCGTCGACACCGCGCGGTTCAAAAAAACCGGACTTAAAGCCGCGGCTCCAGGTGGCATAGAGCATAGCGCTGTTGATCCAGCCGCCGTCCAGCCAATGCTCCGGCAGGCTGTAGGACAGCGAGACCATCGGCGTGCTTTGGCTGAAGGTTTCCTCGCGGATTTCGGTGCGCGTGGAGCTGGGGTCCAGCGGATAGTCGTGCAGGGCGTCGCCATCGGCGTCGGGGAACATCGCGGCGGCAATGCTAACCGGGTCGTCGCGCCAGCCCAGCGGGCCGAGGTAGGGGAAGAAACCGCCGGCCCCCGGGCCGAACACGCCGACACTGGTGCCGCTGCCGAACAGACCGCTGCCCAGCAATCGCTGTTCAATGGCTGCCATGTCGGCATCGGTAGTGGTCAGTTCCGAGTGGCGCTGCTCCTCGGTAATGCGGTAACCCAGAGTGAGTTCCAGTTGCTCGGTGATGTCAAAAGACGCCTGGGCAAACATCGCCAGCGTGGTGTTTTCCAAATCGAAGTCATGCATCGCCAGCGGCACGCCAACAAAGCCGACCAGCGGCACGGTGCCGCCGGGCGCCGGACGGGTGGGCGATTGCCCCGCGCCTAACTGGCCAAGGGTCTGGCTGTCGATGCCGCGCAGACTATTCGAAATACCGATATTCTCGGTATTGGTTTCACGCATGGCGAATAAGCCAGTGGTGTAGCGCAGGCGCTGCTCCATGGCCGAGCCATTGAGCTGCACTTCGAGGCTGTAGGAGCGACGATTGCTGTCGTCGGTATTCATATAACTGCTCCACAGCGCCGGGCCGCCGTCGGGGTCGCTGGCCTGGATGGGGCCTTCTTTTTCACCGCGCAGGCCCAGCACGGTTTTCAGGCTGAGTTGCT
>NZ_JBFIGO010000031.1:0-28106 GCF_041602295.1 Spongiibacter sp. | reverse complement strand
GTGGCAATCAGCATACTGAGCAAACTGATATCAATAAGCAGTTCTATGACGTATTCCTCCTATACAGCTCGTTCACTCAGCGCCCATTCGACTTGTCGGTCAACGGCTGCAGCCCCGACTTCCAGGCCGCTTTGCCCAAGGCATGGCTGGCCGTTGGCCCGGTAATCAATAGGAACAACATGATCATAATCAGCTTGGCTAATACCAGGCTCCAACCGGCCAGCAACATCAATGCCAGCAAAATCATCACCGCTCCCAAAGTGTCGGTGATACCCGCGGCATGCATGCGGCTATACACATCGGGAAAACGCAGCACACCGAGCCCACCGGACAACACCAGAAAACTGCCAATCGCTAACAGGGCGGAACTGATTACATTGAAAATATCCATTACTGCTCATCCTCCGCCGCGCCGGCTTTCTCGGCCTCGAGATACTCAATCAGGCGCAACATACCAATCACACCAATAAAATTAATCAGTGCATAGACGATGGCAATATCAAGGAACTCTGGACGGCCAAATAAGAAACCAATAACGGCTATTAACAGCACCGTCTTGGTACCGAACATATTGGCGGCGAGTATACGGTCAAACACCGTGGGGCCGACAAAGGCGCGTGACAGCGCCATTGCCATTACCAGGAGCAAGGTCATAGTGGTAACAATCAGCATCTATTCTTCCAATCCGCACACCCGGCGACCCATTTCACCGCGCTTAAGCTCGGCCATCCCCTCGCGACTCAGGGAGTGCACCAAAATATAGTCATCCTCAACTTCCACCGACAATGTGCCCGGCGTTAAATTGATCGAGTTGGCGTAGATCACCCGGCCGATATCGGTTTTCTGCTCTGCCGGGACTTTTTCAAACTGCGGGCTGATTGCCGAGCGCCCGCGCCACACGCGACTGACGACATCGATATTGCTGCGAATAATTTGCTGGAATAGCCAGAGGTAATAGAAAGGCAATTTAGCCGTGAGATGAATCGGCTGAGACTCGTGATCAACCACATCCATACGGTGGCTAATCCACAGCACTAGAACAACGGAAAACGCGCCAAAGCTGAGTAACAAGGCATCATAGTGACCTGAGTTGGCCAGCCAGATGGCCGTCAATACCAGGGTCACACTGGCGGTATGTCGCATAACTCTCCTAGTCGCGAAAGCAATCGTTGTGCAGTGCTGCCGACCGCGCATAGCAGCTGCGTACTTAGCGTCTGCACCCTCAGTCGGCGCAGTCCCGCGCACAACGATCTGTTATTTTATTGACCCAGATCATACCAAAAGCCGCAACAAATTGGCGGCAGTGGAAAAAATGGCTGGCCGATTGTAAAAAAGCTTCTCTTGCCGAGTCCAGAAAAATCGGCCGCGCGCCACCGCCGGCTCCAGTCCCGCCCCATTGTGGCGCAAGCTGCACCACACTTGCCAGCCAACGCCCCAAAATACAGCAGCGCCAAGGTTAAAAATACGTCAACAATAGCGATAACTTCAATCAGTGGCTAGCGAAGCGAAGACTGGACAACCACTGATCGACCTGCTGAATCGCCGCGGCGCTACTGCCAGGCCGAAATGCGGCAGTCAGCGCATAGCCACGATCACCCGCCACCACATAGTAAAGCAATAACTCATTGTGCTGAGGGCCATATTGGGCGCTGGCACGCAAGCGCAGCGCCGGGTAACCGGCGAGTTGCCGCTGCTCGCGCTGGTGAAATTCGCTGTGGCGGGCAAATCGCTGCAGGCGACTCAGGCGAAAGTCCACATAGTCGGCCAGGCCACGCCCCAACTCGCGCGCATCGTTAACGTCGATACTGAGATAGCGAAGTTCCCCTTGCAGGGCAGCCCCCGGCTGCGGCCGCGCCACCACCGCACTCCCCAAATAGTCATTCTGCCATCCCATCGACGCCGGCAGTTCCAAGGAAAAACCATGGCGTGCACTATGGTAGCGATGATCCGGCTCGGAACAGGCGGCCAACAGCAGCCAGCCGACCAGCAGTATGCCCCTCATGGCTGTTTGGTCAGCACGTGTTCGAACACCGGCAGGGGTCGCCCGGCGTCGTCGACATTGTAGGGAGTACCATCGGGATAGAGCGCATAGGCCGCCCCAACCAGGCGGTCTTCACGCAACTCGATCCAGAAAAAGCCCCAGCTCATACCCAACTGGAAATAAGCGTCGTTGCGCGTTGCGTCAAAGACCTCGCGACTTTTGGCACCGGCACCCGAGACAATCTGCTGGGTTTTACCGCAGCCCGGGGCGGGCCTGAGCCAGTACAACTCGTGATCGTGGCCGGCGATAAACAGGTCCACTTCATTGCAAATTGTCGCCTCGAGAAAGGCCTTGTAATCCTCCCCTCGACAACTGTCACTCAGTCGCAGCGGGCCTGCACCCAGACAGGGATCGGGGTTGGTGCCCTCGTCAAATTGCCCGGCGTTGCCATGTGGACCATTCGAGGCGTAGGGGTGATGGGCCAGAGCAATTTTCCAATGCGCCGAGCTGCTCGCCAACTGCTCCTGAATAAAGGTAGTTTGAGCGAGAATATAGGCATCCAGCGCCTCTCCCCGCCACTGTGGGCTGACATCGTCAAAGAAATGGGTAATCGGGCTAGAATCCAAGGTGTACAGCTGAACGAAATCAGCGTCGCCGGCACGACTGGCAAAAGATTGCGTGTAAAAACGCTCTGGCATTTTCCAGCTGCCCGAGGGCGACACCTCGGTATACTGCACCTGAAAATCCCCCTTGGCATTGTGTGCACCCTCGCCAATATCGGTCATCGCATTGTCGTGGTTGCCCAGCGCCACATAAAAGGGAATCCCCAACTCTGCATAAGGCTGCTCGAAGGCCTCCCGGAACAATGGATCATCAACGCCCTCTACCCCTTTTTCATACATATTATCGCCGGCCAACACCGCGAAATCGCAGCCACGCAGGGCGCAGACCTGCTTCATCATGGCGGCTACCTCGTACTGCAGATGACTGGGGTCGCCATCTTGACCAGTGCCCGTATCGCCAATGGCAATAAACCGTAGCAAGGGCTCTGACAGCGGCTTGGCCGAATCGGAAGCGCTTGAGCCGCCACAGCCCGCCACCAGTAGCAACAAGGAAATTGCGAATAAGGTTTTCATCGTGGAATCCCCTCGTAGGGCGCCAATGCCGGCGGACTGGCTTTCGGCGAACTCGCCGCCGCGCTACTCTGCAAGTGATTGTCACCGCTTGCCGTAAAATGGGCGGCGGCCATGCGCTCGCCCCGCGACGGCCCGGCAATACTGTCCACAAACCAGTGCTCCCCCTGGCAGCGTTCTGCGGTGATATCCAATAATAAATAACCGTGCTCGCGCAAATTGACGTACTTCATATGCGGATTTACCAGGCGCAAGCCCTCCTCGCCCAGCTCGCGCACCTCGTCCAAGCCCGGCGACGACACCGAGGTTGCGACAAACTCGACAGCCATGGCACCCGCGCCGCTTTGCGGGTTGTACGCCGCAGGATTATTCGGGTCTTCTGTAATATCCATACTCCAGGCGGTATGAATATCACCGGTGAGCACGACGACGTTGTCAATCGCCGGCGCGCCCTGTTCACCGCGTATCATCCGCCACAGCTGCTCTCGCGCTCGCGGATAGCCATCCCACTGATCGGTATTTAAAAACACCCCGCCCTGACCACCGGGATTGGCGAGGTTCAAGGCGTTGGGCTCACCCACCAACTTGAGTTGGCCAAACATAATCTGCTGGCCCAGCACGCGCCAGCGACTGCTGCTGGTGGTCAAGGCCGCGCGCAAAAACTGACTCTGAGCATCACCGAGCAGCTCACGCCCCTCACTGGCAATCTCCCCGGCATCGACAAACCCAAAACCGCCGAGCCCCGGTATTTGCTCTGGCAGACTGCCCGCCACTTGCTGATCGCGACCGACAAAACGCGTGTCGAGCATGATGAGATCGAGCAAATCACCGAACTGAAATTGCCGATAAATACGCGCGCGATTATCCGGCTCAGGCAAGCGAATCGGCATCCACTCACTGTAAGCCTGCAGGGCAATGCCCGAGCGAGTAGCCCAGTCGCCCTCGCCTTCATTGTGATTCTCGGCGCCCCCCTGCCAAGCATCATTGGTGAATTCGTGATCATCCCACACACAAATAAACGGGTGCTGTTGGTGACAGCGCTGTAAGTCAAGGTCGCGCTTGTACTGGGCGTGGCGCTGACGATAGTCGCTCAAGCTGACCATTTCATGACCCGGCTCGTAGATGCGGCCGCCGGCCTGAACATTGCTGCCATAGCCATCGTTGCCATATTCATAGAGGTAGTCACCGAGGTGAATCACGCAATCCAGGTCTGCGCGCTCGGCCACTCGCCGATAAGCGTTGAAAAACCCGTGGGGAATACTTGCGCAGCTCAGCACCGCCAGGCGCAGATGGTCAACTGAACCTTCGGGCAGCGTCCGCCCACGACCGACTTGGCTAACAAAATCCAGTGCCGCAAAACGGTAGTAGTAGGTGGTTGCTGCGGTGAGTCCCGTCACATCGACTTTAACCGTGTGATCCCTATCGGCGTCAGCGGTGACCACACCCTGGGCAACAAGTGCATCGAATGACGGCGAGTCCGACAACTCCCAGCTCACTTCACAGGGCAAGTCGCCCACGACACTCACTCGCGTCCAGATAATCAGCGCATCGCTCAACGGATCGCCACAGGCCACGCCGTGTTGAAACGGCGACTGCGCTTGAGAAATCGCCGCTTGCCGTGCGCCCTGCCCGGCCACACTGACCGCCGCGCCACTGGCCGCCGCGACCACCCCCACTGCCGCGCCGCCAAAGCCAAGGCGCCTCAAAAAACTGCGGCGCGACACGCCGCGACGAGATTTTCGTCGACCCATCTGTATATTTCCCCCAGGCTGAGTGATTTTTTATTGTTAAGTGTTACATGTAAACATTGCAGCCCTGTGACAACTTAGCAGCTGACACTCATTGCGCAACAACGAAATCGATTTTTTGATCAAAACCAGCAGAAAACTCGACCCATAGACACCCGCGACCTCCCTATACTTAACGGCAATTGGCCAACAGCATGAGGGCAGGAAATGGGCTTACTAATCGACGGTAAATGGCAAGACAAGTGGTACGACACCGCCAGCACCGGCGGCGAATTCAAACGTGAACACGCTCAGTATCGCCACCGTATCGGCAGCACAGACTTTCCCGCTGAGGCCGGCCGCTACCACCTCTACGTCTCGCTGGCCTGCCCCTGGGCCCATCGCTGTCTCATTTTTCGACGCTTAAAAAAACTCGACGCCTTGATCAGCGTTTCAATCGTCAGCCCCATTATGCTGGAGCAGGGTTGGAGTTTTGATCAGGGTCAGGGCAGCAGCGGCGACGCACTCTACGGCCTGGAATTTCTTCACCAGCTGTATACCCGCGACCAGCCAGACTACAGCGGCCGGGTCACGGTGCCGCTGCTGTGGGACAAACAACAGCAGCGCATCGTGAACAATGAGTCCGCCGACATTATTCGGCAATTCAATAGCGCGTTTAATCACATCACCGGCGACCAGCAGGATTTTTACCCGGCCGACTTACGCCACGACATTGACCAAATCAACGAACAGATCTACCACAACGTCAATAACGGTGTGTATCGCTGTGGCTTCGCCACTTCTCAGCAGGCCTACGAAACCGCCTTTAAGGCCCTGTTCGACAGCCTCGATCAGCTGGAGCTGCGACTGCAGCAACAGGCCTTTTTAGCCGGCGAACAGCTCAGCGAGGCGGACTGGCGTTTGTTCACCACGCTGATTCGCTTCGACGCGGTCTACCACGGCCACTTTAAGTGCAACCGCCAGCGACTGGAGGATTACCCCGCGCTCAGCAACTACCTGCGCCAGCTCTATCAGTGGCCCGGAATCGCCGACACCGTGGATTTTTCTCACATCAAACGGCACTATTACATCAGTCACCCAACCATTAACCCCACACAAATTGTGCCTCTAGGTCCCGCTATCGACTTTACGCGACCCCACAACCGCGGCTAACAGCCGCGACGGCACCGGAGCCCCATGCTAGAAATTTCCAACGCAGTCAGCCTGCCCGACAAAGAGATAGAGCTCAGCGCCATTCGCGCGCAGGGCGCCGGTGGCCAGAACGTCAACAAGGTTTCCAGTGCCATTCATCTGCGCTTTGATATTCGCGCCTCGTCACTGCCGGAGTTTTACAAAAACGAGCTATTAGCGCTAAAAGACCAACGCATTAGCAAAGACGGCATTATTATTATCAAGGCCCAGCAGTACCGCACCCAGGAACAAAACCGCGACGACGCCCTGCAGCGTCTACAAGCTCTTATTCGCAGTGTGGCCGTCGCCCGCAAAGCCCGACGTCCGACCAAGCCCAGCAGAAACGCCAAGGCAAAGCGCATGGACAGCAAAACCAAGCGCGGCAATATTAAAGCGATGCGCGGTAAGGTGATGGATTAACACCTCGCCCGCTTTCAGCCACCGCGACCGCAACTGGCCGCACCGCAATACGAGGAAAATATTTTTAAAGAAACACCGCTCACAAAGCGTTTACATACCACTGCCTAGACTCTTCGTTTATCACATAGCCGCCACGCCGAGTATTAGCGACAAAAATCGCTCCCGGATACTTTGCCGACTCTGACAATTGCCCAAATAACAGCTTTCAGCCAAAGCCTGCCGGTTGCAGGCCACTTATGGGTGTTGATACTTATTGTCCCAAACATCACTACTATGCAAATGTGTTAGAACAGAATTCCCTATCATTTTATGCTTGAGGCCCAACTAAATGCTCGACGCCAAATCGCTGGTGGCCGAAGTCAGTTCATTGATTTCCTTCCCCAGCGTTGCCATTGAAATTAACCGGCTGCTTAACAGCGAGAAAAGCACCGTAAGCGAAATCGCTGCGGTCATCGAGTCTGATCCCGCATTGACCGCCAAGTTATTAAAGGTCGCCAATAGCGCCTTAGTACAAGGCCGTGGCGAAATCGACTCTGTAGGCAAAGCGGTAAACCGCATTGGCTCGCGAATGGTCAATGAGCTGGTAATGGGCATTGAGGTCGCGCGCTGTTTTGAAGGGTTAGATAACGACTTGATCAGCGTCGAAGATTTTTGGCGTCACAGCCTGCAGTGCGCAACGATTTGCCAACAGCTAGCGGCACTCACCGGCGCGCGCGACAGCGGCGCAGCATTTACCGCAGGGCTACTGCACGATATCGGCCAACTGATCATGTACAGCACACTGGGTGAACAGATTGAAGACTGCCTGACAGACTTCATGGGCAACGGCCGCATTAAGTCCACCTACCACGCCGAACAGCAATTCTTTGGTTTCGACCATTGCAATGTCGGCTTGGAATTGGCCATCCAATGGCAGCTGCCACTATCTCTGCAGCAGTGCATTTACGCCCATCACCAACCATCGCGGCTACCGGCGGCGGCCGATATCGTGCACATTGTGCACTTGGGGAACCTGCTCGCCCAATATCACGAACAGTGCCAAGGCGGCGATCAAACCGAAACCGAAACGGCCGCTGCCCTAAAAGCCAGCGACAGTTGGCGGCGCCTGCAATTATCACCGGAGTGCGCCAACAACATCATTATTGATGCCCAAGACACCACAGAACTTTTACTCGGCAACTTCGTGAAAACACAGGCCGCTTAAGCCAATTCACAGCACATTCATAAATCAGCCGAAGTACTTAGCTTCTGCCTGTTACCTCGCTGCCCCTCGGATTTACCGTATATCCATAAACAAAAAAGATTCGGACACTAGCGACACTAATGCAGACCTGCTTTAGGTGTTGAGTCCTCTCGGCACCCCTGGATCACAGGAACTGCCCAACAATGGCTGAGGCGCAATGGAAATACGGCAATGAGTCACCGGCACTCAATCAAGGTAATTTGCGCATATAGCCACTTACAAGCTACTAGCATTACGCCTCCCTCGATAAAAAACCGTCGCATCCGCCCTACTAGTATCGTCAGCCAACACCGACCAATCGCTGCCACCCCTCACCGCCGGCTTGGCAAGCTCGAGGTTTCCCTCTATGCCCCTGCTCCAAAAACTCACTTTAAATTTTTGTGCATTTGCCTTGCTGCCACTGCTTCTCTTTGGCTCGATAGATTACGCCCTCTCCGTCGACCACTTGAAGAAGACGGCCATGAGCCAACTGCTTTCGATCACTGAAATACAGCGACAGCGCCTGCACAAGCATATCGCCGAGCAGCAACTTCGCCTGAGCATGATTGCCCGGCACCCCAAATTGCAACGCGCGGTGCATGAGGCACAGCAACAGGGTGGCGCCAAGCTCGCCGATGTTGACACCTTGCTGCTCAATGCCTTTGCGACACTCGCCGATATTAAAGAAGCACTGATCTACGATCGCCAAGGTATTCTTATTAGCAGCCCCCTCAGGCGCGGCAACCCCAGCCCGGCGGCCGACAGGCTGCATCCGCAGCCGACATTGGGCTTCGACCACCTCAACCAGCTTGAAATACGGGTCGACAACCCTATCCTCTACCAAGGTAACCCGATAGGCAGCTTTCGCCTGCTTATCGACGCCAGCGAGCTATTGAATATTTTCACCGATTACAGCGGCATGGGAGAAACAGGTGAATCCCTGCTGGTGCAAACCAACGCCGCGGGCGAACTCACAGCGCTGCACCCGCTCCGCCACGATAGTGACGAGCAGCACAGCCGCAAGCTCGTCAATGCGTCATTTAGCAAGCAACAGCCCGAAGCCTACGATGTCCTCGATTACCGCGGCACAGCAGTGCTCGCAGCCGGCCAACTCATTCCAGAGTTAAACCTGGGGATTATCGTAAAACGTGATAATCAAGAAATTCTGGGGCCACTCACGACCATGCTAGCAAGGCTGAATATGTTCATCATCGGCGTCGCCGTTGTCGGCGCGTTAATGGCTGCACGTGCCGCAATGGCGATTTATCGCCCCATCGCCAAGCTCACCCAGACCGCAGAAAAAATCCGGCAAGGCGACTTGAGTCAACGCGCAAACTCCGACGGTCATGACGAGATAGCCACCCTGGGCAAGGCCGTGAATGCCATGCTCGACCAGCTGATCTGCGACAACGCCCGACTCGAAGAGGCCGTCGCCCTGCGCACGGGAGAAGCCCAAGCGGCTCGATTACATGCCGAGGAAACCAGCCGCTTGCAAGGCGAGTTTCTCGCCAATATGAGCCACGAAGTTCGCACCCCATTAAACGGTATTTTAGGTATTGCCGACCTACTCAAGCGCTCGGCAAACAGTGACCAGGAACAGGAATATCTACAGATTATCCAAAATTCCGGGCAGAGCTTGCTCACAATTATCGATGACATTCTGGAGCTCTCCAAGGCCAACGCCGGACGCCTAAAACTGGAGAACAAAAATTTTAGTTTGCGTGAAGAGCTGCGCGAACTGCTCCAGCAAGCACGGGAAACCGCCCACCACCAAGGCCTAGAATTTCACACCGAGTTTGACAAACAGCTCCCAGACACCCTTTGCGGCGACGCACCGCGACTGTGCCAAGTGCTGAAACAACTATTGGGCAATGCTCTCAAATTCACTCACAGCGGCAGCATTCACCTGCGCATCAGCTGGCAGCAAACACAACATGCCCAGGACGGCCAATTAACACTGCAGCTGCAAGACAGCGGCATCGGCATTGCCAAACAGAAACAAGCGCAGATATTTGCCCCCTTCGTACAAGTCGACGGCGGCAGCACCCGTCGCTACGGCGGCACCGGACTCGGACTCTCCATCACCGCCCAGCTCGTGGCACTGATGCGCGGCGACATCCATGTCGACAGCCGCGAACAGCAGGGCTCGACATTTACGGTAAAATTGCCGATGAAACGCGCCAGCAGCGCAGCGCACATCTACCCAGGCAAAGCTAAGCACAAAGCCAATAGACGATTTAAGCCTCTCGAGACCACACCTACTCCCCACCGCACCACTAACCTCAGCGAATTATTACCACCCAACAGGGGTAACACTGTAGGCAGATCTAGGTATGCTAACGAAACCGCGATTGCGCTATCATTGCCCGACACAGTATCCACCGCGCCAGCATCGCTGCCCGAGGAAGCCGACACTATGATTCTCGACGAACAGCGTCTGAGAGACATCACCCGCAATAAACCCGCTCTGATCACCAACATCAGCCAGTTGTTTATTGACGAACTGCCTGATATGCGGGCCAGTATCAACAGCGCGCTGCAACAGGGCAACCGCGAGGCCCTCGCCCAAACCACACACCGCATGAAGAGCGCACTGGGTAATTTTGCTTGCGCGGACTTCTATCGAGAATTTACCGAGCTGGAAATGCGGGCGACAAGCAGCGATGTAACGCTAGAACAATGGAGCAGCGAATGGCAGCACATAGAGGGCAAAGTCGAGCAGTTACTGCAGGAACTAAAAGACATGGCGGACCTCTAGCAGCATGGATATCTTAATTGTTGATGATGACCCCATTACCTGCTTGGCACTGTGCGCGGCGGTCGAAGACTGGGGGTTTGTACCCGTGGTGGCGCAAAATGGCGAGCAGGCACTGGACATTATTAACGCCGACAAGCCGCCGCACCTACTCATTATCGACTGGGCCATGCCAGGTATCAGCGGGCCGGAACTATGTAAAACCCTGCGCCAACGCGAAGACGGCCAGTTTTTCTATATTTTGATGCTCACCGGCAAAGAGGGCAACGACGCCATTATTGAGGCCATGGAATCCGGCGCCGATGATTTTCTCAGCAAGCCCTTCGACCACCGGGTACTTAAGGTGCGGCTAGCCGCCGGCAGTCGTATTGTGCGCCTGGAGCAAACGCTCAACCAACTCGCCTCAAGGGACTCACTGACCCAATGCTGGAACCGTCGAATGATCGACGAGCTGCTCAACAGCGCAATCGCCGAGGCGCGGCGCACACTCAACTGCTTGTCGCTAATGGTGCTGGACATCGACCATTTTAAGCAAGTTAACGACAATTATGGCCACGCCGCCGGCGACATCGCCCTCAAGCATATGGTCAATATTCTCAATACCAACCTCCGTGAATACGACCAAGTTGGCCGCTACGGTGGTGAAGAATTTTTGGTCATCCTGCCCGCCACCGACCGAGACTCGGCCTGGGGCGTGGCCGAACGCATCCGCTCCTCGCTGCAATACCACCCGGCACAGGCAGGCAGCGACATCCATATCCCAATGACGGTAAGTATTGGCATCACCCAATTCGACCCCCAGCTCGACGACAGTCGCCGGAGTCTGTTTGACCGGGCTGACCGAGCCCTTTACACCGCCAAGCAGTCGGGGCGGAATCGGGTCGTCTACGGCGACTGACGGAAAAACCCTTCCCCTGCCCGGCCCAAGGAATTAATATAATTTTATTAAACCACCGACAACGGCCTTGCACCGCAGCCGGCAATACCCAGAGCGCCTCAGCGATAACAACAATGACCAGCGGACTCCCTAAATCATGCCCACTCTTTCACTCAACGACAGCCAGGCCATCCAACCGCCTTTACTACGCGATACCCTAGGTGAATTTGGCCGCGCCCCACTTGAATGTGTTCAGTTGCTCCTCCAAGGCTGCACGCTAAACCAGCAACCCCGAGGTGATGGCCACCCAGTGATGACGCTGCCCGGCTACGGCGGTGGCGACGGCAGTATGGCCGCACTGCGCTATTGGCTGAAACGCTGGGGCTATCAGGCCGAACCCTGGCTGCTGGGTCGCAACCTACCCGCCGACCGCATTTCCCAAATGGAACATATGCACGAATTCCAGTCACTGATGCTCGACCGAATTCAGCAGCGCGTCGACACACTCTATGAAAATAGCGGCAATCGCCCGGTAAGCCTGGTCGGCTGGAGCCTTGGCGGCATCTATGCCAATGCCATGGCGCAGCGCGAACCCGAAAAAATTCGCCGCGTCATCAGCCTCGGCACTCCCTACGGCGACCCCCGTGGTACCGCCGCATGGGCCTTCCTCAAACGGCTACACCGCAGCACAACTCCGGACCACGAACAAAATACCGACCAGTGGATCTCGCTGAACGCCGGCCCCCGCGAGGTCCCGACCAGCGTAATCTACAGCCCTGTAGACGGCATTGTCTCGCCGTCAATCGCACGCCTAGAAGGCGAAAACATCGAAAACATTCCGGTCAAATCGAGCCACCTCGGCTTCGCGTGGAACCCCAGCGTCCTGGCCACCGTCGCCAGCATTCTCGCCCGCCCGAATTAACGGCAAGCACAGGCACCGGCCCGCCACGGCCGGCCCACACCCTGACTTACCTAAAAACCATCACACTACGCCGCGCGGCAACACCTACCTCAAATAGGCTGTTGCACGCGATTTGTTAATATGCTTTAACTGCACCCTGTGACATAACAATAATCTAGCACCCACGGAGCGCTCACGTGAAGAACACAACCCCGATAGCGGCAGGGCTGTGCCTGCTCGCCAGTTCTATATCTCAACTTAGCTATGCCGAGGAGAACAAGCCCAGAAGCCTCGAAGAAGTCATTGTGACTGCGCAGAAAAAAGCTGAGTCACTGCAGGACACCCCGATCTCGCTTACCGCCTTTGGCGAAGAGCGCCTCGAAATCGACGGCATCAGTAATCTCAACGATATCGGCTCCAAGGTTCCCAGCCTGACTATTGAGCCCTTCCCCATCAACAATGCGACCTTGCGCATTTTCATCCGGGGCATCGGCCTGTCCGATGTACAGGTGACTCAAGATCCACCCATCGGCATCTACGTAGATGGCGTTTATATTGCGCGTTCAACCGGCACGGCACTGGACGTCGCCGAGTTGCAGCGCATTGAGGTCCTGCGCGGCCCTCAAGGCACACTGTACGGCCGCAACACCACCGGCGGCGCCATCAACCTGATCACCAAGCGCCCCAGCACAGAAGACTTTGAGTTCAAACAGAAACTCACCGTCGGCAATCGCAATCAACTGACCTCGAAGACCACCGCCAACATCCCCATTACCGACACACTGGCCGCCAAGCTCGCCTATTTGACCACAGAAATGGACGGCTTCATGGAGAACACCGGCCCGGGCGGTGATTTCGGCGACCGCGAGGTCGAGGGCTTTCGCATCGACTTTCGCTGGGACATCAGCGACTCGATGACGTTGGACTACGCCTACGACAAATCCGACTTTGAATACATCAACTACATGTACCAGTCGATCCGTCCCGGTGAGCAAAACAAGGGACAAGCTGAGCCCGTGCGTGAATTCTCGGTCACCCAGGCCAAACACAGCGAAAGCCGCTTCGATTCCATGGAAACCTTCAAGCCCATGGAAACATCGGTGACTGAAATCGAAGGTCACTCGTTGATTCTCACCAAGGATTTCGAAAACGTGCAGGTGAAATACATCGCCGCCTACCGCGAGCTGTACGACGCCTCTTACGCCGACCTCGGTGGTGGTCTCGGCTCGGAAAACTATCGAACCGACTCCCATGAATACTGCGGCCCCGGCCCGCGCGAGCAAACCGGCGAAGATTGCCTGCCGATGGTCGTACCCAAGATCAACCAGGAACAAACCTCCCACGAGCTGCAATTTAGCGGCAGCCTGTTTGACGATTCCGTGGACTATATCGTCGGCGCCTATTATTTCGAAGAGGAAGCCACCGAAGACAATTCACCACTGCACCATCAGTTCAGCTCCGAGATCAGTGACGGCGTAATCCCCATTCCCACCCTGGGCTCGATCATCGGCGGCACCCTGCTCGAGACCGGCGACGTCAAGATCGTCAATATGCTGTCGCAGCGCTACGACATCGAAAACACCGCACTAGCCGCCTTCGGTCAGTTCACCTGGACACCGAGTATTCTCGATGAGCGCCTGCACCTGACCTTCGGTGCCCGCTACTCCAAAGACAGCCGCCAGGCACTTAAAAACCAAACCGACAAAACCTATCTGGAGATTCGCAGCCAAGACCAGGCCTTCGACATGCAGAATGCCTCATCGCTGCAACCGCTGCTCACGGAAAGTGGTTTCCTGCTACCCGGCGACCGCGCCTTTGACAATATTTTTGCCTCAAAGGACTTCACTGACAGCTCCTTCAGCTTTATTGCCGAATTTGACCTGACCGACGATATCAACATTTACGGCAAGTTCATTCAGGCCTACAAGTCAGGCGGCTTCAATACCCGCGACCCACAGCGCGGCTCAACTGGTGAAGAAGCTGGCCCGACTACGCCCGAAGGCCGCGGCGACGACACCGACCAGCCGGCTCCCGATGGCGTGGTCTACGGCTACGGCTTTGCCGACGGCTTCGAGGAGGAGCATGTCGACTCGCTGGAAGCGGGTATCAAGAGCGAGTTTTTGGATCGCCGCCTGCGTGTCAACGCCAATATCTTCTACAGTGAATACACCGATATTCAGCTTAACTTCATTCTCGCTGGCACGATTGCCGACACCAAGGTTGCCAATGCCGGTGAGGCAGAAATGCAGGGGCTAGAAGCGGACATCACCTTCCTGGCAACCGACACCCTTATGCTGATGTTGAACTACGCCTACCTGGATGCCGAGGTAACCAAGGCGGTAGACAAGGCCGGCAACGACGTCACCGACACCTTTGTGTTTTATTCCGCGCCGGAACAAAGCTACACCGCCTCCGCCGACTGGACCGTGGGTTCCTGGGACTGGGGCACTGTCTCGGCCAACGTCAGCTACAACTTTATGGATGAGCGCAACGGCGGCGTGCGCAGAGCCAATGCCGTCAACACCTTCATCGGCAGCTATGGCCTGTGGAATGGCCGTGTGAGCTTTAGCGACATCCCCGTCAGTCGCTTTGGCACACTCACCGTCGGCCTGTGGGGTAAAAACCTCGCCGACGAAGAGTACGAGATCACCGCCATCGACAATCTGCCGCACAGCGACCGAGCAGTCATCTGGGGTGAGCCGCGCACCTACGGTGTCGATATCATCTACGAGTTTTAAGCAAGCCCCACCCCGCCCGGGCGCAATATCTCTGGGCGGGAGCACAGCAAAAAAGGCAGCCTATGGCTGCCTTTTTTGTCAGTGATTTCGCCGAATTAAATACCAAAAAACGGCTGCAGAACCCTGGCGATAAGCCCCTTGAATTTCAGCGGCCCATCCAGGCCCGCCAGACAAATACAGTCCTCGTCAGCATCGGCGACCGGCTGATGCGCTATCGAACCATCGAGATCGGCAAAGTCACCGGCATTAAACTGGCCAATAAGATCGCGGTAACCGCCACTCAGAATCAGCGTCATTTCCTGGCCGCCATGGCTGTGCACCGGCATTTTCTTGCCCGCGCCAATCCGCAGCAACATCGCTTCGCCCTCGCCACACTGCAAATCTATGCGCTTCACTCCCGGCACAATACTCTTCCAAGCCAAGGCATCATAACTGTCGTGCCCGACTAGCTTGCGCAGCAAACTCGGCAGCTGACCCGGATTTGCAGCGGGCACTTCTGGAGTCGCCGTCGCAGCCACAGGCCGATCTAACATGGCCATCACCGACTCACGACGGCCCGCAGACAGCGGCTTCGCCTCAAGGCCTGCCAGTAAACTGCCGCCCAGTTCCTCACCCTTTGTCGCCAGCGCTCGGCAGCGCCGGCAATATTGCAAGTGGCAGCCGACCACCAGGGCCAGCGCAGCGGGCAGGGCGCCCGCCGCATAGCTGAAAACCGTCTCGTCGCTGGGATGATGTTCAATAGCCGTCGTCATTGGGCCTCTCCAAAATGCCGCCGCAGCGCGCGTATCGCCAACCGCAAACTCGATTTCACACTCCCCAGTGGCATACCGGCTTCCAAGGCGATTTCACTGTGGCTCTTGCCCTCGTAATAAGACTTGTAAACCACCTGTGCCTGATTGCGCGGCAACTGGGCTATCACCGCCAACAAGCGCTCCCCATCAGCATCCAGAGTGGGTTCCGAGGCAGCCGCCTCGACCAGATTTTCGTCGGACTCATAGGCAATACCGCGCTGCCTGCGCAGCCGATCTATCCACAAATTCCGCGCCACCCGGAACAACCAGGTACTCACCGCCGCTTTTTCACGGTTATACAAATGCGCCTTGTTCCAAAGTGCCAACAGCGCCTCCTGAGTTAAATCTTCGGCCATCGCGGCGGCCGCCCCCTGCCCGAGGAGATAGGCATTAACCCTCGGCGAAAAATGATCGAATAACAGCATAAAGCTGTCCTTGTCACGATTTTCGGCCACTTTTAGCATGCACTCGGCCCAAAATGCGCCATTGCGTTCAACATTCCCGGCGTCATCTGCCATCGATCAACCTCTTGTAACCGGTTCTACGCTCCTGGACGAGCGCCGGATCAACGCACCCGGTGATTCCGTGGTGGCCCAAAGAATCGCCGCGATCAGCACAAACTGCAACGGAATACGCAGCCACAACACGCTCTCCGACACCTCGCCGCCGACTCCCGGCGCGCCAGTAATGGCCTGATAGATATTGGCGGGCAAAACGGCCAAACAGTAGACCGCCATAAATTGCCCCACCTGCTGCCGCCACCGCGGCACCAAAACCAGCGGCGCCATCAGCAATTCCACCACGCCAGTGATCCATACCACCCACAGCGGCAGCGGCAGAAAAGGCGGCACGATAGTGACAAAGTCCTCTGCGAACAGGAAATGTGTCGCTCCACCTGCCAAAAAAAACAGGCAGATCAACACCCGGATAAGCGTTTTCACAGTACTCTCCATTACATCTCTTCCCTAACCATAGCAGTCAGTAACACCGATCAATACCATAACCAACAGGATTTATTGCCCCCAACACCGCCGCGCAGCGCTTGTCCGCGCGCGCGGGCCTCGCTACCATGAGTCCACACGCTGTGGAGACGCATTAATGACCTACAAGAGCATGCCCGAGCTCATCGGCAATACGCCCCTGATCAAACTCAAGCAGGTCTCGGAACAGACCGGCTGCACCATTCTCGGCAAGGCCGAATTCCTCAACCCCGGCGGCTCAGTCAAAGACCGCACCGCACTGGGCATTATTCGTCAGGCCGAGCGCGACGGCAGCCTGCGCCCCGGCGGCACCATTGTCGAAGGCACCGCCGGCAATACCGGCATCGGCCTGACACTGATTGCCAATGCGCTGGGCTACAAAAGCGTCGTCGTTATGCCCCAGAGCCAAAGCCGTGAAAAAATCGAACTACTGGATCTCTATGGTGCCGATCTGCGCCTGGTACAAGCAACCAGTTACAGCGATCCCAATCACTACATCCACACCGCCCGCCGCCTGGCCGAAAGCCTGAATGACAGCGAAGCCAACGGCGCCATTTGGGCTCGCCAATTTGATAATACCGCCAATGCCGATATCCACCAGCAAACCACTGGCGAGGAAATATGGCAACAAACCAACGGCCAAATTGACGGTTTTATCTGCGCCGTAGGCACTGGGGGCACACTGGCGGGCGTCAGCCGCGCCCTCAAAGAGCACCGCCGCGACATTCACATCGGTCTCGCCGACCCACAGGGATCAGCCCTCTACAATTATTACACCAACGGCGAACTGCAGGGCGAAGGCCGCTCGATTGCCGAAGGCATTGGCATCAGCCTGATCACCGACAATCTGCGCCGGGCCGAGGTGGACAGCGCCTTCCAGGTTAGCGACGCCGATGCGCTGCCCTACATCTTCGACCTGTTGCGCCACGAGGGCCTGTGTCTGGGCGGTTCATCAGCAATCAATATTGCCGGCGCAGTGGCACTGGCCCGACAACTCGGCCCCGGCCACACCATCGTCACCATTTTGTGTGACTACGGCGACCGCTATAAGAGCAAACTCTACAATCCGGTGTTCCTAGAAAATATGAACCTGCCGGTACCCGACTGGATGCGCCATTGAGCCTGGCTTGGCAAGGCGCCCAGCGGTATGAAAGCGCCGACAACTGCAGTACCCACTCACTACACAGGAAACGCGAATGGAAATCGGCATGATGGTTTTTCTGGCAATAATCGTCTTCGTATTGCTCTACCTAATAATGCTGTACAACGGCCTGGTAAATCTAAAACACAGCGTGGCCAAGCACCTGGCCAACATCGATGTGCTTCTCAAGCAACGCCACGACGAGCTACCCAAGCTAGTGGAAACCTGTAAGCAATATATGCAGTATGAACAAAGCACACTGGAAAAAGTCATCCTCGCCCGCCAACAAGTGGCCAGCGCACAAGCCAGTCACGACATGAAGGCACTGGGACTGGCCGAAAGTGGGCTGCGCAGCAGCCTTGGCAGCCTGTTTGCACTGGCCGAAAACTACCCGGAACTCAAAGCAGACGGCGTCTTCCAAAATCTGCACAGTCGCATTTCCGCCCTGGAAAATGCCATCGCCGATCGCCGCGAGGTCTACAATGAGGCGGTCAACAACAACAATGTGCGCATCGAACAATTTCCCGACGTCATGATTGCCCGGCTGTTTAATTTCCAGGCCTTTGATCTGCTGCAGTTCGACAAGGCCGAGCTCAAAGATGTCGATGTAAAGTCGCTGTTTGGCAATTAACGGCGCTGTGAACGACTACTTTCCACTCGTCCTGCTCGCGCTACTGTCACTCGTCGCTGCGGTCGCCAGCGTGTCGCGGCTGCGCCGCGCGCGCATCATTGAAGATACGCCAACCTCCAAGATACGCTCCGCCCCCCAGGGCTATGTCGAGCTCGTTGGCTACGGTGAGTTGGCCGACGGCCAGCAGCCGCTGCTCAGCAAACTGGGCCAACACGCCTGCCTGTGGTACCGTTATCGCATCGAGCGCTACGAGCGCAGCGGAAAAAACAGTCACTGGCGAAACATTGAAGGCCACAGCAGCGACCGTCCACTATTGCTCAATGACGGCAGCGGCCACTGCTACATTTACCCAGACCGCGCCGATATCAGCAGCCACCGCAAACGCAGCTGGTATGGCAACAGCCGCTATCCGATTCCCGGCCAAGGCAGCAGTTTGCTGGGGAGACGCTATCGCTACACCGAAGAATTACTCTGCGAAGGCGACCTGATCTACACTCTCGGCCTCTTCGAAACCCACCATCCAGTTCGCGATAGCGAACGTAACAATACGCGAATGATGGAGATTTTAAGCGACTGGAAGCAAGACTACGACCGGCTGGTCACGCGCTTTGACCGCAACGGCGATGGCGACATTGACCTCGAAGAATGGCAGCTGGTGCGCAGTGAAGCCCTGCGCCAAGCGGAGCGGGAAAATCGCAGCGCCAAACAGCTCATGCCGGTCAATACCCTGAGTTATTCGCCCAGCAGGCAACAACCGTTTATCATCGCCACCTCAGAACCCGAATCGTTAAGTCGACGCTACCGCTGGCAGTCGCTGGCTTGGCTGCTAGTCAGCCTGGGCTGCGCCGCCGGACTGGCCTGGCTACTAGTACAGCAAAGCGCATCGACAATCAGCGCAGCATAGGAAAGCAATATGACAACGCGGCGCAATACCCGTGAAAAAATACTCGAAGTTGCCGAACAACTCTTCGCCAAGCAGGGCTTCGCGGCCACCTCAGTCAGCGAGATAGCCGCCCGTGTCGGCATTAGCAGCCCCGGTATTTACAAACACTTCAATAACAAACTGGCCATCTATGAAGAGGTCTGTGAGCGCCTGATGGCGCCCATTGTCGAAACCTCTACCAAGCTGCATGCGGCCGCCGACTTTTTGGAAATCCGCGAACAACTGCGCACCTTGATGAGCGACCTCAGTGCCAAGCCCAATATCGCCCGCCTAGTGCAACATGCCACCCTGGCCCAAGATGAAACGCTCACCCTGCTCAGCGAGCGCTGGTACCGAAAACTGTTTGCCTTTCTCAACGACGGGATCAACGACCCCGACGTCGAATGGATACACGCGCCCACCGCAATGGCCTTCCACTGCATGATCCTCGGCTATGTCACACTGGCCCCTCTACATCAGTCTATTTTCGGCATCGACCCGATGGAGCCCAAGCAGCTAGAGGCGCAATTGCAACTGCAAAACGATATGGTGGACGGTTTTAATCGCCTGCTACCCTTTGCCAAGAAAAACTAGCCGGCAAGTCGCCGGGCCGCCGCGCGCATGGCCTCGGCGTGATCGCTCTCCAATTGGTCCATATGCTGGCGAAACTTATTGCGCTCGCTGCGGCTGAGGTTTTTCCACGCCTGGTGTGTGGGCACCTCAGCCAACTTCGCTGCGAGCTCAATAAACACCTCGCCCTGCTGCCGCAGAGCCTCATCCACCGCCGGTTGATCCAGCAGTACCGCCAACCTCAAGCACAACTCACTGCCCCCCAGCTGACCGTCGAGGTAGCAACGCGCCAGTACCCGAATACTCTCATGGACACCCAAGCGGTGCTGACTGGGCGCCGGCTCAAACTGCTCCACCGCCTCAACAGCCGCAGCGCCCGACGCCGCGCGCTGCGCGTTCAGCGCCCGCAGACGCCACAGCAGCCGCGCCGCGTAGCCAGCCAAGGCCACGACAATCACCGCCGCCGCCACTATCCAAGGCCAATACTGTTCCATTATTCTCCCACCACATTGGGCCGCAAAACCGCCATTTTAACCGCTATCGACAAACAACACCCTGCATTATAATGACGCCCCCTAAAACCGGAGGCCCGCCGTGTCCACGCCCGACGCCATTCGCTGGAACCAGGACTGCCTGGAATTACTCGATCAACGCTTGCTGCCCAACTCGCTTAGCTACCTGAGCTTCGACGAGCCCATCGCCGTTGCCGCCGCCATTCGCGACATGGTGGTACGCGGTGCCCCGGCCATCGGGATCACTGCGGCCTATGCCATGGCGCTCGCCGCTGCCCGCTGCCCGCCACAGCCTAGCGTCTCGGCCTGGGCAACCGCCCTCGCCCCTGCGCGACAGGCCCTGGCCGACAGCCGCCCGACGGCGGTCAATCTGTTCTGGGCGCTGCAACGCTGCGACCTAGTTATTGAGCAGCACGGCAACAGCGGCGAGCTGCCCTTGGCCATGTTGGCACTGGCCCAGCAAATCCACCGCGAAGACATCGCCATTAACCAGCGTATTGGCGATCATGGCGCGGCGCTGATCGGCGCCAACAGCCTGGTCTACACCCACTGCAATGCCGGCGCGCTAGCCACTGGCGGCTACGGCACCGCACTGGGCGTGATACGCTCGGCCTGGCGCGACGGCACACTGCGCGGCGTCATCGCCGGCGAAACTCGGCCCTGGCTGCAAGGCGCGCGACTGACCAGCTGGGAACTCATGCAAGACGGTATTCCGGTGACCCTGGCAATAGAAGGCGCCGCCGCACAGCTCATGCGTGAGTTGCGCCCAGCCTGGGTGATTGTCGGCGCCGACCGGGTGGCGGCCAATGGCGATGTCGCCAACAAAATCGGCACCTATAATCTGGCCATTATCGCCCGCCACCACGGTGTAAAAATGATGGTCGCCGCCCCCACCAGCACCTTTGACCGCAGTATCGACGGCCCGCAGATCCCCATTGAGCAGCGCAGCGCTGAAGAAATCACCCACAATCAGGGCGTGGCTACGGCGCCGCAGGGCTGCCCAGTACACAACCCAGCCTTCGATGTCACCCCGGCATCGTTAATCGATGCCATCGTTACCGAACACGGCGTTATTCACCAGCCCAACCGCGAGGCGGTACTCGCCCACCTCGACAGTGCCGGCGCCAACAGGAACTAAGCGATGAAAAAAACCAAGCGTTTCTTTGATAAAGCCATCGCCCTCGCCGCGGCTGGCGACGAACTCTACCAACGCGGCTGGGTACCTGCGACCAGCGGCAATTTTTCCCTGCGCCTAGATCAGGACAGCGCTCTGCTTACCGCATCGGGCAAACACAAAGGTCGCCTGGCCCCCACCGACTTTATTGCCGTCGACTTCGACGGCCAACCCCTGAGCGACGGCAAGCCATCTGCAGAAACCCTGCTGCACACCGCCCTCTACCGTCGCTTCGCCGACGTCGGCGCCGTGCTGCATTGTCACAGCGCCAACGCCACGCTGATTTCGCGACTGCAGGCAAAAATCGGCAAAGTTGTACTGTGCGACTATGAGCTGCTCAAAGCTTTTGCCGGCATTGACAGTCATGCCACATCGGTCGATATTCCCATTTTTGCCAATACCCAGAACATCGCCGCGTTGGCCGAGGAGGTAGATCACTACCTTGCCCAACACCCCAGCTGCCCCGGCTATTTGATTGAAGGCCACGGCCTGTATTGCTGGGCAGCAGACTTGGACAGCTGCATGCGCAACCTCGAAGCCCTGGAATTTATGCTCCACTGCGAGCTGGAATTGCGCCGCCTTAGCCACTGACCGCAAGGACCCCACCACCATGAGCGAACTTCGTATTTACCGCGACGACAACAGCCAACACGCCCTGCTCAGCAGCCGCGACGCCGTCCTTATTCGCAGCGAGCTGGGCAAGGCCGGGGTGCGCTTTGAACAATGGCAAACCCGTGACGACGTGCGCGCCGGCGACAGCGCCGACAGCGTGATGACTGCCTACCGGGACGACATTCAGCGCCTGGTCGACGAACAGGGTTACCAGAGTGTCGATGTAATCAGCCTGGACGCCAGCAACCCCAACAAGGACGAGTTGCGCGCGAAATTTCTCGCCGAACACCGCCACAGCGAAGATGAAGTGCGCTTCTTTGTCGACGGCTGCGGCCTGTTTGCCCTGCACATTGGCGACAAAGTCTACGAGGTGCTCTGTGAGCGCGGCGACCTGCTCAGCGTACCGGCAAACACCCCGCACTGGTTTGACCTAGGCCCCACCCCCCAACTCGTGGCGATTCGTTTTTTTAACAACCCCGACGGCTGGGTCGCCCACTACACGGGCAGCACTATCGCCGAGCACTACTCTCGCCTGGAAAACGCATGATCAAAGCCATTGTCACCGATATTGAAGGCACCACCAGCGCCATCGACTT
Source organism: Spongiibacter sp. (assembly GCF_041602295.1). Lineage (GTDB taxonomy): Bacteria > Pseudomonadota > Gammaproteobacteria > Pseudomonadales > Spongiibacteraceae > Spongiibacter. The sequence continues at coordinate 5,232 of NZ_JBFIGO010000031.1, read as the reverse complement.
TGTCACCCAGGTGCTGTTTCCCTACGCCCGCGAGCGCCTCGGCAGTTATATTGGCGAGCACGCCCAGCAGCCAAAGGTGAAGGCAATACTTCAGGAGGTTGCGCGCATCGCCAAACTCGACGCCGAGAACTACCCCGCCCTGAGCGCCGAGCTGGAGCGCTGGATTGACCAGGACCGCAAGCTGACACCACTGAAATCATTGCAGGGCATGATCTGGGAACACGGCTACCGCAACGGCGATTTCCGCGCCCACGTCTACGACGACGCCGTCGCGCAGCTTCAGCACTGGCACCGGCAGGGACTGTCGCTATACGTCTACAGCTCCGGGTCGATCTTGGCGCAGAAACTGTTTTTCGGCCACAGCGAAGCCGGCGATCTGCGCCCGCTGTTCAGCGACTATTTCGACACCACCACCGGCCCCAAACGCGAGGCTGCGTCCTACCGGGAGATCAGTCGCGAAATCGACATGCCGGCGCAGAACATTCTGTTCCTGTCCGACATTGTCGAAGAACTGGATGCCGCCGCTGAGGCCGGCATGCACACCGCATGGCTGCAACGCGAGGGTGAGCTGCACAACCACCCCCGGCATCAAGCGGTGCAAAGTTTTAGCGATATCACCCTGCCCTAACGCCGTTAATTCAGGCCCACGCCGCGCGCCATCATCACCGCCAGCAAGGGCAGCAGCGGCAATAACAACAATTGCAGACGCAGCAGATAGACTAACGACGAGGGCACCGTCAGTGCTGCCCTGCTGCCGCGGTGACGCAAAAAGAACACCGTCGGGTAGATAGACAGCAGGGCGAGCACGGCAAATAGCGCCAGCTTGATCAAAAACACCGGGTTGCTGTGATAGAACGCCGGTGCCTTGCCCTGCCACCACCACAAAGCGAGGCCCGCAGCCAGCACCAACATTGCACTGGCGCCATAGCCGGCATCAATCACCGCCAAGCGACGCAGCGTTGCGGGCGCTAAGCGCCGACCCAGCAACAGATTTTCGGCCAGCAAACAGCCGCCCAACGCCATCACTCCAAGAAAATGCGCATAGCGCAATAGCAGCTCCCACACCCTTGGCACCCCCACTCAGGTTTAGCCGAGGAGTATAGCAAGCGGTGCCGCAAGGACAGCGGCACAACAACGGCAAAGTTGACGTTAACGTTAACGTAATTTATAACTAGCGTATCCAAGCAGAGAACATCACCATGAGCCGGCACTACACCATCTCCGAATTGGCGGCGGAATTTGACATCACCACCCGCAGCATTCGCTTTTATGAAGAAAAAGGCCTGCTGTGCCCGACCCGCAGTGGCCAGGCGCGGATCTACAGCGCCGGCGACCGCACCAAGCTAAAACTGATTTTGCGCGGCAAGCGCCTGGGGCTGTCGCTGGAGGAGAGTCGCGACATCATCGAGATGTACGACCCGCAGCGCGACAATAGTCCACAACTGCAGCGCCTGATCGACAAAATCCGCGAAAAGCGCGAAATGCTCAAGCGCCAGCTCAACGATATTCAAACCCTGATGCAGGAGCTCGACGACGCCGAGAGCCGCTGCCTGCAGGCACTTAACGACACCGTCCCATCCGCCAAGGAGCCCTGACATGAGCACCGCCTACCCCAGCCTCAACTTCGATCTCGGTGAAGACATCGACATGCTGCGCGACACCGTGCACCGCTTTGCCCAGGCCGAAATTGCCCCGCGCGCCGAACAGATCGATAAAGACAATCAGTTCCCGCTGGAACTGTGGCAACAGTTTGGCGACCTCGGCCTGCTCGGCATGACCGTCAGCGAAGAGTACGGCGGCAGCAATATGGGCTATCTCGCCCACGTCGTCGCCATGGAGGAAATCAGCCGCGCCTCGGCGTCCGTGGGACTGTCCTATGGCGCCCACTCAAACCTCTGCGTCAACCAGATCTTTAAAAATGGCAATGCCGCCCAGCGCGAGAAATACCTGCCCAAGCTGTGCAGCGGTGAACATATCGGCGCGCTGGCAATGTCGGAACCCAACGCCGGCTCCGACGTGGTCAGCATGAAACTGCGCGCCGACAAAAAAGGTGACCGCTACATCCTCAACGGCAACAAGATGTGGATCACCAACGGTCCCGACGCCCACACCTACGTGATCTATGCCAAAACCGACCCCCAGGGCGGCTCCAAGGGCATCAGCGCCTTTATCGTCGAGCGCGACTTCCCCGGCTTCTCGCGCTCGCCCAAACTCGACAAGCTCGGCATGCGCGGCTCCAATACCTGCGAACTGGTATTCCAAGACTGCGAAGTGCCGGCCGAAAACCTGATCGGCAAGGAGGGCGATGGCGCCCGTATTCTGATGAGCGGCCTCGACTACGAGCGCACCGTGCTGTCCGGCGGTCCCACCGGCATTATGCTGGCCTGCATGGACATCGTCGTGCCCTACCTGCACGAGCGCACCCAGTTCGGCCAAAGCATCGGCGAATTCCAGTTGATGCAGGGCAAAATCGCCGATATGTACTGCGACCTCAATGCCAGCCGCGCCTACCTCTACACCGTGGCCAAAAGCTGCGACCGCGGCGAAGAGACCCGCAAGGACGCCGCGGCAGTAATTCTCTACACCGCAGAAAAAGCGACCCAAATGGCGCTGCAGGCCATCCAGACCCTCGGCGGCAACGGCTATATCAACGACTACCCCACCGGCCGCCTGCTGCGCGACGCCAAGCTCTACGAGATTGGCGCGGGCACCTCGGAAGTGCGGCGTATGCTGATCGGCCGCGAACTGTTTAACGAAACCCGCTAAGCGAGCAGAGGATCGACCATGACCGTGCTGAACACCAGCCTAGACCGCCACAGCGCCGACTATATCGAGAACTTCGCCGCCCTCACCGAGCAGCTTGCCGAGCTGCAGGCCAAATCGGCAGAAATTGCCAAGGGCGGCGGCGACAAGGCCCGAGAGCGCCATCACCAGCGCGGCAAGATGCTGGCCCGCGAGCGTATCGATGCCCTGCTGGACCCCGGCGCGGCGTTTCTGGAAATCTCCCAACTGGCCGCCGAGGGCGTCTATGGCGAGCACGTGCCGGCGGCCGGCGTAATTGCCGGCATCGGCTTAGTCTGCGGCATCGAATGCATGATCGTGGCCAACGATGCCACCGTCAAAGGCGGCTCCTACTACCCGCTGTCGGTAAAAAAGCATCTGCGGGCCCAGACCATTGCCGAGCAAAATCACCTGCCCTGTATTTATCTGGTCGACTCCGGCGGCGCCAATCTGCCGCGCCAGGACGAGGTGTTTCCCGACCGCGAGCACTTTGGCCGCATCTTTTACAACCAAGCCAATATGTCGGCGCAGAATATTCCGCAAATCGCCGTGGTCATGGGTTCCTGTACCGCGGGCGGCGCCTATGTGCCGGCGATGGCCGACGAGACTATTATCGTTAAAGAACAGGGCACCATCTTTTTGGCCGGCCCGCCGCTGGTCAAAGCCGCCACCGGCGAGGTGGTGACTGCAGAGGAACTCGGCGGCGCCGACGTGCACTGCCGCGAGTCCGGCGTGGCCGACCACTACGCCGAAAACGACGAGCACGCCCTGCAGCTGGCGCGCCAGGCGGTGTCTAAACTCAACCGCCGCAAACCCCAGCAGCTGGAGCAGCTCGACAGCGTCGAACCACTATACGATGCCAAGGAGCTGTATGGCCTCATTCCCAAGGACAGCCGCAAGCCCTACGACGTGCGCGAAGTCATTGCGCGGATTGTCGACGGCTCAGACTTCGACGAGTTCAAAGCCCTCTACGGCAGCAGTTTGGTCTGCGGCTTTGCCCGCCTATACGGCTACCCGGTAGGTATCGTCGCCAACAACGGCATCCTGTTCAGCGAGTCGGCACAAAAAGGCGCGCACTTTATCGAGCTCTGCGCGCAGCGCAAGATTCCGCTGATTTTTTTACAGAACATCAGCGGCTTTATGGTCGGCAAACAATACGAAGCCGGCGGCATCGCCCGCCACGGGGCCAAAATGGTAATGGCCGTTGCCTGTGCCAAGGTGCCAAAATTTACCGTCGTCATCGGCGGCTCCTACGGCGCCGGCAATTACGGCATGTGTGGTCGCGCCTATGAGCCGCGCTTTATGTATATGTGGCCCAATGCACGTATCGGCGTAATGGGCGGCGAACAGGCCGCCGGCGTGCTGGCCGACATCAAGCGCGCCCAGCATCAGCGCCAGAGTCAGGACTGGAGCGCCGACCAGGAGCAGGCCTTCAAGCAGCCCATCCTCGACAAATTCGCCGAGCAGAGCCACCCCTTCTACGCCTCGGCCCGGCTCTGGGACGATGGCGTTATCGACCCCGCCGACACTCGCCGCGTGCTCGGCATTAGCCTGTCCGCCAGCCTTAACAAGCCAATCGACGACAGTCGCTTTGGCGTATTTCGCATGTAGGGGGCAGCCATGTCTGAACACTCTGATAACGACCAACAAGCCGCGCTGCTGTGCAGTATTGATCAACGCGGCGTGGCGACACTCACGCTCAACCGCCCGGCCCTGCACAACGCCTTTGACGACGCACTGATCGCCCAACTGAGCAGCGAACTGCGGCGACTCGCCGCACTGCCAGAGCTGCGGCTATTGGTGTTGGCCGCCAGCGGGAAAAGTTTTTCTGCCGGCGCCGATGCCAACTGGATGCGGCGCATGGCCGGCTACGGCGTCGCCGACAACCTGCGCGATGCACAGGCGCTCGCCGAACTGCTGTCGCTGCTGAATAACTTCCCGCAGCCCACTCTCGCCCGCGTGCAGGGCGCCGCATTCGGCGGCGGAGTGGGGCTGATCAGCTGTTGCGATATTGCCATCGCCAGTCACCGCGCCAGCTTCTGCCTCAGCGAGGTTAAAATTGGCCTGATCCCCGCCACCATCAGCCCCTATGTGATCAGTGCCATCGGCCCGCGGGCGGCGCGCCGCTACTTTATCAGCGCCGAACGCTTTAGCGCCGACGCCGCCGTGCAGCTCGGGCTGCTCAGCGAGTGCGTCGATGAACAGCAGTTAGACGAGCGCCTGGCGGCGATGATCGAGCAATTGCTGGCCAACGGCCCGGCTGCCATGCGGGCGGCTAAAACCCTAGTGCTGGACTACCAGCATCGCCAGCTCGACAGCGCGCTGGTGCAAGACAGCTGCCAGCGCATTGCCGATATCCGCGTATCCCCTGAAGGCCAGGAGGGCCTCTCGGCTTTTCTGGAAAAACGTCTGCCGGCCTGGCACAGCGGAGAACCCCATGTTCAGTAAAAT
>NZ_JBFIGO010000030.1:0-28188 GCF_041602295.1 Spongiibacter sp. | reverse complement strand
TTTTTGTGCCGCCTGCAGACGTGAAGGAGGCCGGCGCAAACAGTGTCACAGCGCACAGTTTGTAAAGCGTCGCTTGCCGAGTCGCCGTTTGCTGCTATGTTACGTTTCGGTAATGTTTTCGGCGTGTACTTTCGTCGTGTCTTACTCATGCCAATTGGCGCCGGCCGTTCAGGCCCGTTGCGGCGCCGCATTGGGCGCTCACCCGGCGAGGTGAGTGAACATAATAATAAATGGAGAGAACAGCATGATGAGTTTCAGCCGTCGTACTTGGTGTGCGGCATTACTACTGGCCTTGACGGCCCTGCCGGTTCACGCCCGGGACGCCAATAAAACCGCCTACCCGATCGTGTTTGCCCACGGCATGGCGGGTTTTGATGACATTCTGGGTTACGACTATTGGGGGGACGACTACGGCGTTTACGTGCTCGATACCTGCCAGTGGGGCGAATACTACTGCAACCACGACATCAATTCGGGGCAGGAGTCTTTCGTCGCATCGGTCACCCCCTTTGCCAGCTCTGAGCAGCGCGGTTACGAGTTGTATCAGGACATCGAAGGCTATCTGGCCAGCTCCGGTCACAGTTATGTGAATATTATTGGCCACTCCCAGGGCGGCCTGGACCTGCGCAAGGCGGCCCGTTTGCTGCGCGAAAATCGCGGCTACAAAGTGGTCAAGTACGGGATCAGTATTTCCTCTCCCCACCGCGGCTCGCCGATAGCGCAATACGTGCTGAATCTGCAGCCCGGTGTTCAGTCGGTGCTGGAAACGCTGGCGGAATATTTTGGTAACACCATCTATCAGGGTGGCAACGATGCGATTGCCGCGCTCAAGCAATTGGTTAACCACGATTTTGACCCCAACGACGGCGTGGTGACCGGCACCTATGCCTTTAACCAAAACTACCCGGCGGGCAGCCAGAATATCGAGCGGTCGCGCAGTTTTTTGACCGGGCAGGACAATGGCAATATGAATCCGGCGCTCTACCTGCTTAAAGAGCTGTGGACCGAAATCGACGGCGATGGCTACGCCAGCTATGACGCCAATGGCGACGGCGCATTGGGCACCGGGGATGGCAATGCCAGTGATAATGACGACGACGGCCTGGTGGGCATCAATTCTCAGCAAATGGGCTATCGCCTGGAATACTGGGAGTGCTATGGCTGCCTTGATTACGTTTGGACCCAGAGCAACACCGGCTATGTTGCCGATCTCAATGCGCCCGACAGTGCGCAGATGACCTCCCACGCCTGGAAGATTAATCAGGATCACGTGGATGTGATTGGCGTGCCGCCCGATACCTTCGACGAGATGGAGTTTTACGCGGCCATTACCGATTTTATTGCCGATAACGGCTATTAATTCGGAGCGTGATCATGTCGGATTCGATGTCCTTTTGGCGAAGCCCTCGTGGCTTCGCCGTTGTTATTAGCGCGGTGTTATTGGTGTTTGCCACCGGCCTGTCGCTGTTGCCAGACCGCGGTCAGCCGGGCAATGCCGCCGACTGGGTCGGCGATGCTATCGAGCCGCCTGTGGCCGTGTCGCCGCAGGAAGCCTTGACCGCCGCCGCGCAGGAAGCGGCTTTTATTGAAGACCTTCAGCGGCGTTTTGCCCCAGTGATTGAGGTCAAGCACGCGCAGCTGCGGGTGATTGAACAGTTGATTGCCTATTTGCAGCAGCGTTACCCAGAGGATTGGCAGCAGCGCATCGCCGGGTTTTTGCGCCGCCTATTTCCTGAACATGCCGAAGCCTTGCTGGCTAAATATTTCAGCTTGGCCAGTTATAACGATTGGCTGGCGATGGAGCGCCAAGCCCTGCAAGCGATGACGGCGAAGGAGCGTCGCAGCGCGCTGTGGGAGCAGCGCTATGCCGCCTTTGGTGCCGATGCCGAGCAGATCTGGGCGGCAGAGCTGCGCAATCAGAAAATTTCTGACACCCTGGCGGAGTTGGGCAGTCAGCCAGAATTGGGCGCTCAGGCCTCGGTAGAGCAGTTTGTCGGCAGCCTGCGCGAGCAGTTTGGCGACCAGGCCGATACCTTGTTGGCAGAGCGGCGCACCGAGCTGCTCAATCGGGTTGTCGAGCTGGAGGCGGTGCAGAGCGACCTGCGTCAGCTGCCCGCGGAGCAGCGTCGCGAGACGCTGCGCGAGTTGCGGCAACTGATGGGCATGGATGAGGCGGCGCTGGATCGCTGGCAGGACTTGGACACGCGCCGCGACGAGCGTTGGCAGCAGGGCGAGCAGTATATGCAGCAGCGCCAGGCGATTGTCGCCAGCTATGATGGCGAGGTGCGGGAAGCGGAGCTGGCGGCCCTGCGCGAGCAGGTGTTTGGCGAAACTGCCGACGCCATTGCGCGCGAAGAGCGGGGTGGTTTTTTTCGCTATGACCGCCAGCGCCGCATCGGGCGCGAGTGAGGCTGGCGCCGATTTACAGCGCCCCGAGGCCGTGATTGAGTGCCGCCGGCAGGTAGTCGGAGACGATGCGCGGCGGCGGTACACGATAGCGGTTGAGTTCGTCCCAGGTTAGCAGCGAGTAGTAACTGCGGATATTTTCCACATAGCGCACCGGCTCGTCGCCGCGGGCGTAGCCGTAGCGGGTTTGCTTGTACCACTTGCGTTGGCGCAGCAGTGGTAAGCGCTCTTTGACATCTTTCCACAGGTTGGGGTTGCCGCCACTTTTCTCAGTGAGGACGCGCGCATCTTCCAGGTGGCCAAGGCCGATATTGTAGGCCGCGAGGGCAAACCAGCCGCGATCTGGCGGTTCGATATTATTGGGTAGGCGGGCGTAGAGTTTTTTGTAATAGCGAGCGCCGCCGCGCAAACTCTGCAGGGGGTCGAGCCGGTCTTCGACACCCAGCTCTTTGGCTGTGGGGCGGGTTAGCATCATCATGCCGCGCACCCCGGTGGGGGATTTCGCGCTGGGGTTCCAGAAGGATTCCTGGTAGCTGATAGCAGCGAGAAAACGCCAGTCCATATCGTACTCGATGGCGACCTGCTCGATCAGCCCCTTGTAGTGGGGCAGGCGTTCCTCTTTCATTTGCAGGAAGGTTTGCGTGCGGATAAAGGGCTGGCGCTCATTAAAGGTGAAAAACCGGTCGATTAGCCGCGCCAGTTCGCCCTGGCTGCGGATCTTTGCAAAGAAGTCTTCTAGTTCTTTCATTAGCGCGGCATAGCGCGGGTCGTTGTTTACTGCCCAGGCCAGTTTGCCGGGCTGTCCGGCGCTCATGGCGATGCGGAAATCGGGATAAAACGCGCGGTTGGCGTGAAATTCGTTGGCGTCGACCATGGTGATATCGATGTCGCCTTCTTGAAGAAGCTCCAGTAGGTCGATGGTTTCCTGATCCCGACTTTCACTCCATTCCAGGGCGGGGTAGCTCGTCTTCAGTTTGCGAAGGATCTCGGCGTGGGAACTGTTGCCCAGGACGCGTATGCGAAGGCCCTGCAAGTCTTTGTATTCTAATGGCTTTTCTATTAGTGAGCGGTTGTAGATAAACAGCTGTTTGACGGTGGTGTAACTGGGGCCGAACTGCAGCTGGGCACTGCGCTCGGGGGTGATGCTCAGGCCGGCCGCGGCGAGGTCGGCGCGGCCTTCCTGCAGGCCGGCAAAGAGTTCTTCAAGGCCGACGACGGGAATCATCGCCAGCTCGACGCCTAGGTGGTCGGCAAAGGCCTTGGCCAAGTGATACTCAAAACCCGTTGGGTTGCCCTGGCTTTCGTAGTAGGTGGTGGGGCCGTTGCGGGTGAGCACCCGCAGCACGCCTTCATTGCGGATACTTTCAAGTGCGTCCTGGGAGGGTGAGCAGGCGGTGGTGAACAATAGCAATAGCAACACGACGAGGCGCAGTGGGTGCCATTTAGTGCTGATTATTCGCTCTGCCAATCGCTTTGCTCCGTAGATTCTCTGGCGCATTGTATCGGGCTTGCAGAGTTCACACCATAAGCCTGAATTTTCGCTGGCGATTGCTGTACAATGTCGGCCTTTGTTCCCGTCGACTGAGGTTCTACACCTGCATGCTGATCGTTCCCGGCGCCGCGGCGCTTTCCGAATTCCGTATTGAAAAATTGCTGAACACTCTGCGCGCCGTTATTCCCGGCTTGCAGGCGGTCAGTGCTCAGTTCGTGCACCTTGCCGATGTGGAGGGGGAGCTGAGTGAGGCACAGCAGGATGTGCTGAAGCAGCTGCTGGACTACGGCCCCAGTACTGACACCGCGCAGCTTGAGATCGGTGGCAGTGAGTTTTTTGTGGTGCCGCGCCCCGGTACGATTTCTCCGTGGTCCAGCAAGGCCAGCGATATTGCACATATCAGTGGTTTGCAGGCGCTGCGTCGCCTGGAGCGCGGCGTGCTCTACCGCGTGCTCGCGGCGGAACCGCTGAGCGCTGAGCAGCGCGAGCAGGTGGCGGCGGCCATTCACGACCGCATGGTAGAAAGCGTGCTCGACTCGGTATCGGCAGCCACGCTGCTATTCAGTCAGCATTCGCCGCGCGAGATGCAGCGGGTCGATGTGCTGGCGGGCGGGCGCCAGGCGCTGGCGGCAGCCAATAGCGATCTGGGGCTGGCCTTGGCCGACGATGAGATCGACTACCTGGTGGACAGTTTTACCGAACTGAAGCGCAACCCCAGCGATGTTGAGCTGATGATGTTTGCCCAGGCGAACTCAGAGCACTGCCGCCACAAGATCTTCAACGCCAGCTGGACCATCGACGGTGAAGACCAGCCCAAGTCGCTGTTTGCGATGATCAAGAACACCAATGAGCTGGGCGGCGAAAACGTGCTCAGTGCCTACTCGGACAACGCCGCGGTTGTCGCGGGGCACACCGCGGGGCGCTTCTACCCCGACCCAGAGACCGCCGAGTACCAATTCCACCACGAGGACATCCACCTGCTAATGAAGGTGGAAACCCACAACCACCCGACGGCGATTGCGCCGTTTTCGGGGGCAGGCACCGGTGCCGGGGGTGAAATTCGCGACGAGGGTGCGGTGGGGCGCGGCTCCAAGCCCAAGGTGGGGCTTACTGGCTTTACTGTGTCCAACCTGCAGTTGCCCGGATTTGAGCAGGCCTGGGAGCAGGATTACGGCAAGCCGGAGCGCATTGTTACCGCTTTGGATATTATGCTGGAAGGGCCCATTGGCGGGGCGGCCTTTAACAACGAGTTCGGTCGCCCGAACCTTTGCGGTTATTTTCGCAGCTACGAGCAAAATATTGTTACTGCCGATGGCGAAGAGCGGCGCGGTTACCACAAGCCGATTATGCTGGCCGGTGGCTATGGCAATATCAAAGCTGAGCATGTCGACAAAGACGAATTTCCCGCGGGCTATAAGCTGATCGCGCTGGGTGGACCGGCGATGCTGATCGGCTTGGGTGGCGGTGCGGCGTCATCGATGAGTTCCGGTTCCTCCAGTGCTGATCTGGACTTTGCTTCTGTGCAGCGCCAGAACCCGGAAATTGAGCGCCGTTGCCAAGAAGTTATCGACCGCTGCTGGGCCCTGGGTGAACGCAACCCCATCGCCTTTATTCACGATGTTGGCGCGGGCGGTTTGTCTAACGCCTTCCCCGAGCTGGTTAAAGACGGCGGCTGTGGCGGCGACTTTGAGTTGCGCGAGGTGCCCAATGACGAGCCGGGTATGTCGCCGCTGGAAATCTGGTGTAATGAGTCGCAGGAGCGTTATGTGATTGCGATTGCGCCTGAGGATCTGCAGAGTTTTGCCGATATTTGCCAGCGCGAGCGCGCGCCGTATGCGGTGGTGGGCGAGTCTACCGAGGACAAGACCCTGCGTGTCGGCGATCGCCATTTTGCCAATAACCCCGTAGATCTGCCGATGTCGGTACTGTTCGGCAAGCCGCCGAAGATGCATCGCGAGGCGCAGCGCAGCGATGTTCGCCAGGCCGATTTTGCTGGCGAAGAGCTGACGGTTGAGCAAGCTCTGGATCGACTGCTGTGTTTGCCTGCGGTCGCCGGCAAAAGTTTTTTGATTACCATTGGTGACCGTTCGGTGACCGGTATGGTGCACCGCGACCAGATGGTCGGGCCCTGGCAGGTGCCGGTGGCTGACTGTGCGGTGACGACGGTGAGCTATGACAGCAATGCCGGTGAGGCCATGTCGATGGGTGAGCGCACGCCGTTGGCGCTGTTGGACGCGCCGGCGTCTGGCCGTATGGCGGTGGCAGAGGCGATTACCAATATTGCGTCGACGCGTATCGCCACACTGGCGGACATCAAACTGTCGGCGAACTGGATGTGCGCGGCCGGCCACGGTGATGAGGATGCGCGCCTGTACGACACGGTCAAGGCGGTGGGAATGGAGTTTTGCCCGGCGTTGGGTATCACCATTCCGGTAGGCAAGGACAGTATGTCGATGCGTACCGCTTGGCAGGAGAATGGCGAAGACAAAGCGGTTACCGCGCCGATGTCGCTGGTTATCTCTGCTTTTGCGCCGGTGGTGGATGTTCGGAAAACGGTGACGCCCCAGTTGCAGTTGGGCGAAGACAGTGTGCTGTTGGCCATTGATCTCGGTGCCGGCAAGCGCCGTTTGGGCGGCTCTTGCTTGGCTCAGGTTTGTGGTCAGCTGGGTAGCGAGGCGCCGGATATCGACGATCCGGCACAGCTGAAGGCGTTCTTTAATGCAATTCAGGCGCTGCTCGAAGAAAACCGCATTTTGGCCTACCACGACCGCTCGGACGGCGGCCTGTTGATTAGCTTGTTGGAAATGGCTTTTGCCGGCCACTGCGGTTTGGATGTGCAGCTGCACAGCCAGGCTTCCAGCCAGGCCGAGCTCTTTGCCGAAGAGGCTGGCGCGGTGATTCAGGTGCGCAGTCGCGATCTGGCGGCGGTGCAGGCGGTGTTTGCCGAGCACGGTTTGAGTGATCTTGTCGCAGCGATTGGTCGCCCCTGTGAAGGCGCGGCAATTTGTGTGCAGCACAATGGCACAACCGTACTCAGCGCCGATCGCCTGGCCTTACATCGCCGCTGGGCTGAACTGAGTTACCGGATGCAGTCGCTGCGCGATAACCCCGTTTGCGCCGAGCAGGAGTTCCAGTCGCTGCGTGAAGAGGATCCAGGCTTGAGTGTGGCGCTGAGTTTTGATGCGCAACAGGATGTCGCGGCGCCCTTTATTAATACCGGGGTGCGACCCAAATTGGCGGTATTGCGTGAGCAGGGCGTCAACGGGCAGATGGAGATGGCGGCGGCCTTTGATCGCGCCGGTTTCAGCGCTATCGATGTGCATATGAGTGATATTCTCAGCGGCCGCGTTGATCTGGCTGATTTTAAGGGGCTGGCGGCTTGCGGCGGTTTCTCCTACGGCGACGTGCTGGGGGCCGGCGAGGGCTGGGCGAAAAGTATTTTGTTTAACGCCCGTGCCCGAGAAGTGTTTCAGCGCTTCTTCCACCGCGACGACAGTTTTGCGCTGGGGGTGTGTAACGGCTGCCAGATGATGTCGAACTTGCACTCGCTCATTCCCGGTGCTGAGCACTGGCCGCGTTTTGTGCGCAATCGCTCAGAACAGTTCGAAGCGCGTTTTTCCATGGTTGAAATTCCGCAATCACCCTCCATCTTGTTAGCGGGTATGGCCGGTTCGCGGCTGCCGGTTGCGGTGGCGCACGGTGAAGGTCGCGCGGAGTTTGGCGATGCGGCGCAGCTGCAAGCGCTGGCGGGCTCGGGCAATGTTGCGCTGCGTTATGTCGATAATCAGGCGCTGGCGACCGAGTGCTATCCGGCCAACCCCAATGGTTCGCCGCAGGGCATTACCGGTGTCAGTTCAGCCGATGGTCGGGTGACGATTATGATGCCGCACCCCGAGCGCGTGTTTCGCACGGTGAGCAATAGCTGGGCGCCGGCGGAGCAGGGCGTGGATAGTGGCTGGATGCGTATGTTCCGCAACGCGCGAGTTTGGCTCGGCTAAATCGGCCGGACACTCACTTTACAAAAAATGGACACCGCCCTGCGCGGCGGTTTTGGTGGATAACAATGCTCAATAAATACCCCCTGTGGAAAAACCTGCTGATTATGGCAGTGCTGGGGATCGGCTTGCTCTATGCCTCGCCCAATCTCTATCGCCCTGACCCGGCTGTACAGGTGTCGGGGGAGAGCAGTGGTACGCAGATTGGCGCGCGGGAGATGGATCAAATCGCTCGGGCGCTGGACGCCCGTGGTATTGAATATATCGCTACAGAGGCTGACCTCAGTGGTAAAAATGGCCTGGTGCGACTGCGGCACGGCGACGATCAGTTGCGCGCCCAGAAAGCCATTCAGCGCGCCCTGGGCGACGGCTATATAGTGGCGCTGAATATGGCCTCTAATACCCCGGACTGGTTGAGCGCGCTGGGTGCTGAGGCGATGAAGCTGGGCCTGGATCTCAGCGGCGGTGTGCATTTTTTGCTGGAAGTGGATACCGAGGCGGCCATCGCCACCCGCCTGGAACATTACAGCACAGGTATTAAGAAAAAATTGCGTGAGCAGCGGGTGCGGGGGTTTATCAGCCTTGACGATGCCGGGGTGATTCGCGGGAAATTCAGCAGCGAGGAGAATCGCGACAAGGCACTGAGTGTGATTCGCGATGAGTTCTCTGAGCTTACCGCTCAGCGTGTTAACGCCGAGGCGGGTGATCAGGCGTTTTATTTGCAGGCGCTGCTGTCTGATGTGAAGCGCAAGGAAATTGAAGATTACGCGGTGGGGCAGAACCTCACTACGCTGCGTAACCGTGTCAATGAGTTGGGCGTTTCTGAGCCGCTGGTGCAGCGCCAGGGGCGCAATCGCATCGTGGTTGAGCTGCCTGGCATTCAGGACACGGCCGAAGCCAAGCGTATTCTCGGTAAAACGGCTAACCTGGAATTTCGTCTGGAGGCGCGCTACGACGCTGAGCCCGCGGATCGCGAGCAGTTTGCATTTCGCAACCCCGGTCGCGGTGAACCCAGTGCCTGGCTGGAGCGCGAGGTGGTGATTACTGGCGAGCGGGTGGCAAACGCCCAGGCGAGTTTTGACGAAAATGGCATGCCGCAGGTGAATATCACCCTGGACAGCGAAGGCGGTGCGTTGATGCACCGGGTGACCCGCCATAATATTAACCGCCGCTTGGGCGTGCTGTTTATCGAGCGCAAGAGTCGCACCCGCTACGAGGTCGACAGCGCGGGTCAGGAACAGGTGGTACGCGTTCCCTACGACGAGAAAAAAATCATCAGCCTGGCAACCATTCGCGATGCGCTGGGTGTGCAGTTTCGCATTACCGGCCTGGATGCGTCGGGGGAGGCGGCGGAACTGTCGTTGCTGCTGCGTGCCGGGGCCCTGGCCGCGCCTATCGACTTTGTCGAAGAGCGCACGGTGGGGCCGTCGCTGGGCGCGGAGAATATTTCCAAAGGCCTGCTGTCAGTGCAGATTGGCCTAGTCGCCGTCGCGCTGTTTATGGTGGTGTACTACCGGGTGTTCGGTGTGATCGCGGTTGCTGCGCTGGCCTTTAATATTGTTGTGCTGGTCGGCGCCATGTCTCTGCTGGGCGCCACGCTGACCCTGCCGGGTATTGCCGGTATCGTGCTGACCGTCGGTATGGCAGTGGACGCCAATGTGCTGATTTTCTCTCGTATTCGCGAGGAGTTGAGGGACGGTCAATCGCCGCAGCAGGCCATTAATGCCGGCTACGGTCGCGCCTTTGTCACCATTATGGACGCCAATATTACCACCTTGCTGGTGGCGGTGATCTTGTACGCGGTGGGCACGGGGCCGGTGCGCGGCTTTGCGGTCACCCTGTCACTGGGGATTGTGACCTCGATGTTTACCGCCATTATGGGCACTCGCGCGATCGTGAATCTGATCTACGGCCGTCGCCGTGTCAGTAAACTGGCAATATAAGGAAGGGCCAATGTCAGAGGACAAGAAATTTATCCGTTTTATGAGTGCCCGCAAGCTGGCGGCGGTGCTGTCGCTGCTGGCGGTGACGGCATCGCTGTTATTGATCGCTTTCAAGGGCCTGAATTTTGGCCTGGATTTCACTGGCGGCACGTTGATCGAGGTTGCCTATGAAGAGGCAATCCCTCTAGAAGAAGTGCGGGACAGCTTGGCGAGAGAGGGCTATGACAATGCCGTGGTCGTCAATTTTGGCTCGGATACCGATGTGTTGGTGCGTTTGCCTGTCGGTTTGAGTCCGGAGTTGGGCGAGCAAGTGCTGGCAGTGTTGCGCAATGACAGCCCCTCGGGAGTAGAGTTGCAGCGCATTGAGTTTGTCGGCCCGCAGGTGGGCGAGGAGCTGCGCGAACAGGGCGGTTTGGCGGTATTGCTGGCGCTGGCCGTGGTGTTGGTTTATGTCGCGATGCGCTTCCAGATGAAGTTTGCCTACGGTGCGGTGTTGGCCTTGGCTCACGATGTGATTATCACCTTGGGGGTGTTTGCGCTGGTGGGCTGGGATTTTGATTTAACCGTGTTGGCCGCGGTGCTGGCGGTGATTGGTTATTCCCTGAATGACTCGATAGTCGTCGCTGACCGTATTCGTGAGAACTTGCGCGGGATGCGCGGCTATACGCCGATAGATATCATCAATATCTCGCTGACAGATACCCTGGGGCGTACCTTGGTGACTTCTGGAACGACCTTGCTGGTATTGATTGCCCTGGCCACCGTCGGCGGTGAAATGATCCACAGTTTTGCCCTGGCGCTCTTGGTCGGTGTGGGTGTTGGTACCTATTCGTCGGTGTTTATTGTTGCCAGCTTGTTGGTGGCAATGAATATCAGTCCGGAAGATCTGATGGTGCCTGAAAAAGAGGGTGCCGAGCTTGATGACTTGCCCTGAGTGAATGGCTGGCGTAAATGCCAGGCCAAAAAAAACGGCGCGCAGTGGAAGCTGCGCGCCGTTTTTTTATGCCGCTAATTGCGCTAGCGAATGTGTTCCAGGTGGGGTTTAACGGCTTGCAACAAACCTTTCAGACACTTCGGGTTGGCGGCCACAATATTGCCGCTCTCCAGGTAATTGCCGCCGCCTTGAAAATCGCTGATCAGGCCTCCGGCCTCGCGTACGAGCAGGACACCGGCGGCGATATCCCATTTGCTCAGGCCGATTTCCCAGAAGCCGTCCAGGCGCCCGGCGGCGACATAAGCGAGGTCCAGTGCTGCCGACCCGGCGCGCCGAATGCCGGCGGTTTCCCGCGCGACCGACTCAAGGCTGCGCATATAGGCCGGGATATGCTGTTCGCTGCGTGATTTAAAGGGGATGCCGGTACCAATTAAGGTACCTTCCAGGCTGGAGGCGCTGGTGACCCGCACGCGGCGGCCGTTGACTTGCGCACCGCGACCGCGGCTGGCGGTGAATTCTTCACGGCGGATGGGGTCCAGGATTACCGCGTGCTCGATTTGCCCCTGATAAATGCAGGCGATGGATATGCAGTAGTGAGGAATACCGCGAACAAAGTTGGTGGTGCCGTCAATGGGGTCGATAACCCACTGGTAGTCGCTGTCAGGGTTGCCCGACTCGCCGCTTTCCTCGCCGACGAAACGGTGGTCGGGGTAGGCTTTTTGCAGGTGAAAGATGATCTCCTGTTCGGCCTTTCGGTCAATTTCGGTGACAAAATCGTTTTCGCCCTTGGATTCGATTTTTAAGCGGTCGATCTGCTCGGCGGCGCGGGCGACTAGATCACCGGCCTTGCGCGCGGCGCGCAGGGCGATATTCAGCATGGGTTGCATAGAACTAAGACCTTGAATGTGCAAGCAATTAGCCGCGCAGTATAACAGAGCTCTGGCCTGGCTCAGAGGGCTAATTTCATTGTCTCGCCTGATCCTTGCTGCTAAACTGAGCCCCCATCTTACAGGGGTCTTGAAAGCACGGCTTTTCTTGGCTCTGCACCTTTATCAGCTCAATATAGGCATTACATGGCGCGTTTCATATTCGTCACTGGCGGCGTTGTTTCTTCACTTGGCAAAGGCATTGCCTCTGCTTCGCTCGGGGCGATTCTCGAAGCGCGTGGTCTGAAAGTCACTCTATTAAAATTGGACCCCTACATTAATGTAGACCCGGGGACCATGAGCCCTTTCCAGCACGGTGAGGTGTTCGTTACCGAGGACGGTGCCGAGACTGACCTTGATCTGGGGCACTATGAGCGTTTTGTGCGCGCAAAAATGAATAAGCGCAACAATTTTACCTCTGGCCGTGTGTATGAAACGGTATTGCGTAAAGAGCGGCGTGGCGATTACCTGGGCGGCACGGTGCAGGTTATTCCCCATGTGACCGACGAGATCAAGCGCCGGGTGATTGCCGGCGCCGGTGATGCCGATGTGGCCATTGTTGAGATTGGCGGCACGGTCGGTGATATCGAGGGCTTGCCGTTCTTCGAGGCGGCCCGGCAATTGAAAATTGAGCTGGGCGCCAAGCGGGCGATGCTGATGCACCTTACTCTGGTGCCCTATATTGCCACTGCTGGCGAGACCAAAACCAAGCCCACCCAGCATTCGGTGAAGGAGTTGCGCTCCATCGGTCTGCAACCCGACGTGCTGCTGTGCCGTTCGGATCACGAAATTGATTTGAGCAGCCGCCACAAGATTGCGCTGTTTACCAATGTTGAGTCGCGGGCGGTGATTCCGCTGCGCGATGTCGATTCTATCTATCGCATCCCCTCACTGCTGTCTGCAGAGGGCTTAGATGATCTGGTGGTTGAGCGCTTTGGTCTGGAGTGTCCGGCGGCGGATCTCTCTGAGTGGGATACGGTGATCGACGGCGACTTGCATCAGGATAAGCAGCTGACTATTGCCATGGTTGGCAAATATATGGAGCTGCTCGACGCCTATAAGTCGCTGAATGAAGCCCTGAAGCACGCCGGTATACACACCCGCACCAAGGTTTCCGTGCGCTATATCGACTCGGAGACCATAGAGACTGAAGGGGTTGATGTTCTCAAGGGCGTAGACGGTATTTTGGTGCCGGGTGGTTTTGGTAACCGCGGTGTTGAAGGCAAAATTCGCACCGTGCAATATGCCCGCGAGAACAAGATTCCCTATTTAGGCATATGCCTTGGCATGCAGGTCGCGGTGATTGAATTTGCGCGCAATGTGCTGGGTTTGAGCGATGCCAATAGCAGCGAGTTTATTGACGATGGTGCCAACCCGGTTGTCGGCCTGATTACCGAATGGGTCACGGCAGAGGGCGAGACCGAACAGCGCGACGCCGAGTCGGATTTGGGGGGCACCATGCGTCTGGGCGCCCAATTGTGTCATCTCAGTGAAGGATCGCTAGCCCGCGATATTTACGGTGCTGAGCAGATTACCGAACGCCACCGCCATCGCTATGAAGTGAACAATAATTACGTGAAGGACCTACAGGATAAGGGCCTGCGTATTGGCGGCTGGTCAGCTGACAAAAGCCTGGTAGAAGTTGTCGAAGTTGTCGATCACCCCTGGTTTGTCGCTTGCCAATTCCACCCGGAATTTACCTCTACACCACGCGATGGTCACCCCTTGTTCACCGGTTTTGTGAACGCGGCGCTTAAGCATAAGCAGGGCTGATTGTCGCGTCTGTGCTCGATAATTCAGAGATGGCGGCGCGGCGAGCGCGGCGCCTGGTCACCGGAGTGAAATATGCAGGATAAACACCTCAAGCTGGTTGATTTGGACGTCGGCAATGACCTGCCTTTTGTACTGTTTGGCGGAATGAATGTGCTGGAGTCCAGGGATTTGGCCATGCGCGTTGCCGAGAGTTATGTCGATGTATGTGCGCAGCTGGGTATTCCCTATGTCTTCAAGGCGTCTTTCGACAAAGCGAATCGTTCGTCTATTCACTCCTACCGCGGGCCGGGTATGGATGAGGGCCTGAAGATATTTGAAGAGATCAAACAGGCATTTAATGTCCCGGTTATTACCGACATCCATGAGATCTATCAGGCCGAGCCGGTGGCGCAGGTTTGCGATGTGATTCAGTTGCCGGCTTTTCTTGCCAGGCAAACGGATTTGGTTGCTGCGATGGCGGCTACTGACGCTGTGATCAACATTAAAAAGCCACAGTTTCTCAGCCCCGCACAGATGAAAAACATTGTCGAAAAATTTGCCGAGTGCGGCAATGACAAGGTGATGCTTTGCGAGCGTGGCAGCAATTTCGGTTACGACAATTTAGTGGTTGATATGCTGGGCTTTCGCACCATGCGGGAAGTGAGTGGTGGTGCACCATTGATTTTTGATGTTACCCACGCCTTGCAGTGCCGCGATCCTATGGGCGCGGCCTCTGGGGGGCGTCGCCATCAGGTGGCAGAGCTTGGGCGTGCGGGTATGAGCCAGGGCTTGGCGGGCCTGTTTTTAGAAGCCCATCCGGACCCCGATAAGGCTCTCTGCGACGGTCCAAGCGCCTTGCCACTGACCGCGTTGAAACCGTTTTTGCAGCAGATGAAGGCCGTTGATGATTTGGTGAAATCGTTGCCGCCGCTGGATATTCGTTAACTATTTTTATCGCTATTTTTAACTCATTGACGGCGCGTCGACAGCGCTGTGACAAGACTTTTAGACAGGAGATCATCACATGGCAGAAATCGTCGATATCAAAGCATTCGAGGTGTTGGATTCACGCGGCAACCCGACTGTTGAGGCTGACGTGGTGCTGGCGTCAGGCGCGGTCGGTTCGGCCTGTGCTCCCTCGGGCGCATCGACGGGTTCTCGTGAAGCCCTTGAGCTGCGAGACGGCGACAAGTCGCGCTATCTTGGTAAGGGTGTTACCAAAGCGGTGGCCAATATCAACACGGCCATTCGGGATTTGCTGATGGGGATGGACGCTGAAGACCAGCGTGCTATCGATCAGGCGATGATCGATGCTGACGGTACTGAAAATAAAGCGAAGTTTGGTGCCAATGCCATACTGGCTGTGTCCCTGGCAGTCGCTAAGGCGGTGGCGATTGAAAAGGGTATTCCTCTGTATCAACGCATTGCGCAGATCAATGGCACTGAAGGCCAGTACACCATGCCCGTGCCGATGATGAACATCATCAATGGTGGTGAGCATGCCGACAACAATGTCGACATTCAGGAATTCATGATTCAGCCCGTTGCTGCCGATAGCTTTGCCGAGGCGCTGCGTGTTGGTGCCGAAATCTTCCACGCGCTGAAGAAAGTACTGGCCGGTCGCGGACTCAGTACGGCGGTGGGCGACGAGGGCGGTTTTGCGCCGAATTTGCCGTCGAATGAAGCGGCCTTGGAAGTAATTGCCGAAGCGGTGAAGAATGCCGGCTACAAGCTTGGCGAAGATGTAACCCTGGCGCTGGACTGTGCGGCATCGGAATTTTACCGGGACGGCAAGTACAAACTCAGCGGCGAAGGCAAAGAATTTGATGCTGCCGGTTTTGCGGCCTATTTGGACGGCTTAACCCAGCGCTACCCGATCATTTCTATCGAAGACGGTATGGATGAGAGCGATTGGGACGGTTGGGCGACATTGACTGAGCTGACTGGCGAGCGCGTGCAGCTGGTTGGCGACGATCTGTTTGTGACCAATACCAGCATTTTGAAGCGCGGTATCGATAACAAAATCGCCAATTCAATTCTTATTAAATTCAATCAAATTGGCTCGCTGACTGAAACCTTGGATGCGATCAAAATGGCCAAGGACGCCGGCTACACGGCGGTGATTTCCCACCGTAGTGGTGAAACGGAAGATACCACCATCGCCGACCTAGCGGTGGCGACCTCAGCGGGACAGATTAAAACCGGTTCGCTGTGTCGCTCAGACCGGGTCGCTAAATACAATCGCCTGCTGCGTATTGAAGCGGAACTGGGTGCTGCCTATCGTGGCCGCGATGAGTTTCGTGCCTAGCGCTATTCGCTGGTGCCCGCCCTCGCGCTGCTTGGCAGTCGAGGGCGTCCAGGAAGAACAATGACCCGTCGCCGACTGCTGATATTGCTGATGATCATTCTGTTCGCGCTGCAGCTGCGCCTGTGGAACGGCAGTGGCAGTTGGGAGCAAATTGTCAGCTTGCGCCGGGAAATCGCCGAGCAGCAGCAGCACAATGCCGAACTGCGCGATCGCAATGAGCGCTTGTTGGGCGAGGTGCACAGTCTTAAGAACAACCTGGACAGCATTGAAGAGCGGGCCCGCAATGATATGGGGCTGGTTAGGAAGGGCGAAACGTTTTACCTGATAATAGAAGAATCACCGTGATACCACGACTGTGGGCGATTGTCCCGGCCGCGGGCACCGGCAGTCGCTTTGGTGCCACTCAGCCCAAGCAATATCTGCCATTGCTGGACCGCTGTGTGCTCGAGCACAGCGTCACAGCCCTGCTTGACGAACCGCGGATCGAGGCGGTGCTTGTCGCCCTCCACCCCAATGATGATCACTTTGCCACTTTAGCCCTGAGCCACAATCCGCGAGTGCACGCCGTGGTCGGTGGCAGTGAGCGAGCTGACTCAGTGGAGATGGCGCTGCTGGCTCTGCAAGGGCAGGCCAGTGACGCCGATTGGGTATTGGTGCACGACGCCGCTAGGCCTTGTTTAAGCCGGGCGGATCTGCAATCACTCATTGCCGAAACCGCGGATAAACACTGCGGCGGTCTGTTGGCTGCCCGGCTTGTCGACACCGTTAAACGCGGTAATGATCGCGATGAGGTGGATGCCACTTTGGATCGCAGCCAGTTGTGGCGAGCCTTAACTCCGCAGTTGTTTCGCTATGGCGAATTGTTGGCGGCGCTGCGCTACTGTCGCAAAAATCAGTTGGCGGTTACCGACGAAGCCTCGGCAATTGAGCACAGCGGGGGGCGTGTGCGTTTGGTGGCGGGTAGCGCGGCCAATATTAAAATTACTTACCCCGAAGACCTGCCGCTGGCGGCCTTTTATTTACACGCACAGCGCGGCGAGGAGATTGCCAAATCATGACGGGAATTCGCATCGGTCACGGCTACGATGTTCACCGTTTCGGCGACGGTGATCACGTGGTTCTCTGTGGCGTCAAACTGGATTATCACCGCGGCCTCTTGGCGCACTCCGACGGCGATGTGGCGATACACGCTTTATGCGATGCCTTGCTAGGCGCGTTGGCGCTGGGCGATATTGGCCAACACTTCCCCGATAATGACGAGGCCTATCGCGGCGCCGATAGTGCGCAGCTGTTGCAGCACTGCTATCGATTGATTGTGGAGCGGGGGTATGTTCTGGGCAATGCGGATATCACCATTGCCGCTCAAGCCCCTAAATTGGCCCCCCATATTTTGGCGATGCGGCGGCGTCTTGCTGAGATCCTCGGCGTAGAGATGCAGCAACTCAGTGTGAAGGCGACCACCACTGAAAAGCTGGGCTTTGTCGGTCGAGAGGAAGGCATAGCCGTTGACGCGGTGGTGGTGTTGGAGCGCTGCAACAATGTTGCCTGACTGGCCCAGAGCGCTGGGTGTGCCGCAAGCGACGGGGCGCTTGCGCAGCTGTCGAGAGGACTTTGAAGTCGAGGAGTTGTTTGAGCTGGAGTTCAGCAACGATGGCGAATTCGATTGGCTGTGGGTAGAGAAGAGCGGTGATAACACCGATTATGTGGCGCGCCGGTTGGCGGAGATGGCCGGTGTTTCGCTGCGCGCCGTGACCTATAGCGGCCTCAAAGATCGCCACGCACTGACCCGACAATGGTTCTGTGTACACTTGCCCGGTAAAACTGGCCGCAATTGGGATGACAGCGCAGAGCAGTCGGCGGACTCCCGTTGGCAGGTGCTGCGCTGGGGCCGCCACCGGCAGAAATTGCGCCCTGGTAGTCACCGTGGCAATCGTTTTGTGTTGACCCTGAGAGAGGTGGTCGGCGATCGCGAAGAGCTGGAGAATCGGCTGGAGCAATTGTCCGCAGGTTTTCCCAATTACTTCGGCGAGCAGCGTTTTGGTATAGGCGGAGATAATCTCACGGCGTGTCGGCAGTGGTTTGCCGGCGAGCTGCGGCCCCAGCGCTTTCAACGTGGTATTTATTTGTCTTCAGCGCGCTCTTACCTGTTTAATGAGGTGCTGGCGGCGCGTTTGCGCGCGGGAAACTGGGTGACGGCGCTCAGTGGTGAGTTGTTCAGCCTGCGCGACAGTGGCAGTGTATTCGCTGCCGATGCTGACAGTGTTATCGCGCGGCGTTTGCTAGAAGGCGATATCCACCCCAGCGGGCCGCTGTATGGCAGTGCTGGCCGTCATAGTGTGAGCGCCGATGTGGCCGCCCTGGAAGAGGCGGTGTTTTCGGCTAACGAAGATTTTTGTGCGGGGCTGCGCCGTCACGCCATGAAAATGGAGCGACGCAGTTTGCGGGTGATTCCCCAGCAATTGCGCTGGCAGTGGCTGGCAGAAGACACGCTGCAGTTACAGTTTTCTCTGCCCAGGGGCTGCTTCGCCACTGCGCTTGTGCGAGAATTTATTAACGCCTGAAGGCCATAAAAAAGAGAATAGCAAAGGTGAGTAGCATCAATTTGCAAGGCATTGGGATGACTTCTCAGCGCACCCGGGACCGTTTGATCGAGCGGCTGCGCGAGCAGGGCATCACAGACCAGAGAGTGCTCGATACTATGCGCGCTACGCCGCGCCATATCTTTTTAGACGAGGCGCTCTCTCATCGGGCCTATGAAGACAGCGCCTTGCCAATTGGCTTTCAGCAAACCCTTTCTCAACCCTATATCGTCGCTCGCATGACGGAGTTGCTGCTGGCGGGTGGGCCGCGGGAGAGGGTGCTGGAAGTGGGGACGGGCTCAGGCTACCAAACCGCAATTCTGGCCCAGTGTGTTGGCCGGGTGTTCAGTGTTGAGCGTATTCGCCCCCTACAGGAGAAAGCGCGTAAGCGCCTGCGGCATTTGAGTTTGCACAATGTGCATTTACGCCACGCCGATGGGGGCATGGGCTGGCCGGAGCGCGGCCCGTTTGACGCCATTTTGTCTGCTGCCGCGCCCGAAGTGGTGCCGCCGGAGCTGCTGGAGCAGCTTGCGGTTGGGGGGCGATTGGTGATTCCCGTTGGCGAGCAGGGTAAGCCGCAGAGCCTGTATGTTTATGACCGCCGGGAAGACGGCATTGAAGAACAGTGTATCGAACCGGTGCTGTTTGTCCCCTTACTCAGTGGCGTAGTCGCCTGATTTATCAACAAGGAAAGCCTATGAAAGGCCTGAGCGGCGGCGTCTTCTTGCGCGGTATTGCAATGGGGGCCGCTGATATTGTGCCCGGCGTTTCGGGTGGCACGATAGCGTTTATTACCGGTATCTACGATCAATTAATCGACAGCCTTAAGGCCTGCAATGTGCAGGCGTTGCGGCTGTTGTTCAGCGACGGCGTGGGCGCTGCCTGGCAGTATGTCAACGGTGGCTTTTTGCTGAGTCTGCTGCTGGGTATCGCGCTGAGTGTGCTGTCGTTGGCACGGGCGATATCGTGGGCCTTACAGGAGCAGCCATTACTGTTGGCGGCATTTTTTTTCGGCTTGATTCTGGCCTCGGCGCTATTGGTATATCGGCAGATTCCCAACGGTGGGCGACGGCTGATTTTTGTGGCGCTGGGCTTGTTATTTGCTTTGGCGATTTCAACGCTGCGCCCCGCAGAGGTGCCTGTCAATATGCTGACGGTGTTTGGCTCCGGGGCGCTGGCGATCTGTGCGATGATACTGCCGGGGATTTCTGGAAGCTTTATTCTGCTGCTGTTGGGCATGTACGAGCCGGTCATTGGTGCAATCAAAACCGCCGACGTCGCTGTGATTGCCGTCTTTCTCCTGGGCTGCGCGAGCGGGTTAATGCTGTTTGTTCGCTTGCTGAGTTATTTGATGCACCATCACCGCCGACCCTTGTTGGCGACCCTGACCGGGATCTTGCTGGGATCTCTGGCCATCATTTGGCCCTGGAAATTGTCTGGCGATGGCGGGCTGCCGGGTGTCGAGAGCGCGGTGAATTTGCACAATGTTTGGCCGGCCGAGTACGCTCTGCAGGGAGAATCGCAGTGGCCGCTTTGTTTGGCGCTAATGTTGCTGGGTTGCCTTTTGGTGCTGTTCATCGATTACTTCGCCAGTAGAAATTAAGACTTTATAAGATTATTTTTTTCTAAAACGGAGTCTTTACATTACGATTAATAGTGAAAACATGCTGCTGAATCGCACCTTTTTGGGGGCTGGCGGTGTCGGCTTGCGCGGATTGGCGGCCTGTTTTGCAGGCGTTAAAGCAGTGTGTGCGCGGAGTGAGGCAGTGTTTAGAAGACCAGTTAAAATTGTCTTTTTACTGTTATCTATATGCTTGTTAGGCTGCGCCGGAGGGCATCGGCCCGCGCCGGTGTTCGATCGTTATAACCCTGCAGAAAAACCGCCCCCCTACTATATCGTCAGCGCTGGTGACACCTTGTTTTCTATCGCTTGGCGTTATGGCTTCGATGTCCAACGGTTAGCAAACGCTAACAATATCTCTCCTCCTTACGTTATCTACCCGGGCCAGGCGGTCCAGCTTAAGGAGCGCTACGAAGCGCCGTCGCGCCAGCCCGTTAAGTCGAAGGCGACTACTGTGGCCCGTCCAGTCGAAAAAAAATCTGTACCGCCTAAAGTGCCATCGCGCTCGGCGAAGGTCGCTGCCGTTGCCGGTGATGAACGCTGGCGCTGGCCGATAAAGGGGCCTTTGCTGCGCGGTTTTGTTGCGACGGGGCAAGCGCATAAGGGTATTGATATCGGTGGGAAAATGGGTGAGCCTGTAAGGGCGTCTCGCGGTGGGGTAGTGGTTTATGCCGGTAGTGGATTGGTCGGCTACGGCAACCTGCTTATCCTTAAACACTCGGAACGTTATTTGAGTGCCTATGGGCACAATCGTCTTTTGCTGGTTAAAGAGGGAGATAGCATTAACGCCGGTGACAAGATCGCGGAGCTTGGTGATAGCGGTACCGACTCTGCAAAATTGCACTTTGAAGTTCGTATAGACGGAAAACCGGTTGATCCCCTAAAGCTGCTTAATCGGCGCTAGCTGAAGCAGCGGCAATACCAAAGGGTGTCACCCTAGTCGAACAATAACAATCTTGCATATAAGGATTCGACGATGCGGGTATATGAATCGAAGGGAGATTCGGCAGGGGCCGCAAAGGGCTTGGCGAAGGGTATCGATAGCAGCAAAGAAACTGCGGAAAAAGGTATCAGTCGGCTCAAGCGCAGCAAGCGGCACGGCGCCGAGTTGGATGTTACTCAGCTCTATTTAAATGAAATTGGCTACTCGCCGTTGCTGACGGCTGAGGAAGAAGTGCATTACGCCCGCTTGGCGCGCAAGGGCGATGACGCGGGCCGCAAGCGGATGATCGAAAGTAATTTGCGCCTTGTCGTCAAGATCGCACGGCGGTATTTGAATCGCGGCCTGAGTCTGTTGGACCTGGTTGAGGAGGGTAATTTAGGCCTGATTCGCGCGGTTGAAAAATTTGATCCAGAGCGCGGCTTTCGTTTTTCAACCTATGCCACATGGTGGATTCGCCAGACTATTGAACGGGCGATCATGAATCAGACGCGCACCATACGCCTGCCTATTCATGTCGTGAAGGAGTTGAATAGCTATCTGCGAGCGGAACGGGAGCTGAGTCAGAAACTCGATCATATGCCTTCGCCAGAGGAAATGGCGCGTGAGTTAGACCGCCCAGTGGCAGAGGCCAAGCGTTTGTGCGGTTTAAAAGAGAGAGTGGGTTCGGTGGATGTGCCGCTGGCGCAAGATTCGGATCAGGTACTGTTGGATACCATCGCTGATCACAATGCACTCAATCCCAGCGAAATACTGCAGAATGAGGACCTGTCAGACTGCATTGATCACTGGCTGGATGAGCTCAGCGATAAGCAGCGGGAAGTGGTTGTGCGCAGGTTTGGTTTGCGGGGCCACGAAGCGGCGACACTAGAGGAAGTGGGGCGAGAAATCGGCCTAACTCGTGAGCGAGTACGACAAATTCAGGTTGAGGCCTTAAAAACGCTGCGAGTGATGTTTGAAAGTAACGGCCTCAGTGCCGGTGCGCTGTTCGCTGAAGAGCACGATTGATTCCATTGCTGTTATTGGCTGCGATCTAGGGGAAGCAGCGGTCGAGGGGGTAGTGCTCAATGGCTGCGCCCTCGCGCAGGCTGCACTGCAACATAGCTCTGGCTAATTCTGTCGCGGCAATCGGGCGGTATTTACGCAATCCTGGCAATTTGCAAAGGCCGCTGAGCAGTGGGGCCGATAGGTCTTCGGCTGGCCGTTTGTGGTCGCGATCGCCGGTGAGTAGAGAGGGTTGAAAAATACTCATCCGCGCAAAGCCCAGTGTGGCGACTCTTGTTTCCAATTCACCTTTCATTTGCATATAGGCACTGCGGCTGCGTGGGTTGGCGCCCATGGCGGAGACCAGCACATAGTGATCGACGCCTTGTTGGGCGGCAAGCTGGGCGGCGTGGAATTGGTAGTCCAGGTCAATCCGTCGCTGGGCAGCCACTGAGCCGACTTGCTTGCGGGTGGTGCCGAGGCAGGAAAACAGGCAGTCGCCGCGGAATTGATCGGCCGAGTGTTCCAGTTGCTCAAAATCAATGACGGTGTTGTGAATTTTGTCGTGGCGCAGTGTCAGCGGCCGGCGGGTAATGCAGTGAATGCGAGTATATGCCGGACTGTCGACTAATTCATTGACTAGCGCTTGGCCAACGAGGCCGCTGGCGCCGATGACAATTGCCGTTTTTTCCATTGCGCTGTCCATCTTGTCCATATAAAAAAGGCGACCATCTAGGTCGCCTTTGGCTTGGCTTTACACTCAGCCCTTAGGGCAGCAGGTGCTTAACGCCGTCGCGTTCTTCGGCCAGTTCTTGCTCGGTAGCCTGCATTTTTGCACGGCTGAAGTCATTGACCTCAACGCCTTGTACGATTTCCCACTGGCCGTCATTGCAGCGGCAGGGGAAGGAGTAAATCAGGCCTTCTTGGATGCCATAGCTGCCGTCACTGTAGACGCCCATGGAAACCCAGTTGTCGCCTTCAGTACCCAGTGCCCAGCTGCGCATATGATCAATTGCCGCATTTGCTGCAGAGGCCGCAGAAGAGGCTCCGCGCGCTTTGATGATCGCAGCGCCGCGTTGTTGAACCGTTGGGATGAAGTCGTTTTCCAGCCACTCTTGATCAACCAAGTCTGAGGCCGTCTGGCCGGAGACTTTGGTGTTGAACAGATCTGGATATTGTGTGGCAGAGTGGTTGCCCCAGATCGTCATGTTGGTGACGTCGTTGACAGTTTTGCCAGTCTTCTGGGCGATTTGGGTCATGGCGCGGTTGTGGTCCAGACGGGTCATCGCGGTGAAGTTGCGCGGGTCGATGGACGGCGCATTGCGCTGGGTGATCAGCGCGTTGGTGTTGGCGGGGTTGCCGACAACCAGCACTTTGATGTTCTTGCTGGCATTCTCGTCAATCGCTTTACCTTGAACAGAGAAGATGGCCGCATTGGCTTCCAGCAGGTCTTTGCGTTCCATGCCGGGGCCACGGGGACGGGCACCAACCAGCAGGGCGTAGTCGCTGTCTTTAAAGCCAACGTTTGGATCGTCAGTGCATACTACACCGCTCAACAGCGGGAAGGCGCAATCTTCAAGTTCCATCTTGACGCCTTGCAGGGCGTCCAGAGCAGGAGTGATGTCCAGCAGTTGCAGAATAACGGGCTGATCGTCGCCCAGCATAGCGCCTGAGGCGATGCGGAAAAGCAGTGCGTAGCCGATCTGGCCTGCTGCACCGGTAACGGTGACACGAACGGGTTGTTTCATGGGACGTTCCCTTTCTGGTGAATGATCTGGTCTAAACCTGTTGTGAGCGGGTGCGACCGGACGTGGATTGCACAGTCCGGCATGCACCCGTGCCGGGGTCTGGCCGTGTAAATAAAAACACCTCATGCCAGCAGATTTTGGCGGGCTAATGATAGACATCTAGCCGCTGGATTACCAGTCGGAGGGGCGCTAAGCGGGGTTGAAGGCAGAATTTTTATCGCCAGTGGCTGATATTTAGCCAACTCTATATAATGCGCGGCTCATTTCTTCGACTCATTTTGCAGGTAGATGCATGTTTTCCGCTTCAGATCTTCCCCATCCCGAAACGTCGCCGATGCCCAAGCTTGAATTTAATAAGTTGCAAAAGCGTCTGCGTCGCCATGCCGGGCAAGCCATTGAAGACTATCGGATGATTGAAGAGGGTGACCGGTTGATGGTTTGTCTGTCTGGCGGAAAAGACAGTTATGCCATGCTGGATATTCTGATGAATCTGCAGAAGAGTGCGCCGGTGAAGTTTGAGCTGGTGGCGGTGAATATGGATCAGAAGCAGCCTGGCTTTCCCGAACATGTGCTGCCGCAATATCTCGATGCGCTGGGTATTGAGTATTACATCGTCAATAAGGACACATACTCCATCGTTAAAGAGAAAGTGCCCGAGGGAAAGACCACTTGCGGCCTGTGCTCGCGACTGCGCCGCGGCACTTTGTACGGCTTTGCTGAGCAGATCGGCGCCAATAAAATTGCGCTAGGTCATCACAAAGACGATATTGTCCAGACCTTGTTTTTGAATATGTTCTACGGCTCGCGGATGGCGGCGATGCCACCTAAGCTGCTGTCGGACGACAAGCGCAATGTCATTATTCGGCCACTGGCGTATTGTCGCGAAGCCGATATTGAAAAATTTGCGGCTTACAAGCAGTTTCCGATCATCCCCTGCAATCTCTGTGGCTCCCAGGAAAATCTGCAGCGGCAGAATATCCGCAAGATGCTCCTGGATTGGGAAAAGCAGGATGGTAGCCGGATCGAGAAAATTTTTTCCGCGATGCAGAATATCGCCCCCTCGCAAATGGCTGATAGCCAGCTGTTCGATTTTGCTAATTTGCAGATTGACCGCAGTGCTGAACGCCCGGCTCACCCTTTTGATGCCAGTCAGAGCGTCGATGTTGGCGGCGCTGGGGCGCTGCCTTTTGTCGAACTCCGTCTCTAGCGCTAAGGCCCGCCAGTGTCTGTTGCACTCTTAAAAAAGTTGGCCCGTATCCTGCTGTAAACGTCATTAGGGCGTCTGACATCGCATCTCTGGCGGCGTAATGCCGGCTTTGTGAGTGTTGGACTGTCAAAAAAATGACTAATAGCTGGTGTCTTGATGGTTTTTTTGGGTTTTGTCAAAAAATCGACAACTTTGGCTGGGGCGCAGCAATGCCGCTAACTGGCCTTGTAAGAATGCCGCAAGTGCTACAGCTGTTGCTGTTGCTGTTGCTGCTGGTTAGCGCCTTGATGAGCTCTCTGCTGCAGCAGTCGCTGGCTTTGAGTGTGTCGCTGATGGCCGCGGGCGGGGGGCTGGCACTTGCTGTGCTGATTCAGCTGCTTGTCGCTGCGCCGGCAGTGCCTGGCGAAGTGAGTGGCCGGGATTATCGTGAGCGTCTGCGGTCGCTGCGCAGCAGTGCCGCTGAGGAGCCCGCGCGAGTGGCGGCAGTCTTGGATTGTTGGTTGGATGAGGCCGCGGCAGACAGCGCAGGACTGCCGCTAAGTAACGCGGAGCAGGCGGCGATGATTCTGATGGGCTTGGAATCTGAGTCTGCTGCGGCAGTGCTTCGCGAGCTGCGCCCCGCCCGAGTGCAGCAATTGGCGGGGCAAATGTCGAGTATTACGGCACCGGATGCCGAGCAATTGGATTTGCTGCTGGAGCGCTTTGGCAGCGATTTGCTGCGGGTCTCTTTGGTCAGGCCGGGGCAGGCGGGTGAGTTGCGCAGTCTGTTGGAAGCGGCTTTGGGAGAGGAGCAGGCCGCGTTGATAAAAGGCCGCTTGGAGCTTCACGGGCAGTCCCAGCAGATAGGCAAGCTCAAATGGTTGGAGCCAGCGACGATTGCCGACATGTTGAGTCGCGAACACCCACAGATTCAGGCGGTGGTGATCGCCTGCCTGGAGGCCGCGCAAGGCGCCGAGGTGCTGCAGTGTTTCGAGTTGGAACGGCGCCGGGATTTGTTGTCGCGACTGGCCTCTTTGGAGTCATTGTCGGCGGCGGCACTCGCTGAGCTGGACTGGTTGATAGAGCAGTATCTCGGCGATATGAGTCACGGTGCGAGTCGTCACCTGGCCGGTGAATCGTTGGCGGCGGCGTTGTTAAATGAGCTTGATGTGGCCGGCGAGAGTGCTTTGCTCGAGGGCTTGCGGGAGCGCCGCCCCGGGCTTGCTGAGCGGGTTGAAGATTTGATGTTTGGGTTTGAACAGTTGCAGCGTCTGGGCGATGACGATCTCAATGTGTTGGTTGCCCAGCTCAATCCGCTGACCGTGCAGTGCGCCTTACAGGGCGCGGCTGGCGAGCTGCGCGGCCGCTTGCAGGCGGCGCTGCAGAGCCAGCACCCGGCGGTGGCTCCTCGCCTGGCCGGCGATGGCCGCGCTGCAGATATAGCGCGGGCACAGCAGGAATTGGTGGCCGCCGCCAAGCGTTTGGCGGGGGTTGGCGAAATTGTACTGGACAGTCGCGGGCTTAGAGCGGCGCCTTAAGCGCGAGCGCAAGGATTGTGGCTATAATGCATTTTTTAGCGACGGGCGTGGCCAGCGGGATGATAGATACTTCTCAGCTAGAAGAACTACGTATGATCATGGGCGCTGAATTGCCGGATCTATTTCGGAGTTTTGAGCGCGACAACCAGCGGCGTTTTGTCGAGCTTGAGAGCGCGCTTGAGCGTGCTGATAGCGAGGTGCTGCGACGCACTGCTCACACCATGAAAGGCGGTGCCCTGGGGGTCGGGGCGAGTGAGTTGGCCGCACAGTTTAAGGCCGTCGAGGATTGTGCGAAGCGGGGTGATTTGGCTGCGGCGGCACAGCTGTTGCCGTTAGCTCGGCAGTCACTGCTCGACACAATGGCGGCGTTCGAAGCTTGGTTGTGAACGGTGTGGTGAAATTACCGATGTTCGGTGCAGTGGCGATACCGAGCGGAAAGGTGGAGTGATGCCGTGAAAAATTTGTTATCACAGGCTGAGATTGATGCGTTGCTCGCCGCGGTACAGGATGACGGTAGCCTGCCCTTAGATGAGCCAAAAGTTGAAGTGGCGCGTTTTGATCTGGCTAGCCGGCGCCAGCCTCGGGCGCGGCGATTGCCCGGCTTGGAGCAGTTGAGTAAGCGCTTCGCAGAACACTTTCGATATAGTCTGGCCGAGGTGTTGGGGCAAGATGTTGATATCGACTTATTGGAATTGCAGTTCTCCCCCTATACCGAATACCTGCACTCACTTTATTTGCCCACAAGCCTGAACCTGATGCGTATCGAGCCCTTGCAGGGTACCGCTATGCTGGTGTTTGATGCGCGTCTGGTATTTCGCCTGGTGGAGATTTTTTTTGGCGGTACGGCTGCGCAAGGAGCGCCCGATGGTCGCGACTTCAGTCCGGCGGAGCGGCGCTTGCTTGGCAAGCTGTTGAGTCGTGCGCACAGTGACTTCGAAGAGGCCTGTAAGCCAGTCGCGGCATTGCGTTGCAAGCCAATTGGCACGGAGCTGAATCCGTCGTTAGCCAATATTGTTGGCGCTGCAGATACGGTGGTGGTGTGTCGCTTTCAGTTAGACACTGAAGGGGGCGGCGGCGGCGAGTTCCATATGTGCTTTCCACTGGCGATGCTCGACCCGTTGCGCGACAGTTTGTCGCAAAGTGAGTTGGCTGAGAGTAGAGCGCCCGACCCTCAGTGGCAGGCGGCTATGCAGCGCGCGGTATTGGAAACGCCCTTGGCAACGCGTTGGGTGCTGGCTGAAAAAAGTCTGACACTTGCTGAGGTCGCCGGCTTGCAGGTTGGCGATGTGCTGAGCTTGGGTGGTCGCGATCAGGCCGAAGTGCGCGCGGCGGGGGTGCCGCTACTGAAGGCGAACATGGAAATCAATGAGGGGCGCTTGTCCCTGAAAATCAAAGGACGCGCCTGAGGCGCCGGAGACGGGCAATGACGGAACCAGATGACCTGCGCCGTGAGAGAGAAAGGCTGCGCCAGCAGATCGAAGCAGAGGAGAGTGGTGAACCCGGGAGCTCCGAAGTATTGCGTCAGGCGCGGTTGAGAGAGCGCAGTGCAAGTGTGCCGGACTTGGACATGGTTATGGACATTCCGGTGCGTATCACGCTTGAGGTGGGGGGCAGTGAAATGCCGATCCGCGAGCTGTTGCAATTACAGCAGGGGGCGGTGGTTGAGTTGGACCGACAAGCGGGCGAGCCGCTGGATGTACTGGTGAATGGCCGTTTAATTGCGCGCGGTGAAGTGGTGGTCGTTGAGGACAAGCTGGGTATTCGGCTCACCGAAGTGGTGAGTGCGGGTGAGCGGCTGCAGTCGTTACGCTGACGGAGCCAGGGGGATGAAGAAAT
>NZ_JBFIGO010000029.1:0-28634 GCF_041602295.1 Spongiibacter sp. | reverse complement strand
TATCAATGGCGTGCTGGACCGCGTTGCCGCCGCCGCGCGCGAGGTCGAGGTAAGTGCCGAAAAGTCCCGCCGCCCTAGGGCCGATGGCTAGGCGCCGATGAGCAGCGCCGAGACCCTGTCGGAATTTGCCTTAATCGAGCGCTTTTTCCGGCCGCTGTCTGCCGAGTCGGCTTTTTTGCGCTGCGGTATTGGCGATGACTGCGCGGTGCTGGCGCCGGCGGCCGGCGAAGAGCTGCTGCTGTCGGTGGACACCCTGGTCGAAGCCGTTCACTTTCCCAAACACTATCCCGCTGAGGCGCTGGCGCGCCGCGCGCTGGCGGTGTGCGTCAGCGACCTGGCCGCCGCGGGCGCCAGCCCGCGGGCCTTCACCCTGGCGCTGACCGCGCCGCAGCTCGACGAAGTCTGGCTGGCGGGCTTTAGCGCCACCTTGGCCGCCGAGGCCGCCCGCTATGGCATGGCGCTGGCCGGTGGCGACACCACTCGCGGACCGCTGTGTATCACCTTGCAGGTGATGGGGGTGGCGCCGCGCGGCGCCGCGCTGTTGCGCAGCGGTGCCAAGCTTGGCGATCGCATCTATGTGTCCGGCACCCTGGGCGATGCCCGGGCCGCGCTGGCGGTGCTGGATGTCGATGAGCCCGATGCCGATCAGCAGCAGTGGCTGCGGCGCTACCACCAGCCCGAACCGCGCCTGGCGCTGGGTCAGGCGCTGCGGGGTATTGCCTCGGCGGCGATTGATATTTCCGACGGCTTGGCCGCTGACCTCGGTCATATTTTGCGCTGTAGTGGCGTCGGTGCCACCGTGCGGCTGGCGTCGTTGCCGCTGTCGGCGCCGCTTGCCGGTCACCCTTCGGCGCTAGACTACGCTTTATCGGGCGGCGATGACTACGAACTGTGTTTCACCGCGCCGCCGCAGCACGCGGCGGCGATTGCGGCGCTGGCCGAGACGCTGCAATTGCCGCTCAGCTACATCGGTGATATTGCCGCCGAACCGGGCCTGCGCTGCATCGATGCGCAGGGTGGCGACTACTGCCCGGCTGCGGGCTACCAACATTTTTGAGGCGCTATGAAAACCATTCCCCCCGCGCTGTTGCGCAACCCCATCCACCTTTTGTCACTGGGTTTCGGCAGTGGCTTGGCGCCCAAGGCACCGGGCACCTTCGGCACCCTGGCGGCACTGCCGCTGTGGTTTGCACTGCAGTACTTGCCGGCCAGCAGCTATATTGCGGTGGTGGTCGCGGCGTTTGCGCTGGGGGTCTACCTCTGCGGTGAAACCGCCAGGGCGCTGGGCGTGCACGACCACGGCGGTATTGTCTGGGACGAATTTGTCGGCCTGTGGATCGCGCTGTTTTTACTGCCGCCGGGCTGGCCCTGGCTGCTGCTGGGCTTTGCGCTGTTTCGCCTGTTTGATATCTGGAAGCCCTGGCCGATTCGCGTATTGGATGCCCGCGTGCACGGCGGTCTGGGTATTATGATCGACGATGTACTGGCCGGGATTTACGCCTTTTTCGTTTTGCAGCTGCTGTTTGTGTTGCTGTAGAGCGGGGCGGCCGCGACTTCAACAATGATGAGTGAGGGTGACATGGTTTCTATTGGCACGCCGTTTAGCCGCAGTGCTTGCAAGGTTTTATTGTGTGGCAGTGGCGAATTGGGCAAAGAGGTGGCGATTGAGCTGCAGCGCCTGGGTGTCGAGGTGATCGCCTGCGACCGCTACAACAATGCGCCGGCCATGCAGGTGGCCGATCGCAGCCACTGTTTTTCCATGCTCGACGGCGCCGAATTGCGCCGGGTGATCGAGCTGGAAAAGCCCGACTACATCGTGCCGGAGATCGAGGCCATTGCCACCGATGTGCTGGTCGAGCTGGAAGACGAGGGCTATACCGTGGTGCCCAGCGCCCGTGCTGCCCAGCTCACCATGAACCGCGAAGGCATTCGCCGGCTGGCGGCGGAAACCCTCAATATCGCCACTTCGGCCTACCGCTTTGCCGATAATTTTGCCGATTTCAGCGCAGCGGTTAGCGAGATCGGTATGCCCTGCGTGATCAAGCCGATTATGAGCTCCTCGGGCAAGGGCCAGAGTTTGCTGCGCCGCGCCGAGGATATTGAGCGCGCCTGGCAATACGCCCAGGAGGGCGGTCGCGCCGGGGCCGGGCGGGTGATCGTGGAGGGCTTTGTCGACTTCGACTATGAAATTACCCTGCTCACCGTGCGCCACCGCGACGGCTGCAGCTTCTGCGCGCCGATTGGCCACCGCCAAGAAGATGGCGACTACCGCGAGTCCTGGCAGCCCCAGCCGATGTCGGCGGCGGCACTGGCCAAGTCCAAGGCGATTGCCGAGTCGGTGACCGCGGCGCTGGGCGGCTGGGGATTGTTTGGCGTGGAATTGTTTATCAAGGGCGACGAGGTGTGGTTTAGCGAGGTCTCGCCCCGGCCCCACGACACCGGGCTGGTCACCTTGATCTCGCAAGACCTGTCGGAGTTTGCCCTGCATGCCCGTGCCATCCTCGGCCTGCCGGTTGGCAATATCCACCAGCACGGCCCCGCCGCGTCGGCGGTGCTGCTGGTCGAGGGGCGCTCGCAACAGGCCAGTTTTGGCAATCTTGAGCAGGCGCTGCGCGAGCCCGATACCCAGCTGCGGCTGTTCGGCAAGCCCGAGGTCGACGGTCAGCGCCGCATGGGGGTGGCACTGGCCCGCGGCGTTGATATCGACGAGGCCAAACGCAAGGCCATTGCCGCCGCGCAGGCCATCAGCGTCGAACTATAGCGCCGCTGGGCGGCGCCAATCCCTTGCCATTGTTCGGTCTGCGCCCTACACTGGCTCGGTCTTGTCGGGGCGCCCTTGGGCTGAGATCGCGAAAGCGAGTCCCGTTGTACCTGATCTGGGTAATGCCAGCGTAGGGAACAAGTTCGCCTCAGTGTTAATCCGTCTTCTGTGACGATCTTTTCCCCGCGTTCATCAATACAGTTGCGTCCGGCGCACTGAGGGGAAAACAATGAGTTCATCTGACTATCCGTTACTTCGCGATACTGCACAGGTCGATGCCGCAGCCGTTGAGCCGCTGCCCGGTTCCAGCAAGGTGTATGTGCAGGGCAGTCGTGAGGATATTCGCGTGCCGATGCGCGAAATCAAACTGACCGCGACCCCGGTTGCCGAGGCCGATGGCAGTACCCGGTTGGAACCCAATCCGCCGGTGCGGGTATACGATACCTCGGGTGCCTACACCGACCCCAGTGCCAGCATTGATATTCGCAAGGGCTTGGAGCCCATTCGCGAGCAGTGGATTCTCGACCGCGATGACACCGAGCTGCTGAGCAGCGATAGCTCCGAGTACACGCGCAAGCGCGCCGCCGACCTGAGCCTGGAGCAGCTGCGCTTTGAGCTGAAGCGCCGGCCGCGTCGCGCCAAGGCCGGACAGAATGTCAGCCAGATGCACTACGCCAAGCGCGGCATTATCACCCCGGAAATGGAATACATTGCCATCCGTGAAAACATGGCGCTGGCTCAGGCTCGCGAGGCCGGCGGACTGGCAGTGCAGCACCCCGGTCAGTCGTTTGGCGCCAGTATTCCCGAGGAGATCACCCCGGAATTTGTTCGTGACGAGGTCGCCCGCGGCCGCGCCATTATTCCCGCCAATATCAACCACCCCGAGCTGGAACCGATGATTATCGGCCGCAACTTCCTAGTGAAGGTGAACGGCAATATCGGTAACTCGGCCCTGGGCTCGAGCATCGAGGAAGAAGTCGCCAAGTTAACCTGGGGCATCCGCTGGGGTGCCGACACCATGATGGACTTGTCGACCGGTAAAAATATTCACGAAACCCGCGAGTGGATTGTGCGCAATTCGCCGGTGCCAGTGGGCACGGTGCCGATTTATCAGGCGCTGGAAAAAGTCGACGGTGTGGCTGAAGACCTGACCTGGGAAATCTTTCGCGACACGCTGATCGAGCAGGCCGAGCAGGGCGTGGATTATTTCACCATTCACGCCGGGGTATTGCTGCGCTATGTGCCGCTGACCGCCAAGCGGGTAACCGGTATCGTGTCGCGCGGCGGCTCGATCATGGCCAAGTGGTGCCTGGCCCACCACAAAGAGAATTTCCTCTACACACACTTCGACGATATCTGCGAAATTATGAAGGCCTACGATGTGTCCTTCTCGCTGGGCGATGGCCTGCGCCCCGGCTCGGTGGCCGACGCCAACGACGAAGCCCAGTTCGGCGAGCTGCGCACCCTTGGCGAGCTGACCAAAAAGGCCTGGAAGCACGATGTGCAGGTGATGATTGAAGGTCCCGGTCATGTGCCGATGCAGATGATTCAGGAGAATATGACCGAGCAGCTCAAGCACTGCGACGAGGCGCCGTTCTACACCTTGGGGCCGCTGACCACCGATATCGCGCCGGGCTACGACCATATCACCTCGGGTATCGGCGCCGCGCAAATCGGTTGGTATGGCTGCGCCATGCTGTGCTATGTCACGCCGAAAGAGCACTTGGGGCTGCCCAATAAAGACGACGTCAAAACCGGCATCATTACCTACAAGATCGCCGCGCACGCCGCCGACTTGGCCAAGGGCCACCCCGGTGCCCAGCTGCGCGACAATGCGCTGAGCAAGGCGCGCTTCGAGTTCCGCTGGGAAGACCAGTTCAATCTCGGTCTGGACCCGGATACCGCCCGCGAATACCACGATGAAACCCTGCCCAAGGAATCCGCCAAAGTGGCGCATTTCTGCTCGATGTGCGGGCCAAAATTCTGTTCGATGAAAATCACCCAGGACGTGCGCGACTACGCCGCCAAGCTGGAAGCTGACGAGTTGGAGCAGGAGATGGCGAAGAAATCCCAGGAGTTTAAGGCCCAGGGTAGCGAGATCTACCAGAAGGTCTGAGTCGCGATGGCCGGGGAGTCTATCGCCGTTGTCGGCGCCGGCCTGTTGGGCCGGCTGTTGGCCTGGAAGCTGCTGGCGCGCGGCTGCCAGGTGACGCTGTTTGAACGCGGCAGCCGCGCCGGCGAGCGGAGTGCGGCGCGGGTGGCGGCGTCGATGTTGGCGCCCTACACCGAGGTCGCCAGTGCCGAGCGCCGGGTGTTCGACTGGGGGCTGATGGCCCTGCGTTGGTGGCCCGAGCAGATCGCGCTGTTGCAGGCCGAGAGCGGACGGCAGATTGCCCATGCCGTCGATGGCAGTGTGGTGGTGGCCCACGACTTGGACAAGTCGACGCTGCAGCATTTTATGCAGCAGCTGCAGGCCGTGGTGCCCGAGCACCTGGAGCGCGTGCAGCGGCTCGACCGGGCGCAATTGACGGCGCTGGAGCCGGAGCTGGCGCAGCGCTACGGCGAGGGTCTGTACCTGCCCGACGAGGGCTATTTGGACAATACCGCGTTACTCGCCGCGCTGGAAACGGCGATCAGCGCCGCCGGTGGCCAGTGGCGCGAGCACACCGAGGTGGCGGAGCTGGCGCCCCAGCGGCTGCGTGTGGGCGGGGACTGGCAGCCGTTTGACTGTGTGCTGGACTGCCGCGGCACGGGGGCCAAGGGCCAGTTGGCGGGGCTGCGCGCTGTGCGCGGCGAGGTGCTGTGGTTGCATGCGCCGGAGGTGCAGCTGTCGCGGCCGGTGCGGCTGATGCATCCGCGCTACAAGCTCTATGTGTCGCCGCGTCCGCAGCAGCGCTATGTGATTGGCGCCACCGAAATCGAGAGCGAGTCGATGGCGCCGGTGACGGTGCGCAGCAGTTTGGAGCTGTTGTCGGCGCTGTACAGTTTGCACAGCGGCTTTGCCGAGGCGACGGTGGAGCACGCCTGGGCACACTGTCGGCCGGCGATGCCGGATAATTTGCCGGTAGTGCGCGCCGAGCGCGGGCTGTTGCAGGTCAACGGCCTGTATCGCCACGGCTACCTGCTCAGCCCCCATGTAGTGGAAGCGGCGCTTGAGGCATTTGACCGCCGTTGTATCGGATAAGAGAAATGATTTCAGTAAGTGTCAACAATCAGCAAAAACACTGTGACGGCAGCCGCTCACTGGCCGACTTATTGGCCGACTGGGGCTTTGTCAGCGGCAAGGTGGCGGTGGCGATTAACGGCGACTTTGTGCCGCGCTCGGGCTATGCCGCGCAGCGCCTGCGCGACGGTGACCAGTTGGACGTGCTGGCCCCCGTGCAAGGCGGCTAGGGGCCGGCGCTTGGCCGCCAATACAATGTTTCAACAGGGATAGACAGGGGTCGACAATGAGCCAGACCGAGTCCGATAGCTGGACCCTCTATGGTCAGACGTTTCGCAGTCGCTTGCTGATCGGCAGTGCGCTGTATCCGTCGCCGCAGATTATGTGCGAGGCGATTGCCGCCTCCGGTGCCGAAATTGTCACCGTTGGCCTGCGCCGCCAGTCGCCGGAGCAGGCGGGCGGCAGCGCGTTCTGGCAGCAGATCAAGTCATTGAACAAGGCGCTGTTGCCCAATACCGCCGGCTGTCACAGCGTTAAAGAGGCGGTGACCCTGGCGCAGATGAGCCGCGAGCTGTTTGAAACCGACTGGTTGAAGCTGGAAGTTGTCGGCGACGACTACAATCTGCAGCCCGACCCCATCGCGACCATCGAGGCGGCGGCCCAGCTGAGCAAGCTGGGCTTTAAGGTCTTTCCCTATTGCACCGATGATTTGGTGGTCTGTCAGCGCCTGCGCGATGCCGGCTGCGAAGTGCTGATGCCCTGGGGCTCGCCAATTGGCACCGGACGCGGCCTGATGAATCCCTATAATTTGCAGACCATTCGCGAG
Source organism: Spongiibacter sp. (assembly GCF_041602295.1). Taxonomy (GTDB): domain Bacteria; phylum Pseudomonadota; class Gammaproteobacteria; order Pseudomonadales; family Spongiibacteraceae; genus Spongiibacter. The sequence continues at coordinate 21,884 of NZ_JBFIGO010000029.1, read as the reverse complement.
CGCCTGCCGGAGCTGCCATTGATTGTCGACGCCGGTATCGGCAAACCTTCCCATGCGGTGCAGGCGATGGAGTTGGGCTACGACGGGATATTGCTGAACACGGCGGTGGCCCAGGCGGCCCAGCCCGTCGCCATGGCCGAGGCCTTCGGTGAAGCCTTGAGCGCGGGGCGCAAGGGCTATCTGGCCGGCGCGATGCCGGAGCGCCAAACTGCCTCGCCGTCGACGCCGACCCTGGGTATGCCGTTTTGGCATCAGCAGTAGGGGGCGCTGAGCGGACTTGGCTTGCTACGAGTGATCGCCGCTCATATTGGGCGCGTCGCGGTGCAAGCGGGCATCGGCTGCTATGCTCAACAATGAGCGCTGATCTTTGTTGGCGGCCGGGACGTAGAGCTTGTTTCATTTAAGAGAAGGGAGCGCCCCATGTTAACGATTCATCATCTCGGTCTGTCGCGTTCAGACCGAATAATCTGGCTCGCCGAAGAGCTGGGCCTGGAGTACCGCCTGGTCAAGCACGACCGCGATCCCGAAACGTTTCGCTCGCCGCCGTCGCTGTGGGAGGTCAGTCCGATGGGCAAGGCGCCGGTTATCGAAGACGCCGGCATGGTCATTCCCGAATCGGGTGCAATTATTGAGTACCTGCTTGATACCTATGGAGAGGGTCGGCTGCGACCTGCGGCGGGCACCCCGGCCTATATTGATTATCTGCACTGGCTGCATGCGGCGGAGTCGACTCTGATGACGCCGGTGCTGATGAATATGATCGCCGGCTTGAGCGGGGTGAACAATCCGGCCTATGTCAGCTTTGTGCAGGGTGAGTTCTCTACGGTGCTGGGCTATATGGAAAAGGTGCTCGCCGACCGCGAGTATATCGCTGGCGAGTTTAGCGCTGCCGATATTATGGTGGCCTTTCCGCTGATGATGTTGGATTCGCCGCTGATTCCCGGCCCTTCCGGCGGTGATGTGCTCGGCCCCTACGAAAACATCAAGGCCTATTTATTGCGTCTGCGCGACCGACCGATGTGGCTCAAGGCCGAGGCAATTTTTCGTCCCGAGTAAGCGGCGGCGACCGCCGAGGTCGCTGTATTCTGGGCGGCCCCGCGCCGCCTAATGTAATAGAAAGAGGTTCTATGGCTAGTCACTCCAAGCCCATTGCATGGTCGATTGCCGGTTCAGACTCCGGTGGCGGCGCCGGTATTCAGGCTGACTTAGCCAGTTTTCACGACTTCGGTGTTCACGGCTGTACGGTGATCACCGCGCTGACCGCGCAGAATAGTTTTACTGTTGGCCATGTGTCGATTACCCCGCGCCGGGCGCTGGCGGCGCAGATCAATGCCCTGGACAGTGATCTGCAGGCGGCGGCGATAAAGCTCGGCATGTTAGGTGACGAGGGCGTGGTGGACATGGTGGCGAAGTACCTGGCCGATTACCGCGGCTTTGTCGTTTGCGACCCGGTGATGGTATCGACCAGTGGCGGCCAGTTGATGGAGGATGGGGTCAGTGAGGTACTGATTGAAAAATTACTGCCCCGCACCGACTTGCTGACGCCTAATATCAGCGAGGCGGAGACCCTGCTGAATCGTAAAATTGCCTCACTGGAAGAGGTCGAGCGCGCGGCTGTGGATATCGTTACCCTGGGAGCGCGCTCGGTGTTGATCACTGGCGGTCACCTGGCGGCCCGCGATGGCCGGCGCCACGATTATTGGACCGATGGTGAGACGGGCTTTTGGTTGAGTGGCAGTAATGTCGACACGCTGAATACCCACGGCACGGGCTGTACGCTGTCGTCGGCAATTACTGCGCTGATGGCGCGGGGCTACGAGCTGGCTGATGCCTTAGTGATTGCCAAGGCCTATGTCAGCCAAGGCTTGCGCATGTCGGTGCAATTGGGCGGTGGTCCGGGGCCGGTTGCCCACCTGGGCTGGCCACAGCAGTTGGCGGACTTGCCGACGCTCAGCCGGCGCTTGCCGGCGGCTGAGCGGCCGGTCTTCCCCGATTGCGGTGGTGAGCTGGGGCTCTATCCGGTGGTCGACAGCAGTGAGTGGATAGAAAGACTGCTGCGCTGCGGTGTCAAAACTATCCAGCTGCGCATCAAAGATCCCCAGCAGGCGAATCTGCACGAGGAAATTGCTCGCGCTGTCGCCTTGGGCCGCGAGCATAATGCCCGGGTGTTTATCAATGACTACTGGCAGCAGGCGATCGCTGCGGGGGCCTACGGTGTTCACCTCGGCCAAGAGGATTTGGATGTCGCCGATCTGGCGGCCATCGCCAAGGCGGGCTTGCGCCTGGGAGTCAGTACTCATAGTTATTATGAAATGGCACGGGCCCACGCCCTGCGGCCCAGCTATATTGCCATTGGCCCGGTGTATGCCACGACCAGCAAGGTGATGCGTTTTGGCCCGCGGGGCTTGAGTCGCCTGCGTCGCTGGGTGGCGCTGCTGGCTCCCCATTACACCCTGACCGCCATCGGCGGCATCGATGTGCGCCGCGCCCGCGAGGTGTTGGCCTGCGGGGTGGGCAGTTGTGCGATGATTACCGCCATCACCGAGGCCGACGACCCCGAGGCGGTGGTCGCCGAGCTGCTGGCGCTGCACGATCGGGGCTGACTAGCGCAGTTTGGCGAGGTCGGTAGCAAAATAGCGGTAGAGGACACTGTGCTCTTCTTCGGGACTCTGGCGCCAGCCGTAGATTTCGGGTCTTTTTCGCTCGATCACCAGGCTGTTGAAGAGCAGCCAGTCGTAGATGGACAGCAGATTGCACAGATTGCTGCCGGAGTTTTTGCCGCGGGCGTGATGGTGATGGTGCTGGGTGGGGAAGGTGAAAATATGGCAGAGCCCATACATGGCTTTGCGCACCCAGGCCCAGCGATGGTTGAGTAGATACAGGTCGTAGTTCCAGTTCACATGGTTGTGTGCGGCCCACAGCCCCTTAAACAGCGTGCCGACAATAAAGACTTCCGTGAGTCCCAGGTAGAGCGCCAGAAACTGGAACCAGTAGTTGGGCATGATGAACCACCACAGCCAGTGCTCAACAAAGGTCTGGGTAACGCTCAGCTGGCCCTTGCCGTCATTGCCGCCTGACAGGTGGTGGGGGCGGTGGCCCATTTTGTACAAGTTTTGGATGCGTCGCAGCCACAGCGTTTTGGGGCGACGGGCGTGGGCAAACCAGTGGCCTATGCCGTGAAACAACTCTTCCAGTGCGATATAGGCGATGAGGGTGGCCCAGAAATAGTTGGTTTCTAAGCCGCGGAGCGCGCCTTGGTAGTGAGGGATGATTAACCCCGCTATCCAGGCGATGCCAAACAGCAGCGCTGGCCGCTGGATAATAATCATGCCGGCGGCGCTGAGGCCGGCCATCTGCCAGTCTTCTTTGCTTTTGCGCTGCTCGCGGGCGCGGCCGCTGAGCCACTCCCACAGGGCCAAAAGAATAATAAATCCGCCGACAAGGTGGCTGGGCTGAATGTTCATAGGCGTCCTCTGTTCGTATTATCGTGGCCAATGTGGACAGCCTACGGGAATTAAGCTATTTGTAAATTTGATAATTTGTATATGTATTATTTATGAAGCTGAATTTACGTGCTGTCGATTTGAATCTGCTTACGGTGTTTGAGGCGCTGCTGCGCGAGCGCAATATGTCGCGAGTGGCCGAGCAGCTGGGGATGAGCCAACCGGCGGTCAGTGCGGCCCTGCAGCGCCTGCGGCTGACCATGAAAGACGAGTTGTTTGTGCGCAGCCGCAGTGGGATGCAGCCCACCCCGCGGGCGCTGGCGGCGCAGCCCGCGGTGGCTGAGGCATTGTCCCTGATCGCCGAGGCGCTGACCGTTGAACAGCAATTTGACCCCGCCACGGCCAGCCGGGAGTTTGCGGTGCTGGCTGACGGTTCTCTGGAAATTACTGAGCTGGGCAGCGTGTTGCACGCTCTGCAGGCGGCTGGGCCGGCGCTGCGTTTGCGCAATGAGGTGCTTGAGCGCCAGGATGTCGGTCAGGTGCTGGCGCGCCTGGACTACGACGCGGTCATTGATTTTGTGCGGGTGGAGTCCGATAAGATTTGTGCGGCCCCGCTGGGTGAGCAAGAGCTGGTGGTCATCGCCCGGGTTGGGCACCCGCGTATTAACGCTGAGTTGAGCGCGGCGCAGTATTTTGCCGAGGGGCATATTCTGTTGCGTCAGCGCAGTCGCTATCGCAGTCAGTTGGAGCTGGCGCTGGGCGGCGAGCGCTTGCGGCGCAGGGTGGATGTCCAAGTACAGCATTTTGCGGCGATGCCCGCGGTGGTGTCGCAAACGGAGAGCCTGGCGACGATGCCGCGGCGGCTGGCTGAGCAGTTTGCCGCAGTCTATCCTATACAGGTCTTGCCTTTTCCGCTGTCGCAGTTGGCCGTGCCGATTTGGTTGATGTGGCCGGCCAGTCTGGGGGGCGATGCCGGCCACCGCTGGTTTATCGACTTATTAAGGAGACGAGTGTTTAGTAGTGTGTGAGCGTATGTGTTGTCTGAGGTCGCGGCTATTACGTATCGTAAATTGTTTTGTGGGTAGTAGCATGGTCTCAGTGACAGGCGCGCTTCGTCGCCTGCCAATCAGCGAGGCGAGACCCGCGAGAAGGAAGTTGCGATGAAAAAATTGCTGATATTGATAACGCTGTCGCTGCTGGCAAGCACGCTACATGCCGCCGAACTGACTGTCCGTGGCTTGTTTAAAAATGCTGTTCTGCTCGAGATTGATGGGCAGCAGCAGTTGGTGCGTGCCGGCAGCAGTCACGCCAAGGGCGCCAAGGTGATCGCGGCGAATTCGCGATCGGCACTGGTGCGCTTTCAGGGCAAAATGCACCGTTTACAGCTCAATAAGCGCATTGGTACGCACTATGTTGAAAGCGGCAATATGGAGGTGGTATTGCAGCGCAACGGCAACCGCGAATACCGCAGCAGGGTGCATATCAACGGCCGTTCGGCCGAGGCAGTGGTCGACACGGGCGCCACAACGGTGGCGATGAGCGCTCGCCAAGCTCGCCAGCTGGGGATTCGCTATGACGGTGCGCCGGTGGTCAGTATTGCCACGGCCTCGGGAGTCAGCCGTGGTTTTTCCGTGAAACTCAACAAGTTGGCGGTGGGCGGCATCGAGCGCAGGCAGGTTCCCGCGGTCGTTGTCGATGGTGATCACCCCCATGTGATTTTGTTGGGCATGAGCTTTTTGGAGCACGTCGATATTCAAGAGCGCGGCAATATACTCACCCTGACCTCCCATTAAACTCCGCGGAGTGGATTGCGGCTCGCCTGATGGCGCTGGCGCTGATAAAATGCGCCACCGGATTTTTTCTTGGAGATGCCCGTGGCGGTCCGCTTTATTGAGTCCTCCAAGCTTCCTACCCCGTGGGGAGTGTTTGATATTCATGGTTTCGAGGACGCTGAACTCGGCAAGGAGCACGTGGTGCTCAGTCTTGGCGATATCGGTGATGGCCAGCCTGTGCTCGCCCGCATTCACTCGGAGTGTCTGACCGGCGATGCGCTGTTTAGTATGCGCTGCGACTGTGGTTCGCAGCTGCAGGCGGCCATGGAAAAGGTGGCAGAGCAGGGCCGCGGCGCCATTTTTTATCTGCGCCAGGAAGGCCGGGGCATTGGCCTGATCAATAAGATCCGTGCCTACAAGCTGCAGGATGAGGGCGCCGATACCGTTGAAGCCAATGAGCAGCTGGGTTTCGGTGCCGATATGCGCGATTACAGCCTGTTGAAGGTGATGTGCGAGCAGCTGAAGATCAGCAAGGTGCGCCTACTGACCAATAACCCGCGCAAGGTAAAAGCCCTGACCGATCAGGGGGTCGATGTGGTGGAGCGCCTGCCGCTGCAAACCGGCCAAAACCCCCACAATGCCAAATATCTGGCCACCAAGTCGGGTAAGCTCGGCCATCTGTTTTAAGTTGTCGCAGCTGCATGCGTGGCTGCCAGCTTCCCTTACCCTAATATCCCTCTGTTTGGTCGCCGCGCCGGCTTTTCGGCCGTTGAATAGCGCCCAGCCGATTACTGGCCGCTGGCGTTTAGCTCGGGGCTGAGCAGCTCACGGCGCTGGCGAATGCTGCGCTCAATGCCCGCGGCATCGAGGCCCAGCTCGCTGAGTAGAGTTTGGTGGTTGCCGTGGTCGACAAAGTGGTCGGGCAGGCCGAGCTGCATTACGGGCAGGTCGATGCCGCGACTGTTGAGGTATTCGCTGACGGCGCTGCCGGCGCCGCCGGCAATCACATTCTCTTCGACGGTAACAAGCAGGCGGTGGCTGCCGGCCAGTTGGTCGATCAGTGCAGTGTCCAGCGGTTTGACAAAGCGCATATCGGCAACGCTGGCATTGAGTTGATCTGCGGCGGCGGTGGCGGCGCCCAACAGGGTACCAAAACTGAGAATGGCAATATCCTCGCCGTTGCGCAGCAGTCGGCCCTTGCCAATTTCCAGACACTGCATTTCGGCCTGCGGCGCGATGCCGGGGCCGGTGCCGCGTGGATAGCGCACGGCGGCGGGCCCCGGGTGGCAGTAGCCGGTGTGCAGCATTTGCCGGGTTTCATCTTCGTCGGCAGGGGCCATGATGACCATATTGGGCACACAGCGCAGAAAGCTTAGGTCGAAGGCGCCGGCGTGGGTGGGACCGTCTTCGCCGACCAAGCCCGCGCGGTCTATGCCAAAAGTGACGTCGAGATTCTGCAGGGCGATGTCGTGGATCAGCTGGTCGTAGGCGCGCTGCAAAAAGGTGGAGTAGATGGCGACGACTGGCTTGAGGCCGTCGCAGGCCATGCCGGCGGCGAGCGTCAAGGCATGTTGCTCGGCAATGGCGACGTCGTAAAAGCGGTCTTCAAAGCGCTGTGAAAATTCCACCATGCCTGAACCCTCGCACATGGCGGGGGTGATGGCGACCAGCTGCTCACAGGCGGCGGCTTCATCGCACAGCCACTGGCCGAAAATATCCTGATACTTGGGTTTTTTCTTCGGCTTTTCGGCGAGCTTGTCGGGGGCGGCGTCGGGCTCGATTTTGGAGATGGCGTGAAAGCCCACGGGGTCGCGCTCGGCGGGTGTGAAGCCCTTGCCCTTTTTGGTCATGATGTGCAGCATTTGCGGGCCGTCCAGCTCGCGCAAATTGCGCAGTGTCGGCACCAGCACATCGAGATCGTGGCCGTCGATGGGACCGATATAGTTAAAGCCCAGTTCCTCGAACAAGGTCGCGGGCGACACCATGCCCTTCATATATTCTTCCAGGCGTGCGGCGATCTCCTTGGCCGGGCCGGGGAATTTCTGCAGCACCGACTTGCCGCCGCTGCGCAGCTGGTTGTAGGTCTTGGAGGCCCAAATTTTCGAGAAATAGGTGTTCAGGCCGCCAGTGTTTTTGGAGATCGACATCTGGTTGTCGTTGAGTACCACCAACATATTGGCGCCGGTGTGGCTGGCGTGGGTGATGGCCTCAAAGGCCATGCCAGCGGTCATCGCACCATCGCCAATGACCGCCACGGTGCGGCGGTCGATGTTCTGTTGGCGGGCGGCGATGGCCATGCCCAGAGCGGCACTGATGCTGGTGCTGGAGTGGCCGACACCAAAGGTGTCGTAGGGGCTTTCTTCACGCTTGGGAAAGCCCGCCAAGCCGCCGGCTTTGCGCATGCTGAGCATACGCTCGCGGCGACCGGTAAGAATTTTGTGGGGATAGCACTGATGGCCGACATCCCAAACCAGGCGGTCGTCGGGGGTGTTGTAGATGTAGTGCAGGGCGATGGTCAGTTCAACGACGCCGAGACCGGCGCCAAAGTGGCCGCCGGTTTGGCCTACCGAGTAGAGCATGAACTCGCGCAGTTCGCGGGCCAGTTGGCCCAATTGCTGTACTTCCAAGTCGCGCAGGTCGTCGGGTTCAGCGATGCCATCGAGTAGTGGAGTCGACGGCTTTTGCGTGGGGATTTTCTGGAACATCAATCTCTAACCCGAAACGGCGTAAAGGGGGCAATTGTAAACCAATTGCCTGTTGGCGGCACCGCAGTCGACGGGCAGAATTGCCGCTTAATGTCGGCGCTCAATAATATAGTTGGATAACTGGCGCAGGGCGTCGGCGCCGGGGCCGAAGTCTTGCAGTGCCGTCAGTGCCTGTTCGTGCAGCTGTTGGGCCAATGCCTTGGCGCCGTCTAGCCCCAATAGTGCGGGGAAGGTCGGCTTATTGAGTGACTGGTCGGCGCCCTGGGTTTTGCCCAGTATCGCGGTGTCGCCTTCAATATCAAGGATGTCGTCCTGTACCTGGAAGGCCAGGCCAATGGCCTGGCCGTAGTTGTCCAGCTGCTGCCGCTGTTGAGCACTGGCGTTACTGGCCAGGGCGGCGAGGCCGATGGCGGCGCGAATTAAGGCACCGGTTTTCAGCTGGTGCATGGTTTGCAACGTTGCGAGGTCGAGCTGGCGATTGACGTTGGCGAGGTCAATCGCCTGGCCGCCGACCATACCGCGCGGGCCACTGGCGGCGGCCAGTAGGCGCAGCATCGCCAAGCAGTTTTCTGCCGGCAGTGACAGTTCGGTGAGCAGTTCAAAGGCGCGGCTCTGTAGGCCATCGCCAACCAGAATGGCGGTGGCCTCGTCATAGGCGATGTGGCAGGTGGGTTTGCCGCGGCGCAGGGCATCGTCGTCCATGGCGGGCAGATCGTCGTGCACCAGTGAATAGGCGTGAATCATTTCAATGGCGCAGGCACAGCTGTCCAGTGCGTTGTCGTCGATGTCGGCATCGAGGGCGTGGGCGGTGGCGTAGACCAGGGTGGCGCGCACCCGCTTGCCGCCGTTCATCAGGCTGTAGTGACTGGCTTCGAACAAGCGCGTCAGCGCTTGGCCGGCGTCGGCGTCGCTAAATTCACTGCCAGCGGAGCCCAGCATGGTTGGTAGTGCGCGCTGCACTTGTTGCTGGCACTGCTGTAAATAATCGTTAAAACTCATCAGGCGGGTTCCGCGTCGTCGTCCTTGGCGGTGAGCTGCTGAACTTTGAGTTCCGCAGCCGCCAGTGCCTGTTGGCATTCCTGGCTCAGGCTCATGCCTTTTTCAAAGGCTTTCAGCGAGTCTTCCAGGCTGAGTTCACCGGATTCCATGGTTTGTACCAGCGTTTCAAGCTCGGTCAGCGCGGACTCGAAATTGACGGTTTTTGCCTTGGGCATGGGCTTCTCCACAGGGGGGCGGGTTGCGAGGCGGTTATTTTAACAGCGTCTGCTCGCGACTGCCCGTAGTTCGTGGGTATTGCTCATGTGAGCGCAAGGCGCGAAGAGGAGGGCGGTGATGAACGATGAGATACAGCGCGTGCTGGCGTGTTGGTTTGAGGATTTACAGCCGGCTGACTGGTTTAAAAAGTCAGCGGAGTTGGATCGGCGCATTGCCGAGGATTTTGCTGAGTGTCATTGCGCTGCGGCGGCTGGTGAGCTGTTTTTGTGGCGCCAGACGGCGGTCGGCCGGCTGGCGGAAGTGATTGTTCTGGACCAGTTTTCGCGGAATATTTATCGCGATCGCGCCGCCGCTTTTACCTGGGATGGTATGGCTCTGGTATTGGCGCAGCAGGCGGTGGCCTGCGGCGCAGATCAGCAGCTCAGCGAGGCGCAGCGGGCATTTTTATATATGCCGTTTATGCACAGCGAGTCGCGATTGATTCAGCGGGAATCGCTGCGCTTGTTTGGTGAGCTGGGTCGCGAGGACAATCTGCGCTTTGCGCGGCGTCACGCTGAGATCATCGAGCAGTTTGGCCGCTATCCTCACCGCAATGCCCTGCTGGGAAGAGAGTCCAGCGAAGCGGAGCGCGCTTTTCTACGCGAGCCCGGTTCGGCGTTTTAGCGCAGCCGCAACGCCAGGCCGGTGCCGGTGGCCCACAGGGCGTTGGCGAGCAGTACGACTAGCGGGGTCAACATGCCCAGTGCCAAGCCGGCCTGGCCGTAGGGTGAATGGTAGGGGAAGACAATGAACAGCTGGACGGCACTGGGCAGTAAACTGAGCAGCAGGGCGCGGCGCAGCCAGGGTCCGGTGAATAGCGGCAGCGCGAAAAGCAGTCCCCACAGGCCACCCCACACCAGTCGCGGATAGAGCCACTCTGGGCTTAGCGCCGGTGAAATATTGACGCCGATGGCCGCAGTAATGCCGTAAAGACCGCAGAGCCATAGGGCCAGGCTGTTGAGCAGGCCGCCGATGCCGCCGGCGGCATAACATAAGAGGTAATTGCGCATAATTGCTCCCGTTGCTGTGTCGTTGCGCCGCGCTAGCCGCGGACATGAACGCATGGTAATCGCTGCTGAGGTCGTCACAACTTTCCCTAGGCGCCGCTTCAGGGCAGAATCCCCATCCCGCAACGACGATATGAGATGGACTATGGCCGGCGACAATAATTCCGAGATTGCTTTAATTACTGGTGCCTCGTCAGGCATTGGTCGGGCTTATGCTGAGGCCTTGGCGCCACAGTGTAAGGCGATGCTGCTAGTGGCACGAGATGCCGCCAAGTTGGCCGCTGTGGCGCAAGCATTGGCCGGCAGCGGCTGCGAAGTGCACTGCATCGCGGTAGATCTCTGCGAGCCGCTGGGGGTGGCTGAGGTGATGGAGGCGATCCGCCAAAAGGGGCCGGTGACGATATTGATTAACAATGCCGGCTTCGCCACCAACACCGCACTGATCGATAGCGACCTCGACGGCGAGTTGGCAATGCTGTCGTTGCACTGTGAAGCGGCGGTGTCGCTGTGTCGCGGCGCCCTGCCGTATATGGCCGAGCACGGGCGCGGCAAGATTATCAATGTGGCGTCGCTGGCGGGCTTGATTCCAATGAAGGGGGCTGCGGTGTACGGCGCTTCGAAGGCGTTTTTGGTGGCCTTTAGCCAGTCGCTGGCCAAGGAGAGCTATAAGCAGGGCATTGCTGTGCAGTGTCTGTGCCCGGGTTATACCCACAGCGACTTCCACGGTCGCGAGACGCTGGGTGGTTTTGATAAAAACTCGGTGCCGGCGGAGTTCTGGTCGACGGCGGAGGAGGTGGTGGCGGAAAGCCTGGCGGCGTTCACGGCCGATGCGGCGCCTGTTGTTGTGGTGCCCGGCGAACACAACCGCCAGTGGGTGCGCGCTGAGCAGGAGCGTCAGCGCGCGGCGCTTGACGCGCAGTAGCCGCTTAGGCTGGTGACAGCCGGTGCAGCTGCCGGTCGCGCTCTAGCTGATAGCACTCCAAATCTTCGGCCATCTTCAGTTCGCCGCGGTAGTACTGCTGGGCCTCGCGGCGCAGGTCGTCGATGCTGTGCTCCACTTCTTCGCCACCGCGCAGTCGGTAGCGCTGGCTGAAATGGGTGAGGATCAAGTGCCGAAGCTGGCAGTCGGCGGCGGCCTTGGCGACCATGGCAGCGGTGCTATGCATATACTGGGGGCCGACTTTGGCGAGCACCTCCTCGGTGAAGGTGGCTTCGTGAATCATCGCGTCACTGCGGCGCATGACGTCGTTTAACAGTGCTGGCTGGTCATTGTCGCCGCCAATAATCAGGCTGCGCGGCGGCCAGGCGGGCCGGCTGTAATCGGCAGCGAGGAGCTTTCGGCCGTCGGCAAGGTTGAGGTCGTGGCCTTTTTGGATGCGGTTCCACAGCGGCCCGCGGGCGATACCGCTGGCGTCGAGTTTGTCGTCCAACAGGTGGCGCGGCGGCTTCTCTTCGACGCGATAGGCGTAGCAGGGCACGCGGTGTGACAGGGCGTGCGCGCTGACCTGCAGATGGTCGTCTTCGTAGTGGAAGTCAGCTTGATCGCTGCGCACAAAGTGCAGGGGAAAGCGCAGTTCGCGGATATCGGTGTGCAAAAAGGTGGCGCGGATAAATTGTTCAATGCCGTCGGGAGCGCAGATGGTTAACGGTGCTTTGCGGCCGCTCATGTTAGCACTGGCGATCAGCCCGGGAAGTCCATAGCAGTGGTCGCCGTGCACGTGGGTGATGAAAATCGCACGCAGCCGGGCACTGCTGTAGCGGGTTCGCTGTATTTGGTGTTGGCTGGCTTCGCCGCAGTCAAACAAATACCAGTCGCGGGCATCATCGATGGCCACTGCCAGCCCGGTGACATTGCGCTGTTGGGTGGGGGTGCCGGCGCTGGTGCCTAAGAAGGTAAATCTCACGACTTACTCCGAGTGGCCCTGGGCGGCCGTCAGTCGGCGTTTGGCCAATACCTCCAAGCTGCGCTGCGAGGGCGGCGCTTCGAGGATGGCAGCCATACTGTCGATCAGATTGCTGGCCATAAAGTCGGTGTCGCGCAGCAGGGGGTCGAAGTCGACATTGTTGCGCACCCGGGCGTGGTCAGAGACGCCGTGAAAGCCCAGCACGTTAATCAGCAGGATGCGCTGGCGGGCAATTTCAGCAGGCAGTTCGGTAAGCTCCTGGGCGGCAAGCTTGGCGATCTTGGTCTCGCGAGTCAGCTGCAGAGAGTGCTTCTCAGCCAAGTCATAGCCCAGGGTGTTGCTGGCAATGAGTTCCGCACTGATGTGAATATAGGCCTCGCCGCCGTCGGTATCGTCCAGCTTGTCCAGCAATGGCTCGACGATGGCGGTGGCGATGAGCTGTGGTGCGGGCATGTTGTCGCTTAATAAGCGGTCGACTAATTGTGCTCGGCGCTCGGCCAATTGAGGCCCGTGTTTGTCGAAAATGGCCTGCAGCAGGCCGTTTTTGTTGCCGAAATGGTATTGCACGGCATTGCGGTTGGCTTGGCCGGCGGCGCGGGTAATCGTGTTGATGGATACGCCATCGACGCCCTGGTCGGCGAACAGCTGTTCGGCGGCGCGGATCAGGCTGTCGCGGGTGCGATGGCTGCGAGTGTCTTTGACGGCTGTCAGTTTCATGGTCCTTCCGCTGCGGCTGGCGCGTATTTCATTAAGTTTAACAATAAACTCCTTAAATTACGTGTGCTTGCCGCTGGAAAGACGGTGGCGGCTGGCGGCTTTTGCGGTCTGCCTACTTATACTGCGTGTACCCCATTGCCGGCCTGCCGTGGCGATAAAGTGGTTCTCGTCCATTCGGAGGTGTTGGCGCCAGTGCGTGGGGCACTATAGTGAAGAGATCGGCCGCTGCAGCGTGTCCTAACTCCGAGCAATAGTACATAAGGATGTCACCATGAAGTTTGCCTACCACCACAGTATGTGCCCCGTTGAGCAGTACGTGCCGCTGAGCGTCGAGGCGGAAAAGTTGGGTTTTGACACCGTTACCATGCCCGACAGTATTTGCTATCCCAAGGAGGCGAGTTCCAAATATCCCTACAATAGCGATGGCAGTCGCGAGTTTCTCGATGGCGTCCCCTTTATGGAGCCGTTTTTGCTGGCGGCGCATCTGGCGGCGCAGACCGAAAATATTCGCTTCACCACCTCGGTACACAAGCTGGCGGTGCACGAGCCGGCGCTGATTGCCAAATCACTGTCGACGCTGGCAATTCTCAGTGGCAACCGCTTTGGCTACGGTGTGGGGATCAGTCCCTGGGCGGAAGACTTCGAGGTGACCAATGTGCCCTGGGAGCGGCGCGGTAAGCGCATGGACGAGATGATTGAGATCATCAACGGCCTGATGAGCGGTGAGTACTTTGGCTATCAGGGGGAGATTTTCGACTTGCCGGAAATCAAGCTGTGCCCGGTACCCAAGGAGCGCCCGCCGATTTTAGTGGGTGGCCATTCCAAGCCGGCACTGCGCCGCGCCGCGCGCCTGGGTGACGGTTGGATTGCCGCCGGTGGCGAGTTGTCGGCCATCAAGGGAATGATTGATCAGATCAATGAGTTCCGCGTGGAATACGGCCGCGACCACCTGCCCTTTGAATTCCAAGCGATGACGGCCGAGGCCTACAGTGCCGACGGTATTAAGCGCCTGGAAGATATCGGTGTCGACGAGGTGCTGGTGGCCTTCCGCGACGTTTACGCCTCTGAGCCCGATGACAAAACGCTGGAAGAGAAAAAGGCGATGATGCAGTGGTACGCGACTGAGGTGATTGAAAAAAGTCGCGCTTAGCGCTGTTCGCTGCGCCCCGCTCAGGCCGGCGGGCGCAGCTGTTCAATGAGTCTGAACAGGTATTCGGCGCGGGCTTCGCGCTCTGCAAACGGTCTCAGCACCAGGTTTTTGGCGGCGCCGATCACCAGGTCAAAGGCGACATTGGTAATGTCTTCGGCGCTGAGGTCGCTGCGCAGCTGGCCCTGTTGTTGCAGGCTGCGAATCATTCCTTCCATCAGTTCGTGAAACTGCTGATCTTTTTCTCTTTCCGCCCGCAGGCTGTCGCTGTGGGTGAGGGCGAAGGTGTGCAGGTTCAGGCGCACCCGCCATTCCAGGTCCGACTCCTCGTCCAGCGGCAGGCCGGCCTTAATGACCGGGAAGAAGTGGTCGAGGCTGGGGTTGCCGTGGGCGATGGCTTCCTGCATGCGCAGGTCGATGCGCTGATCTGCCCAGCGAAACGCGGCGATGACAATTTCTTCTTTGCTGCTGAAATAATGCGATAACACGCCGATGGAACAGCCCAGTGACTTGGCCAGCGCGCGGGTGGTGAGCGCCTCCAGGCCTTTTTCGGCGATCAGTCTAGCGGCAGCTTCTGCCACCTCTTCGCGACGACTATCGTGATCTACTTTCCTCACTGCGGCCCTGACCTCTTGGCGTGATGGTGGTATGCATTGTTGCGGGGTTGGGGCGCAACTATACCGGAAGATGAATAATATTTCATATCGAACGCTTGATATGTATCGGGTCGCCTTCTATGATGATCGGAAAATAATATCACTAATCACGACCCCCCCACTGGAGGGCATAGCATGGCCACAGCAGTAAATACCGATTACAAACTCGCCCCAAACAACAATAAGCTGGACCATATCCCCGGCAATTTTGGCTGGCCGGTTATCGGTCACACCTTTCCGCTGGTAAAGGATCTCTACGGCACCATCGACAAGCAGTACACTCAGTACGGCCCGGTGTCGCGTTTCGGTTTGGCGGGCTTTAAGGGCGTGCTGCTGGTTGGGCCCGACCTCTATAAAGAAATCTATCTCGACAAGCACAAAAACTTTTCCGCCGAGATGGGCTACATGGGTTCACTGGGTCGCTTCTATAAAGGCGCCCTGTTGCTGCGCGATCACGAAGAGCACCGCTTTCAGCGCCGCATGATGCAAACCGCGTTTAAGAATGACGCGATGAAGGGCTATATCGACACCATGGGGCCGATGATCGGTGAGGCCGTGGAGGGCTGGGGCAAGAACAAGGAAATGCTGTTCTTCCCGGCGATTAAGCAAAACCTGCTGGATGTGGCGGCGACCATTTTTGTCGGCCTGGGCAAAGACGATGAGCGCGCCGAGAAGCTCAACAAGGCTTTTCTGGATATCGCCAACGGCCTGATGGGGATTGTCACCAAGGAGTGGCCGGGCACCGCCTACGGCAAGGGCAAGAAGGCTGAGCGCTATCTGAAAGAGTTCTTTGGCGGGCTGATCGAAGAGCGTCGCAACGGCGATGGCATCGATACCTTTACCTTCTTCACCAAGGAAAAGACCGAGGAAGGCGAGTTTTTCTCGGATGACGACATCGTGGCCCATATGAGCTTCCTGCTGTTTGCCGCTCACGACACGACGACCAGTGCGCTGAGCCATTTGTTGTTCCACTTGGGCCAAAACCCCGAGCTGCAGCAGCGCCTGCGCGAGGAGGCAATGGCGGTGGACAAGGAGTTTCTCGAGTACGACGATCTGGAAAAAATGCCGCTGGCCGAGGTGGCCGTGAAAGAGGCTCTGCGCCTGCACCCCTCGGTGATGATGATGCAGCGCCGCACCATTAACGACTGCGAGCTGGGGGGTTACAAGATTCCGGCGAACACCATTTTGTTTATTGCGCCGCAGCATACCCACCGCATGTCCGAGTACTGGGATGCGCCGCTGAAATTTGATATCGATCGCTGGCTGGAGCCGCGTCTGGAGCACAAGCGCCACAGCTTTAGCTTTGTCGGCTTTGGTGGCGGCGCCCACAAGTGTATCGGCATGCACTTTGCGCTGATGCAGGTGAAAAACTTCCTGCATCAATTCCTGCGCCGCTATGAGTTCAAACTGGCGGATAATTTCAGCGACAAGATGCAGACCGTGCCCCTGCCCAAGCCGGTCGATGATCTGCCGATTGTGCTGACGCCGATTCGCTAAGCGATTGGCAGCATAAAAAAAGGAGCCTGTTGGCTCCTTTTTTTATGGGTGGCGGAGCGCCGCTACTTGCGCTTTTTTTTCGCCAGCGACTGCGAGCCCTCCATAATCATGCGGATCATGACGACGGTCTGGTCGATGAGTTCGGCGCGCTGTTCCGGCGTTTGCTCGACGGCGCTGGCGCCCATGGCAACGACGAGCCGGGTAATGGCCTTGGCGGTCAGTGCCGGCTGGTAGCTGGCGTGGCCGGTGAGCTTTTCCATGCGCTCTAGCTCGTCGCGCAATTCATCTTCGAAGTAGTTGAGTTCCCGCTCCACCGCCTGGCGAAAGGCATCGGAGCCAGTGGACATCTCACGCAGCAGGACCTGAATGTGTTTTTCTTCGGCATCGACTTGTTCCATAAAGGCTTCTACCGAGGTGCGAATGGCGCTGCGCTCCATCGATAGCCGCTGCCGGGCCTCGCGAATAATGCCGCGCAGCGCCCGCCCGGCCTGATCGATAAGGGCGACGGTCAGTTCGTCGACATCGCGAAAGTGGCGGTAAAAGCTGTTGGGCGCAATCCCGGCTTCGCGGGCAATTTCGCGCAAGCTGAGTGTGGAAACGCTGCGGTGGGCGCCGAGCAGGCGGACGGCGGCGTCCATCAAATCTTGCGCGCTGACCTGATTGCGCCGGCTGCTGGCGTCAGTTTTCTTGGCCGCCCTTCTCGCTCGAATACCCATTTTCTCCACCTGTCTCGTCTGTATTGCTGTCGCTGGAGTGCCCAGTGTAAGGGCAAATATAACGTGCGTATATACAGGTAAATATACAAATGAATATACACTTGTATTGACAGATATAAATACAAGTGTATATTGGTCGAAAAATCACCAGTCGAGATGCCTTATGAAAGCCTTGTTTACCCCTTCGAGTAGTGGTCTGCCCCAGCGGCGGCCTGTCGTTGCCGGTTTGCTGAGTACTCTTGTCACCGCGGAGCAGTATGATTTTTGGGCGCGTGAACTGGGTACTACCGCCGCCTGGCGTCGGGTTTTTGCCCGGGTGTGCGGCTTGCGGCGCGAGGCGGATGACACCGTGAGCCTGGTGCTGCAGGGCAATCGCAATTTTGTGCCGACGACCGCGGGGCAGCATGTGACCTTGTCGCTGGAGATCAACGGTCGTCGCCACAGTCGCAGCTACAGCCTGTCTCGCCCGGCGCAGGGGCGAAAAATTACCCTGACGGTGCGCCGCGAGCCCGAGGGCTTGATGAGTAATTACCTTCACGATCAGCTGCGCTTGGGCGATGTGGTGGAACTGAGTCAGCCGTTTGGCGACTTGGGGCAGTCGCTGCGCGCTGACGGCGAAGCCGCCGCGCTGTGGTTGGCGGCGGGCAGCGGTATTACCGCGGTGTTCAATGTGCTTGCCGAGCGCGCAGCGGCCGGGCGGGCGCTAAAGGGGCAGTTGCTGTACTGGGAGAAACAGCCCGGTCGTTTCTGTTTTACCGAGGAGCTGGAGCGTTTGCAGGCCGAGCACCGCGGCTTTCGTGTGCGGCGCTTTTGCCGCGACAGTGGCGGCAGTGACGGCTATGAGTCGGGCCGGCTCGATACGGCGCTGGCCGAAAAGTTGCTGAGCGATGGCGCCTATGCCGAGGCGGTGGTCTGCGGTGGCAGCGCCTTTGTGGCCTCAGCCAGGGAGTTGTTGGCGGAGTCGATCAGCGCTTTTCACGCCGAGGCCTTTAGTCCGCCAAAGTCGGTTGCGGACAGTGGCGAGGGGGAGGCCTTTTTTGAGTTGTCACTGAGCCGCAGTCGCCGGACGTTGACGGTGTCGAGTCGCCAATCGCTGCTGGAGGCATTGGAGGACGCGGGCATGTCTGTGCCCAGCGGCTGTCGCATGGGGATTTGCAACAGCTGTAGTTGTCAGCAGAGCGGTGGTGAGAGTCAAAACCAGTTAAATGGCGCCAGTTTGCGCGGCCAGGGAGCGCTGCGCCTGTGTGTGAGTCGTGCGCGCAGCGACCTTGAATTGAATCTATAAGGAGCAGGGCTATGAGCCAGAAGAAAAGTCGGGTACTAAGTGAGCGGGAATTGGCGGCCTTCGGCAGGGAATTGGACGCCCTGCAACAACGGGCCATCGCCGATGTTGGCGAGCGCGATGCGCGCTATCTGCGCAAAGTTATTCGCGTGCAGCAGTACCTGGAGATGGGCGGGCGCGGGCTGCTGTTTCTGGGGATATTTCCGCCGGCGTGGCTATTGGGCACCGGGATGTTGGGAGTGGCCAAGATCCTGGAAAATATGGAGATCGCCCACAATGTGATGCACGGCCAGTATGACTTTATGAATGAGCCCGACCTTCGCGGTGCCAGCTATGAATGGGATACCGTGGGTACCGGTGACAACTGGCGTGAAAGCCACAACTACAAACACCATACCTACACCAACATTGAAGGCATTGACGACGATGTCGGTTACAGCCTGCTGCGCTTGTTTCCCGAGCAGCGCTGGCATGCGGGTTTTCTTTTTCAGTCGATTGCGGCGGTATTGCTCGCCCTGTTATTTCAGTGGGGGGTTGCCATCCAGGAGTTGCAACTTGGCAAGTTGGCCAAGGGCCGCAAGTCGTGGTCGCAGTTAAAGCAGGAGTTGCGGCCGCTGTGGCGGAAAAGTCGTCGACAGTTGCTGAAGGACTACCTGTTTTTCCCGCTGTTGGCTGGCCCCTTTTTCCTGACGGTGTTGAGCGGCAACCTGGTGGCCAATCTGATACGCAATTTATGGACCTTCACGATTATTTTTTGCGGCCATTTCACGGCGGATGCCGAGGTGTTTCCGCCGTCGGTGCTGGACAATGAAAGCCGTGCCCACTGGTATCTCCGCCAGCTGCGGGGCTCCTCCAACCTGAGTGGCGGCAAGCTGTTTCACGTACTTTCGGGTAATCTGAGCCATCAGATCGAACACCATATGTTTCCCACTGTGCCGGCACACCGCTATGCGGAAATGTCGCTTGAGGTGAGGGAAATCTGCCGTCGCTACGGTCAGCACTACAATACCGGTTCGCTGCCGCGTCAGTTCGGGCAGGTGCTGTGGCGGATTGTGCGTCACTCGCTGCCGTCGCGTGTGGCCGCGCAGCCTGCGCCCCTCGCCCAATAGTTACCGATCGGCAATCTATATCAAAATATTTTGATATAGAGCTGTTCGCTGTTACACTGCGCCGCCATGGAAGCACGCTCTTGCAAGACGGCGGTCGCAGTGTCCTCTGAGTCATCACCGCCAGACGTTGATCTGAGTACCCGGCTGTTGCAGTTGTGCAAGGCCGGCGCTGAACCCTTGCGCCTGCAAGTGCTGCGGGTATTGCGCCGCGACGCCTACAGCGTGCAGGAGCTGTGTCAGATTCTCGATGTGCGCCAGTCGGGCATGAGCCATCACCTAAAAATCCTCGCGGCTGCCGGTCTGGTCGTGCGCCGCCGCGAGGGCAATAGTCTGTTTTATCGCCGCAATTGTCAGGCGGGCAGCGAGCCGCTGCGCGAGCTACACGCGGCCATGCTGGCGGCGGCCGATCAGCTTTCGCTGGATGGCGGCCAGCAGCAGCGTCTGGACGAGGTGGTGGTTGAGCGCGCAGAGCGCTCGCGGGCCTTCTTTACCGAGCATGCCGGCGAGTTTGGTGAGCAGCAGGAACAGATGGTGGCCTACGGCGTCTACGGCCAAAGCTGCGCGGAGCTGCTGCGCGCCAGCCAGCCCGACGGCGGTCAACTGGCCATTGAGGTAGGCCCCGGTGAGGGTGCCTTTCTCGCCGAATTGGCCGCGCGCTACCCGCGGGTGATCGCCCTGGACAACAGCGAGGCGATGCTGGCCAAGGCGCGCCAGGCGGCGACCGAGCAGGGCCTGGGCAACATCGAGTTTGTGCTGGGTGACAGCCGCAGTGCGGCCCTGCCAGCGAATCAGGCCGATTGCGTGGTCGCCAATATGGTGCTGCACCACCTGCCGTCGCCGTCGGATATTTTTGCCGATGTGCAGCGGCTGCTGCGCCCCGGCGGTTTGTTCTGTGTGGCGGAACTCTGTCCCCACGACCAGAACTGGGCGCGCCAGGCCTGTGGCGATCTGTGGCTGGGCATCGCGCCCGATGATTTAACTGAGTGGGCCTCGGCCTGCGGTATGGAAGAGGGGCCGTCGGTATATCTGGCCCAACTGAATGGTTTTCGCGTACAAATCCGGCAGTTTATCAACGCTGGGTAGGAAATAACGAGCTGGCCGCAGGGCCCACAATGATGAGGAAGACAATCGATGTCTGAATACAGCCTGTTCACCTCCGAGTCGGTATCGGAAGGACACCCAGATAAAATGGCCGATCAGATTTCTGATGCGGTACTCGACGCGATCATCGCCCGCGACAAGCACGCGCGGGTGGCGGTTGAGACACTGGTCAAAACCGGTATGGCGGTGGTGGCCGGTGAAGTGACCACCTCCTGCTATGTCGATCTGGAAGATATTATCCGCGACGTGATCAGTGGTATTGGCTACAACAGTTCTGATGTGGGCTTTGACGGCGCCAGCTGTGCGGTGCTCAATGCCATTGGCAAGCAGTCGGTGGATATCAATCAGGGCGTGGACCGCGCCAAGCCTGAAGATCAGGGTGCGGGTGACCAGGGACTGATGTTCGGTTATGCGACAAATGAAACTGAGCAGCTGATGCCGGCGCCGCTGTATTACTCACACCGTCTGGTTGAGCGCCAGGCCTATCTGCGCAAGAACGGCGTGCTGCCCTGGTTGCGTCCAGATGCTAAAAGCCAGGTGACCCTGCGTTATGAAAACGGCAAGCCTGTCGCCGTCGATGCGGTGGTGCTGTCTACCCAGCACAATCCGGAGATCAGTCAGGGCGACCTGCAGGAGGCGGTGCGCGAGGAAATCATCAAGCACGTACTGCCCGCTGAACTGCTGCACGCCGGCACCAAGTTTCATATCAACCCGACCGGCAACTTTGTCATTGGCGGCCCGGTGGGTGACTGCGGTTTGACGGGTCGCAAGATTATCGTCGATACCTACGGCGGCATGGCCCGTCACGGCGGTGGTGCGTTCTCTGGCAAGGACCCCTCTAAAGTAGACCGCAGTGCTGCCTATGCCGGCCGCTACGTGGCTAAAAACATCGTTGCCGCCGGCCTGGCCGACCGCTGTGAGATCCAGGTGAGTTACGCCATTGGCGTGGCCGAGCCGACGTCGATTTCTATTAATACCTTTGGTACGGGCAAAGTCAGCGATGACAAATTGGTTGCTGCGGTGCGCGAAGTCTTCGACCTGCGCCCCTTCGGTATCACCAACATGCTCGACCTGGCTCACCCGATGTACCAGCCCACTGCGGCCTACGGTCACTTCGGTCGCGAGCCCTACCAGCATACCTATGAGTGGACGGAAAACGGCGAGACGCGCAGCGAGACTAGCACCGCCTTCAGCTGGGAAAAAACCGACCGCGCCGAGGCTCTTAAGGCGGCGCTGTAAGACGCAGAAAATTTGCGAAAAATTGAGGATAGAATTATGACTGCCACTGCTACCGCAGTAGAAAACTTCAGCGATTACAAAGTTGCCGATATCAGCCTGGCCGAATGGGGCCGCAAAGAATTGAATATCGCCGAAAGTGAAATGCCGGCGCTGATGTCGCTGCGCGAAAAATACGGCGACAGCAAGCCGCTGGCGGGTGCCAAAATTCTGGGCTGCATTCACATGACCATTCAAACCGGCGTGCTGATCGAAACGCTGATCGCGCTGGGTGCCGAAGTGCGCTGGTCGTCGTGCAACATCTTCTCTACTCAGGACCACGCTGCGGCGGCCATCGC